>NZ_JBVVQS010000076.1:0-96062 GCF_055811575.1 Mesorhizobium sp. WSM4815 | reverse complement strand
ATTCCCCTACTGCCCTATTCCCCTCCCCTACCTCACCACCCTCATCACCGTGCGGTCCGACAGCAGCGGCAACAGCCGGGCCATCGTGCGTGCAGTCACCGCGACGCAGCCTTGCGTCGGTGTGAAGTCGGGGCGCGCCAAATGAAAGAAGATGGCGCTGCCGCGTCCGCGGCGACGCGGCGCAATGTTCCAGTCGAGCACCAGGCAGGCGTCATAAAGGCGGTCGGCGCGCAGCATCCGCTCGTGGCTGGCGCCATAGGGAATCTTGACCGGACGGTTGTAGTTGCGGTCCTCAGGCACTTCGCACCAGCCAAGATCGCGACCGATCGGCGCCATCGCCAGCCGGGTTTTGCGGCCGACGGGAAAATGATCGTTACGGAAATATCCCGACAGTATCCGCATCGACCCAAGCGGCGTGGCGCCATCGCCTTCGCGCTTGCCGGCCGATATGCCGCCGCGCCCCAGCGCACAGGAAAACACCAGTTTGCCAGCCTGCAGAAGTCCCTGGCTGGGGTGGCCGGGCCTGGCGCGCACGGTGAGAACACGAAGCCCTTTTCGCAAAAATGCGCTCGCCTCATTGCACGCGCGTTTTTTCTTGTATGATCGTGCCACGGAACAAATCATTGTGATCGGCTGTTGTGCCGGTCAGCTTCCGCATAAACAGGCAGCGGTCAACTGAATTTTCTTTTCAAAACAACGGATTGATCAATGACTTCACGCACCATTCTGATCGTCGATGACGATGACGACCTGCGCGGCACGCTCGTCGAGCAATTGTCTCTCTACGAAGAATTCGACGTCCTGCAGGAATCAACCGCCGCCAAAGGCATCGCCACGGCCCGCGGCGGCATCATCGATCTGCTCATCATGGATGTCGGCCTCCCCGACATGGATGGCCGAGAGGCGGTGAAGATACTGCGCAAGGGCGGCTACAAGTCGCCTATCATCATGCTGACGGGACACGACACCGATTCCGACACGATTCTCGGCCTCGAAGCCGGCGCCAACGACTATGTGGTCAAGCCGTTCCGCTTCGCGGTTCTCCTGGCCCGCATCCGTGCCCAGCTTCGCCAGCATGAGCAGAGCGAAGACGCCACCTTTTCGGTCGGCCCCTACACGTTCAAGCCTAGCCAGAAGCTTCTGATCGACCAGCGCGGCGCCAAGGTGCGGCTGACCGAAAAGGAAGCCTCGATCATCAAGTATCTCTATCGCGCCGACCAGAAGGTGGTGACGCGCGACGTGCTGCTCGAGGAAGTGTGGGGCTACAATTCCGGCGTCACCACGCACACGCTGGAAACCCATGTCTATCGGCTGCGCCAGAAGATCGAGCGCGATCCTTCCAACGCAGAAATTCTTGTGACAGAAAGTGGTGGCTACAAGCTGGTTCCTTAAATATTTAATCATTCAATCAGCGGTTAGGGGAGGCGCCGCTTTCGGGTACGATCCTGAGACTGGAGGTGGTTCTGGATCGAGCTCGCTGACGCAACGGCCCAAAAACCGGATTCGTTTTTTGGAAAGCCCGGTGCGTCGATTTCAAAGCGTTTAGAGCGTCCTTTGCCGCGTCCAAAGGAACGCTCGGCGCTCCAATGGAGGGATTGGACTGGCCGTTCGGGGACACAGCTAGATGGCGTTGGATGACGACATCCGCATCCTGTCCGCCGTGAGGCTCTTCGAGAGCTTCACGGAGGAACAGCTGCGTCTGCTCGCCTTTGGCGCGGAAACCACCAGGCTGCAGGCCGACCACAAGCTCTACCGCGAGGACGACGAGGCCGATTGCGCCTATATCGTGGTCAGCGGGCGCATCGTGCTGTATCGCGAGCAGGATGGCACCCGCGTCCCGATAGGCACGGCCGGCCCCGGTACGATGCTGAGCGAACTGGCGCTGATCGCCGACACCAACCGGCTGACCAGCGCATCCGCCGAGGTCGATTCGGAAGTGCTGCGGCTCAGCCGCAAGATGTTCCACCGCATCCTGGAGGAATATCCCGATATCGCGGTCCACCTGCACCAGCGCATCTCCGAGGATTTTCTGGCAATGATCCGCCGCATCGAGAAGCTGGCGCCGCGTTTCGACGACTGAACGGGGATAGGATGTGAGACGGCGAAGCTGCCAATCTCCCCCCTTGTGGGGGAGATGTCCGGCAGGACAGAGGGGGGCGCTGTCCCGCCGACATCGCGAGATTCTGCGCTGTCGCGGCGCTCAAAAGGAACGGCATGGATCCTCGGGTCTGCGCGGTTCGCTTCGCTCCCGCTCCGCCCGAGGATGACGAAGCCGTGGAGGCTAATCCAGGTCGAACCGCGCTATGACCGGCACATGGTCCGACGGCCGTTGCCAGCCGCGCGCCGGCCGCAGGATCTCGTAGCCGGCAAAGCTCGGCACCAGGTTCGGCGACGACCAGACATGGTCGAGCCGCCGGCCGCGATCCGACGCTTGCCAATCCTGCGCGCGATAGCTCCACCAGGTGTAGAGCTTCTGCTCGTAAGGCACGTTGAGCCGCATCAGGTCGACCCAGTCGCCGGCGAGCCGCATCGCCTCGAAATTTTCCGTCTCGACCGGCGTATGGCTGACCACTTTCAGGAGCTGCTTGTGCGACCAGACATCGTGCTCGAGCGGCGCGATGTTGAGGTCACCGACCAGGATCGAGCCGGACACTTCGTCGTGCTCGGCGCGGATGGCGTTCATTTCGGCGACGAAATCCAGCTTGTGCTTGAACTTGCGGTTGATAACGGGGTCGGGCTCGTCGCCGCCGGCCGGAACATAGAAATTGTGCAGCAGGATCGCCTTGCCGCCGGCCCGCACGGTGACCGACAGATGCCGGCAGTCCTCGATCTCGCAGAAGCGGCGCTTTTCGACAATCGCGATCGGCCGGCGCGCCACCGTCGCCACGCCGTGATAGCCCTTTTG
Source organism: Mesorhizobium sp. WSM4815 (assembly GCF_055811575.1). Lineage (NCBI taxonomy): Bacteria > Pseudomonadati > Pseudomonadota > Alphaproteobacteria > Hyphomicrobiales > Phyllobacteriaceae > Mesorhizobium > Mesorhizobium sp. WSM4815. The sequence continues at coordinate 93,157 of NZ_JBVVQS010000076.1, read as the reverse complement.
GCCGTGGAAGGCGATGTGCTGATAGCCGAGCTTGCGAAACGCCTTCTCGGGAAACAGTTCGTCCGGAACTTTGGTTTCCTGCAGGCAGAGCACGTCCGGTGCCTGTTCGACAAGCAGGCGTTCGACGAGCGGCATGCGCAGGCGGACGGAATTGATGTTCCAGGTCGCGATCGAAAAGGGCATGTTTGGGATTCCGGGACAGCGCAAGGTCCGCCAGATGGCTCCGACGGGAACGAGGTCTTTCAAAGTCAATCCCGGAAACTACTGCCAGCCGCCCACCGCAAAAACAAGCCGGCCGCGGTTGGCCGGGCCTGTTGATGTCATGGTCGACCTCGGCGCCGCCCCTCATCGCCCTGCCGGGCACTTCTCCCCGTATAGTGACGGGGAGAAGGGGCTGACCTCACCCTTGGCGCTCGTTTTGCTACGCTGACAATTGGTTGGCGAAATCATTGATGAAGGATCCCCTCTCCCCGTCCCTATACGGGGAGAGGATGCCGGCAGGCAGGTGAGGGGCAGCACCAACGCCTGGAACCTTCCGACAGCGTTGGCAACCTACCGCGACTTGGTGTTCAGTTCGCGGTTGGCCGTATAGTCGATGGCAAAAGTGTCGGGGGCGAAGCTTACGCCTTCCCTGACGTTGAAGATCATCACCGTCGTGTCCTTGCCTTGCGCGTCGGTAATCGTCCATTGGCGCAATTCGTAGGTTTTCGGATCGAACATCATGGTGATCTTCGAACTGCCGAACACCGATTTGTCGGCGAGTTGGATGGTGGTGACGTCGTTCTCTTCCTTGACGCTTTTGACGCGGCCGCCGGAGAGGTCGATCCTGGTGTCGAGCAGCAGCTTGAGCGGCGTTTTCGACAGTGGGTAGAGATCGGACGTTTTCAGCCGCTTGTTGAGGATGACCACCGACTTGCCGTCGGAAATCACCCGGAAATTCGACGTCCCATCATAGTTGAAGCGTATCTTGCCCGGCCGTTCCAGAAAGAACTTGCCGCCGGTCTGCTCGCCCTTGGGTCCGAACTGCACGAATTCGCCGGCCATCGATTTGACCGAGGAAAAATGGTCGGCGATCTTCTGCGCGGTGGCTGGCACCGCCGCTTGCGCCGACGCCAGCAACTGGACCCCGGGCACGACATTGATGGCCGCGGCGCCGGCCAGGACCAGCCCGAGGCCAAGCAGTTGGCGGCGGGTCGGGGCAAAATCGCTGATCGTGGCGAAAGAAGAGTTTTTCATGCCGGTTACTCTCGTCTGGTTCATCTGTTGTCGCAGTGTTTGGCCCCCCAGTTGGGCTTAAGTTTGGCGGCCGAACAGCGCTTGGTCGTTGCAAACGCGCCAGAAGGTTCAAAGTTGCTGCCGTCAGGTTGCAGCCGCGAAAATCCTGTCGGCTTGGCGGGCGGATCAGAACTTGTCGTCCTCCGTCGGCACCAGAATTTCGCGTTTTCCGGCATGGTTGGCCGGGCCGACAATGCCTTCCTTCTCCATCTTCTCGATGATCGAGGCGGCGCGGTTGTAGCCGATGCCGAGCCGGCGCTGGATGTAGCTGGTCGAGGCTTTGCCGTCACGCAGCACCACCGCAACCGCCTGGTCGTAGGGATCGTCGGAATCCTCGAAATTGCCGCCGCCACCGCCCGAGCCACCCTTGCCCGACGGCTCATCGTCGTCCTCGTCGTCATCCTCGGTAATGGCATCGAGATATTCCGGCACGCCCTGCAGCTTCAGATGCGCGACAATCTTCTCGACCTCGTCATCGGAAACGAAAGGACCGTGCACGCGCTGGATGCGGCCGCCGCCGGCCATGTAGAGCATGTCGCCCATGCCGAGCAGCTGTTCGGCGCCCTGTTCGCCCAGAATGGTGCGGCTGTCGATCTTCGACGTCACCTGGAAGGAGATGCGGGTCGGGAAGTTGGCCTTGATCGTGCCAGTGATGACGTCGACCGACGGCCGCTGCGTCGCCATGATGACGTGGATGCCGGCAGCGCGCGCCATCTGCGCCAGGCGCTGCACCGCGCCTTCGATGTCCTTGCCGGCGACCATCATCAAATCGGCCATCTCGTCGATGATGACGACGATGTAGGGCATTGGCTCGAGATCGAGGTTTTCCGTCTCATAGACCGCTTCGCCGGTCTGCCGGTCGAAGCCGGTCTGCACGGTGCGCGAGATTTTTTCGCCCTTCTTCTCGGCCTGCTGCACCCGCGCGTTGAAACCGTCGATGTTGCGGACGCCGACCTTCGACATTTTGCGGTAGCGGTCCTCCATTTCGCGCACGGTCCATTTCAGCGCCACCACCGCCTTCTTCGGATCGGTGACGACCGGCGTCAAAAGATGCGGGATGCCGTCATAGACCGAGAGCTCCAGCATTTTCGGGTCGATCATGATCAGCCGGCAGTCCTGCGGCGTCAGTCGATAGAGCAGTGACAGGATCATGGTGTTGATGGCGACCGACTTGCCCGAGCCGGTGGTGCCGGCGACCAGCACGTGCGGCATCTTGGCGATGTCGACGATGACCGCCTCGCCGTTGATGGTCTTGCCGAGCGCCAGCGCCAACTTGGCCTTGGTGGTCTCGAAATCGCGGCTGGCCATGATTTCCCTGAGATAGACGGTCTCGCGCTTGGCGTTCGGCAGTTCGATGCCGATGGCGTTGCGGCCGGGCACCACGGCGACGCGGCAGGCGATCGCGCTCATCGAGCGGGCGATGTCGTCAGACAGGCCGATGACCCGCGACGATTTGATGCCGGGCGCCGGTTCCAACTCGTAAAGCGTGACGACCGGGCCGGGGCGGACATGGATGATCTCGCCCTTGACGCCGAAATCCTCCAGCACGCCCTCGAGCAGGCGGGCATTCTGCTCGAGCGCGTCCTTGGACAGGCTGGCGTCGCGCACGACGTTCTTCGGCTCGGACAGGAAATGCAGCGACGGCATTTCGAATTGTTCGGAGCCGATCAGCGAGGACTGCGCTTCGCGCTGGACACGCGCGCCGGGAACCGGCCGCGGCGCCGGCGCCGCGACGCGGGTGGCCGCATCGGAGCGGAACGGCTGCACCCTCGCATTGGGAGGAGTGCTGCGCGCGGCCTCCGGCGCAAAATCCATGTCATCGTCATCGTCTAAAGCATCGGCGTCGTCGAGCGAGGCGCTGCGGTCGTTGACCATGGCGGCGAAGAATTCCGGCTCGACGCGGGCGCGGCCATCGGCACTCATCCGCGACTCGGCGAATTCGGCCGATTCGACCCGTTCGGCAGCGCGCCGCCAGGCGCTGGCGCGCTCCATCTCCGGTTCGAAATCGTCGCGCTCGCGGCGGCGCGCGGCGCGGCGGCGGAGATAGGCTCGCAACGACAGCCACCAATGCGTGATCGCGCCTAGCGCCAGAATGCCCTCGTCGCCCTCATCCTCGTCATTGTCGAAAAGCAGGTCGTCCTGGTCCCTCGGATCGGCTGCGGCCGGTTGCTCCAGGACGGCGAAACCGTTCTTGCGTGCAATCAGCGCCGAGCCGTAGGCAAACAGCCACAGTGCCGGCGCGGCCAGAAGCACGGCGAGCACGCTGGCGATGAGACCGGTCGGATAGCCGCCGACGACGAGCCCGGGAATCTTGAGCACCATGTCGCCGAACACGCCGCCGAGACCGGTCGGCAGCGGCCAGGTCTTGGGCGGCACCACGCAGCCAGCCATGGCCGCGGCAAGCACCGCGTAGCCGAACCAGGCGAGCCCGCGCTTCGGCAGCCTGTCGACGCCGCGTGCCGAAAACAGCAGAAATCCCCAGACCACCGCCGGCACCAGCGCCGCGACCGCAGCAAGGCCGAAGAACTGCATGGCCAGGTCGGAGAAGACAGCGCCCACATAGCCCATGGCGTTGGTGACGATGTTGTCGGTGGCGTGGGAGAAGCTTGGGTCAGCGACGTTCCAGGTGGCGAGGCTGGCGACGCCGAAGGCGACCAGCGCAAACAGGCCGGCGCCGAGCAGCCGGCCGACCTGACGCCGCGCGAACGCCTGGATGCCGTGCCCCGTATCGGCCAGCGCAAGCGGTGCTGAAGCCCCTGAACGCATTCGTCGTTCCCCGTCTGTCATGGACTGGCCGGACGCATGACGCACTCCGGCAGATTCGGATGCCAGACTATCGGCGGGAAGGTTAAGGCCGCATTAACCATGGGTGCGTGCCGGCGCTCCCCGAGTGGAAACCGGCCACACAAATGGCGGGCACGCTGGCCCGGCCGATGTTTCATCGCCAAGATCGATCAGGCGCCCGATCAAGCGATTGTGACCGAGCCTGGACTGCCACTGGCGCGGCATCGCACCAAAAAAGAGGCCCGGAACCGGTCCGGGCCTCAATGCGTGAGCCCTTTCGGGAGCGTCACGACGGGAGGAGAGGTCCGGGGCGGCCGAGGCCGACCCAGACAAGACCCACAGATTACCAGGCTTACGGGTGATAGGCCGCTTCGCCATGCGCGGTGAGGTCGAGCCCTTCGCGCTCTGCATCGGCTGTCGGGCGCAAGCCTACGATCATATCGACGATCTTGTAGAGGATGGCGCTGCCGATGCCCGACCACAGGACGGTTACCAAGACACCCTTGAACTGCGACCACAACTGGGTCGCCGTGCCGGCATAGCCGGCGGCGAAGTCGGCCGTCGAATAATCGACGATGCCGGCGCCGCCGAGGGCGGGATTGACCAGGATGCCGGTGCCGAGCGCGCCGATGATGCCGCCGACGCAGTGGATGCCGAAGACATCGAGGCTGTCGTCGTAGCCGAACTTGTTCTTCACGACCGAGACGAAGAAGTAGCAGACGCAGCTGGCGACGATGCCGAGCACGATGACGCCCATCGGTCCGCCAAAGCCGGCAGCGGGCGTGACGGCGACAAGGCCGGTAACGGCGCCCGAAACCGCGCCAAGCATGGAGGCTTTGCCGCGCAGCAGCGTTTCGAGCACGATCCAGGTCACTGCCGCCGCGGCTGTGGCGACGAAGGTGTTGACCATGGCCAGCACCGCATAGGCGTTGGCTTCGAGGTTCGAACCGGCATTGAAGCCGAACCAGCCGACCCACAGCAGCGAAGCGCCGACCATGGTCAGTGTCATCGAATGCGGCGCCATGACGTCCTTGTTGTAGCCGATGCGCTTGCCGATCATCAGCGCGCCGACAAGGCCGGCGATGCCCGCATTGATGTGAACGACGGTGCCGCCGGCGAAGTCGATGGCGCCGAAGCTGAAGATGAGCCCCGACGGGTCGCTGTAAGCGCTCGGGCCGCCCCAGAACCAGACCATATGCGCGATCGGGAAGTAGACGAATGTGACCCACAGGATGGTAAAAAGGATCACGGCCGAAAACTTGACGCGTTCGGCGAAGGCGCCGACGATCAGGGCAGGCGTGATGCAGGCGAAGCTCATCTGGAAGATGACGAACACCAGTTCAGGAATGGCGACGCCCTTGGTAAAAGTTTCCGACACCGTCGTCACGTCGACGCCGGCGAGAAACATCTTGGAAAGGCCGCCGACGAAGGCGTTGCCGGGGGTGAAGGCAAGGCTGTAGCCGTAGAAAACCCAGACGATCATGACCACGCTGGTGATGGTGAAGACCTGCATCAGCACCGACAGCATATTCTTGGCGCGAACCAGGCCGCCGTAGAAAAGGGCAAGGCCGGGAATGGTCATCAGCAGCACCAGGATGGTGGAGATCATCATCCACGTCGTGTCGCCCTTGTCGACGGTAAAGGCCGGCGCTGCTGGCGCGGCCGGTGCGGCCGGCGCCGCTTCCTGCGCGAATGCGGCGACCGTGCCCAGCGCTGCGATAGCGAGTGAGCCTAGCAGCGCGGTGCGCGCCACCGACTTCAAAGTAGAAGGAATATTCATTGAACTCTCCATTGGAATACGTTTCCGCAGCTCAAAGCGCGTCGGTGTCTGTTTCGCCGGTGCGAATGCGCACCGCCTGGTCGATGCCGAAAACGAAGATCTTGCCGTCGCCGATCTGACCGGTCTTGGCCGCCGCAGTGATGGCTTCGACGGCCTTGTCGACCATGTCCAGGCCGACCGCGACTTCGATCTTGATCTTCGGCAGGAAGCTGACCGCGTATTCCGCCCCGCGATAGATTTCCGTGTGTCCCTTCTGACGCCCATAGCCTTTGACTTCGGTGACGGTCAGGCCCTGGATGCCGACTGCGGTGAGCGCTTCGCGCACCTCGTCGAGCTTGAACGGCTTGATGATTGCCATCACTATTTTCATAAGGTTTCACCCTTTACTGTTGCGGGTCCCCGCGTTTGCACGACTTCGCCGATCCCCATGAGAGCCGGAGAGTGCCCGCTAGGATTCAAGCTCCGTGCCAGTTGCCGAAGCAGGGTGTTAAGCTGCTGTTAAATAACGACTTGGGGAAGGTTTGTCGGCTGACTGTTCATAGTCGCGGCAGCACAGCTGATTAAAAAGTAGGCAATTTTGCAAAATTGCCTATTCCGCGGGCGGCCGCTTCAGCCTGATGAGGCCTTCCTGGGCAACCGAGGCGATCAACGTGCCGTCGCGGGCAAACAGCGACCCGCGCGTGAACCCCCGCGACCCCTGCGTCGACGGGCTGTCCTGCGTGTAGAGCATCCAGTCGTCGAGTGGATGGCTGCGATGGAACCACATGGCGTGATCGAGGCTCGCCGCCTGGATGTCGCTATCGAAGATGGCGCGGCCATGCGCAAAGGTCGAGGTATCGAGCAGCGTCATGTCGGAAAGATAGGCAAGCACGGCCGCCTGCGCGGCGCGATCGCCCGGAACCGGGCCGGTCGTGCGGATCCAGATGTTCTGTTTCGGCTCCAGCTTCTCCCGGCTGGTGTAATGCTCCAGCATCACCGGCTTCATCTCGATCGGCCGGTCACGCTCCCAGTAGCGCCTGATGCCGTCGGGCACGGCCGCGCCGAACTTGCCGATCAATTCGCGCTGCGACAGCAATGTGTCGGGCGCCGGCACGTCCAGCGGCATCGGGACCTGGTGCTCGAGACCGACCTCGTCCTGCTGGAACGAGGCTTCCAGCGAAAAGATCGCCTGGCCGTGCTGGACAGCCACGACACGGCGCGTGGTGAAGGAGCCGCCGTCGCGGATGCGGTCGACCTGGTAGATGATCGGCACCTTGGTGTCGCCCGGCCGCATGAAATAGCCGTGCAGCGAATGCACGTGGCGTTCGGGCTCGACCGTTCGCTGGGCGGCGACCAGCGCCTGGGCGATGGTCTGGCCGCCGAAGACACGCTGCCAGTCGAGTTTGGGGCTGCGACCACGGTACAGGTTGTGTTCCAGCTGCTCGAGGTCGAGAATGCCGAGAAGCTCGTCCATGGCCGCCGTCATGTTTCGCGCCCTCGTGTCGTTTTGATTCCGAAGTTCGCCTTAATTTCGATATTTCACTCGAAGCGAGCTTCAGAAGCCGCAAAAGTGTTATGGCGGTTTCCGACAGGAATGACGGGCAGTCAAGGCCGGAAAGAAATTTGGCCGGAAAGGAATTTGCCATGCTCGACAAGGCGGATGCAAAAAACCGAACCGCGCTCGACATTCTGGTCGCCGGCGCCGGCTATGTCGGCCTTGCCGCCGCCGTATCGCTGAAACAGGCACGACCGAGCCTGGCCGTCGCTGTCGTCGACGCCGCGCCCGCCGGCACCTGGCAAAAGGACGGCCGCGCCTCGGCGATCGCCGCTGCCGCTTGCCGCATGCTCGACCAGCTCGGCGTCTGGGCCGAGATCGCCCCCGAGGCGCAGGCGATCACCGAGATGATCGTCACCGATTCGCGCACCTCCGATCCGCTGCGCCCGGTGTTTCTCACGTTCGATGGCGAGGTCGCGCCCGGCGAAGCGTTTGCCCATATGGTGGCCAACCGGGATTTGAATGGCGCCTTGCGCCGGCGCGCTGAAACACTCGGCATCGACATCATCGAAGGCGTCGCCGTCAGTGCCTTCGACGTCAACGGCGCCGGCATCACCGTCCATCTTGCCGACGGCGCGACGCTGAAGGCGCGGCTGCTGATCGCCGCCGACGGCGTCAACTCGAAGCTGCGCGACATGGCCGGCATCAAGACGGTGAAATGGGACTACGGCCAGTCCGGCATCGTCTGCACCGTCGCGCATGAACGGCCGCATAATGGCCGCGCCGAAGAGCATTTTCTGCCAGCCGGCCCGTTCGCCACGCTGCCGCTCAAGTCGGACAAGGACGGCACCCACCGCTCGTCGATCGTCTGGGTCGAGCGGTCGGAAGATGCCGAAAAACTGGTCGACGGCGACGACCTCGTCTTCGAGCACGAGTTGGAACAGCGGTTTGGCCTGAAGCTCGGCGAAATTCGCGTCGCCGACAGGCCGCGCGCCTGGCCGCTCGGCCTGACCATCGCCCGCGATTTCGTCGCGCCGCGCATTGCGCTCGCCGGCGACGCCGCCCACGGCATCCACCCGATCGCCGGCCAGGGCCTCAATCTCGGTTTCAAGGATGTCGCGGCATTGGCCGAAGTGGTGGTCGAGGCCGACCGGCTCGGCCAGGATGTCGGTGCGCTCGACGTGCTCGAACGCTACCAGCAGTGGCGGCGCTTCGACACGTTGCAGATGGGCATCACCACCGATGTCCTGAACCGTCTGTTTTCCAACGACATCGGCCCGTTGCGCGCCGTCCGCGACATCGGCCTCGGTCTCGTCGAACGCATGCCGCGGCTGAAGGATTTCTTCATCCGCCAGGCGTCCGGTCTGTCCGGCGACACGCCGAAACTGCTCAAGGGCGAGGCGATCTGAACCCGACTGACGGGCCGGCACCACCTGAATATCAGCACACCCTTAGTTGACCTCGAAGCCGAGCTTCTGGCGCAGCCTCAGTATCCTCTGGTCGGATATTTTTAGGGGTTGCTCACCAGCCTGCGCCGCGCGGTTCACCATCTGCAGCAAATCGTTTCGTTCAGTCACATCGAGACGTTCGCGCAGAAACGGCGCCAGTTTGTCGATGACGATCGTGGCATCGTCGATCTGGGACGCCGCCCATTTGGCGTAGACCACGGCCTCATCGGTCTTCTTGTCGTCTGCAATCTCCGAAATCACCGACCGAATCACGGCTTCGCGCTGCGACAGGACAGGGCCGTTCTCGGCAATGATGGCGGTGATCAGTGTCGCGGCCGCCACGACCGGATCGTCGATCGCCGTCAGCGGTGAGAGCGCCGCCTGCTTGCGCAACCTCTTGCGCCGAATGTTGCCTTGCACCCGCCCGACGACGTCCGCGACCTCGCGCGCCGCATCGTTCATGGCCTTCATCCGATACCACCAGAACGCCGCCGCTCCCAACAGCCCAATTGCAGCAATCAGTATATGCATGCCCGAAATCCCCCAACCGCAGCGACGATAGGAGAAGTGCTGTCTCGCTTCAACACGCAAAAGTTGCGCCCGCCGAAGAAATCGATTCCGCCGGACGCAACCGGAATTATGTTCAAGATCCCGGCACGTTGTAGATCGCCCTGACCTCGATGGTGCCGATTTCGGCCAGCGGAATCCCGCCGGCAATCTCCAGCGCCTCGTCGATATCCCCCGCCTCGATCATGACGAAGCCGAGCAATTGCTCCTTGGTCTCGGCGAAGGGACCATCGGTGATCAGCCGCTTGCCCTTGCGCCGGCGCACGGTTTTCGAGGTTTTTACCGACTGCAGCGCCTGCGCGATGATCAGCCGGCCGCTTTGCTCCACCGATTTGTCATAGGCCAGCGAGTCGGCGTCGAGCCTGGCCAGCCTCTCCGGGCTCATCGCGTAAAGGTCTTTTTCCTCACCATAAACCAGGCAAACATATTTCATCTCTCATCTTCCTTGTTGGGACGAACTGTTGGCGACCAAGGTCCCAGCCGGGCTTTTGACCGCCGCATGATCGAGAAGGGATACCGCAACCCCTATCATGGCGACCGCAGCAAGCAGTCGACCGAAACCGGAAGGTTGCCGATCCAACCGGTCAGGTTCCTGTTCAGCCGCCTTTCGGCCGGTGTCACTCCAGTGAGCAGAAAACAGATTATTCATGGTGTCCTCCATTCGGCCACGAAACCCGTGGCCGCCCGCAGGACGGCCGAGGCAGATGGAAGTCGACATTTTTGCACGCGGATTTTTTTTACGCGTCGCCATTGGCGCGAAAGCACGGGTGGCCTTCGTGCCCGCGCGCGCTATAGTCGACCAGACGCCGATCACGGCTCAGCCACCACAATCAAGGAGGACTTCATGGACCGCACCGCAAACGCCGTCTGGAAAGGCAATCTGAAAGAGGGCAACGGCACGCTCGACACGCAGAGCGCGGCCCTGAAAGGCACGCCGTACTCGTTCAAGGCGCGGTTCGAGGACGAAAGCGGCAAGGCCGGCACCAATCCGGAGGAACTCATCGCCGCCGCGCATGCCGGCTGCTACGCCATGCAGTTCTCTCACTTCCTGGCCGAGAACGGCACCCCCGCCACCGAACTCGACGCCAAGGCGGTGGTGACGCTGGTCCCTGGCACGGGGATCACCGGCAGCGCGCTCACGGTGGTCGGCAAGGTGCCGGGCATCGATGCGGCGAAGTTCCAGGAGCTGGCCGAGAAGGCCAAGGCCGAATGCCCGGTCTCGAAGGCGCTCGGCGCCATAAAGGTTTCGCTCGACGCCAAGCTCGGCTGAGCAGATGGCATGAGGTGATAAACGCCGGCTCCAAGGCCGGCGTTTTCATTTGTGGGGCGTAGGCGATCCTTCACGTCCCTCCAACACCTCAAAAGGTCATCAGCGTCCGTCGCCGGTCAGCGCGTCGATGCGTGCGCGCAGCTGTGCGACCTCTTCCTCGAGAGCCTGCACGCGCGCTTCGAGATCCGAGGCCGGCGAAGGCGCTTGCAAGGGCGCTACGGCAGCCGACAGCTGCACCGGCCCGCCCAGGAGATGCACATAGCGGTCCTCACGCTGGCCGGGACCACGATCGATCTGCTGAACGAGCGGCGGCTTGCGGCCGATCAACAGGTCGAGATTGCTGCGAAGCTCGTCGATGGAGGGCAACCGCGCCATGCGCTCGCTGCGCGCCAGCAATTCATAGGCGGTCTGCGGACCGCGCAGCAACAGCAGCCCAAGCAGCGTAATCTGCGCCGAGGTCAGCGAAAAGCGCTGCGCGACGACATGCTCGTAGCGCTCGACGCGCGAGGCAAAGACCTGCCTGACGAGCCCCTTGTGCTCGAGTTGGCCAAGCGCTCGTCTCACCTCGACAAGCTCGACCGACATCACCGGCTCGCGCGCCGTCTTCTGGTTGGCGGCGGCAAGTGCCGCATTGAGCGTCAGCGGGTAGATGTCGGGCGTCAGTTCCTTCTTTTCGATCAGGCAACCGAGCACGCGCGCTTCGACGGGAGAGAGGATGGGGAGTTCGGTATCGGTCATGGGTCGGCTTCCTTTGAAGTCGGCGGGACAGCGCCGGCGCGAAGGATCACTACCGACGAAATGATCCCTGCAGCAACCCGTCCGAAGCTAAACCCTTCTCTCCACCATCATCTTCTTGATCTCGGCGATCGCCTTGGCCGGGTTCAGCCCCTTGGGACAAGTCTGGGCGCAGTTCATGATGGTGTGGCAGCGATAGAGCCGGAACGGGTCTTCGAGATTGTCGAGCCGTTCGCCCTTGGCCTCGTCCCGGGAATCGATCAGCCAGCGATAGGCCTGCAGCAGCGTCGCCGGGCCGAGATAGCGGTCGCCGTTCCACCAGTAGCTCGGGCATGAGGTCGAGCAGCAGGCACACAGGATGCATTCATAGAGCCCGTCGAGCTTTTCGCGGTCCTCATGGCTCTGCAGCCATTCCTTGGCCGGTTCGGGCGACACCGTCTTCAGCCACGGCTCGATCGAGGCGTGCTGGGCGTAGAAATTGGTCAGGTCGGGCACCAGGTCCTTGACCACCGGCATATGCGGCAGCGGGTAGACCTTGATCGCACCGGAAATGTCGTCGCAGCCCTTGGTGCAGGCAAGCGTGTTGGAACCGTCGATATTCATGGCGCAGGAGCCGCAAATGCCCTCGCGGCAGGAGCGGCGCAGCGTCAGCGTCGGGTCGATCTTGTTCTTGATCCAGAGCAGCGCGTCGAGCACCATCGGCCCGCAATCGTCCATGTCGACGAAATAAGTGTCCATGCGCGGGTTCTCGTCATCGTCCGGCGACCAGCGGTAGATGCGGTACTCCCGCAGATTGGTCGCACCCTCCGGCTTCGGCCAGGTTTTTCCGGCCTTGATCTTCGAGTTTTTCGGAAGGGTGAGTTCGACCATTATCTCAGGTCCTTTCGGATGACGAGCTTCAGCCCGGACCAAGTCCCGTTTACGGCGGCCATCATCAATACACCCTGGCCTTGGGCGCGATCTTGGCCACGTTGATGCCGCCGTCTGCTTCCCTAAGCAGCGGCTCGGTGTGCACCGGCCGATAGCTGAGCGACACCTCGCCGGCCTCGCTGAGCCGGGACAGCGTGTGCTTGCGCCAGTTCGCATCGTCGCGCGCCGAAAAATCTTCTCGCGCATGTGCGCCACGGCTCTCCTTGCGCGCCTCGGCGGCGTAGACCGTGGTGATGGCGTTGGCCATCAGGTTTTCCAGCTCCAGCGTCTCGACCAGGTCGGAGTTCCAGATCATCGAGCGGTCGAACACTTTTACGTCCTTGAGCTCGCCCCAGATCTGCGAAATGCGCTTGCAGCCGCTTTGCAGCGATTCCTGGGTGCGGAACACCGCCGCATCGTCCTGCATCGCCTTCTGCATCTTTTCGCGCAAAACCGCCGTCGGCGTCGAGCCGTTGGCGTGGCGCAGCCGGTCGAAGCGGTCCATGATCTTGTCGACCGAGGCTTCGTTGGGCGACGGGATCGCCGCGTTCCGGTCGATCACCTGGCCGGCCCGGATCGCCGCCGCGCGGCCGAACACCACCAGATCGATCAGCGAGTTGGAGCCCAGCCGGTTGGCGCCGTGGACGGAGGCGCAGCCGGCTTCGCCGACCGCCATCAGCCCGGGCGACACCTGGTCCGGGTTCAAGGCGGTGGGGTTGAGCACTTCGCCCCAGTAGTTGGTCGGCACCCCGCCCATATTGTAGTGGACCGTCGGCAGCACCGGGATCGGCTCCTTGGTCAGATCGACGCCGGCAAAGATCTTTGCCGACTCCGAAATACCCGGAAGCCGCTCGTGCAAGACGGCCGGATCGAGGTGGTCGAGGTGGAGGAAAATATGGTCCTTGTTCTTGCCGACGCCGCGTCCCTCACGAATCTCCAGCGTCATGCAGCGCGAGACCACGTCACGCGAGGCAAGGTCCTTGGCCGACGGCGCATAGCGCTCCATGAAGCGCTCGCCTTCTGAATTGACGAGATAGCCGCCTTCGCCGCGCGCGCCCTCGGTGATCAGGCAGCCGGCGCCGTAGATGCCGGTCGGGTGGAACTGCACGAATTCCATGTCCTGCAGCGGCAACCCGGCCCGCGCCGCCATGCCGCCGCCATCGCCGGTGCAGGTGTGCGCCGAGGTCGCCGAGAAATAAGCACGGCCATAGCCGCCGGTCGCCAGCACCACCATTTTTGCCGAAAAGCGGTGGATGGTGCCGTCGTCGAGGTTCCAAGCGACGACGCCGGTGCAGGTGCCGTCCGGCTCCATGATCAGGTCGAGCGCGAAATACTCGATGAAGAACTGCGCGTTGTTCTTCAGCGACTGGCCGTAGAGCGTGTGCAGGATGGCGTGGCCGGTGCGGTCGGCGGCCGCACAGGTGCGCTGCACCGGCGGGCCGTCGCCGAAATTCATCATATGGCCGCCGAACGGCCGCTGGTAGATCTTGCCCTCTTCGGTGCGCGAGAACGGCACGCCGTAGTGTTCGAGCTCGTAGACGGCGGCGGGTGCTTCGCGCACCAGATATTCCATGGCGTCGACGTCGCCGAGCCAGTCCGATCCTTTCACGGTGTCGTACATGTGCCACTGCCAGGAATCGGGCCCCATGTTGGACAGCGAGGCGGCGATACCGCCCTGAGCGGCGACAGTGTGCGACCGCGTCGGGAAAACCTTGGTGATGCAGGCGGTGCGCAGGCCCTGTTCGGCCATGCCGAGCGTGGCGCGCAGGCCGGCGCCGCCGGCGCCGACCACAACCACGTCGAATTTGTGGTCGACATAGCTGTAGGCGGACGCCGTGTTGGCGTTGTTCGCGTCCTTGGCCAAAATTTCAGCCTCCAAATGCCAGTTTGAGCAGGGCGAAGATCGAGGCGACGCCGACCACTACGGGAAAGAATGTGTTGAGGGCGAGCAGCGCCAGCCTCATGCCCTCGCCATGCACATAATCCTCGATGATCGCCTGCATGCCGAGCCGCATATGGTAGAGCCCGGACAACAGCACCAGGGCCAGGACCAGCGCCACGAACGGGTTGGCAAGTGCGGCGCGCACTTGCGCATAGCCGGCGCCGTTCAGCGCGATCAGAAAGCCGACGAAGAACAGGATCAGCGGAATGTTGGCGATCGCCGTCAGGCGCTGGCGCCAGAAATGCTCGGTGCCCTCGCGGGCGGAGCCGAGGCCGCGGACCTTGGCCAGCGGCGTGCGCATGTCGGTGTTGTGGTGGCTCACGATCAGGCTCCCCGCGCCATGTAGCCGGCGATCCAGATCAGCAGCGTCAGTACGACCGAGCCGGCCAGCGTCGCCCAGGCGACCCTGGAGGCGGTGTCCTTTTCAAGACCGGCCCCGGTGTCCCAGATCAGATGGCGCACGCCGCCCAGCATGTGGTGCATCAGCGCCCAGGTATAGAACAACAGCACCAGCCGCCCCAGCCACGAGCCGAAGGCCCAGTTGACGGCATCGAAGGTGGATTGCGAGCTCGCCGCCGCCATCAGCCACAGCGCGACCAGCAGCGTGCCGAAATAGAGCGCCCCGCCGGTGATGCGATGGATGATCGACATCGTCATCGTGATCGGCGGTCGATAGACGGTCAGATGCGGCGAAAGCGGCCGTTCACGTCTGGCAAATTCGCGGGTGGCTGGTGATTTGCTCATGGCTCCCCCAGTTCGGCGTCTCTGGAGCCCCAGGTGGAAATGCGGCATTACCGCTTCCGGTTGCGACTTTGGACAGCCCGGTTTCTAATGCTCTTTTTGCACCGCGTCAAAGCCGGAAAATCGTTTCGAAAACCTAATTTAGTCTGACAAAAGGCGGGGTTTCGCTTCAATCGATTAGGGCGCGACCCAAAGCCGGCGCAATGTTCGCTGCAGTGCGGTATGTGGTTTCGGTCCGACGGCTTGGGGCATGTTGAGATTCAGGTCAGGCCGTGGCGGAAACAGTGGTTCCGAGGACCGGAACGTAGCGTACTTTCAGCGCTTGCAGGTCAGCGGCGTCCTCCCGCCCTTCATCACCAGCGCGTCGCGCCCGTCGATCACGATTGCGTCATGCGCCGCGCCGAAGCGGCTGTTTTGATTGGCTGGCGAGGCCGGCAGGTCCTCGCTGGCGCCGTCCGGGCCAAGCACCCGCACCGAAGTGCCGAGGTTTTCGATGGTGATCCTGGCGCCATCGGCGCAAGTGTAAGTCGCGGTGCGCGGCTGCGGTGAATCGGCGAGCGGATTTCCAGCCTTCGGCGCATTGGTCTGAGACACGCAGGCAATTGTGGTCAGCAATGGACAAAGGGCCAGCGTCACCCGAAACGTCCGGCCTAACGCCATGTACTGTCTCCCTACGCGTCAATCCAGCCGCGATGCTTTGCAGATCACCCGATGTCGCGCTCGGCGCCGGCTGCGATGGTGGCGGCAAGCATGGCCGAAAGATGGCCGCAGCGCGAGGCGCCGGATATTAACCATGTTTGCCGAGACCTGGCGGCCAACAGGGCTGGCCTCTTAACAATGGTTAAGAAAAGGTTAATTAATGATTCGAGCAAGACTCGGCCTCTGACAAATGGGGGACGCCATGCGTTCGAATTCAGCCAGATCGCGCCTTCCGGCGCCCCTCTCGATGGCCATCGTCCTGGTGGCGGTGGCCATCGGCTTCGCAGCGCCGGCACGCGCCGGGACGCGCGACCGCGTCTATGCCGATTCGTTCGGCAATCTCGTCATCGAGAGCGCCGCCGGCTACAAGCGCATCCTCGTTGGCGAGGGCGAATTGGCCAAGGAAATGTCGGATTACGTCGGCGCCGGCCGGCCCAAAATCGTCTATCAAGACGAACCGGACGATGTCAGCAGCCGCGACTGCTACAGGCCGCCGGTTTTCGTCAAGGGCCGCAGCTATATGTACGGGCTTTCCGACGGCGAGATGCCGGAGCTTAGCCCCTGCCGCTGATCTTCGGCCCGGCATTGGCGACAGCCGGCTGCCGGGCGGCGATTGATCCTATCGAGATCCGCACGCAATTGCGTCCGCTGCCCTTCGCTTGATAGAGCGCTTCGTCGGCGCGCCGCAGCAGGTCGGAAAAATTCTCAGTCGGGTGGAGCTCGGCAACGCCGAAGCTGGCGGTGCAACGATGGTTCGCCGGCAGACAGTCGATCGGCAACGCCCCGAAAGCGCTGCGCGTGCCTTCGGCGAAGAGCCGCGCGGCGGCGAGGTTGGTTCCCGGCAGGATGATGGCGAATTCCTCACCACCGATGCGGCCGGCGACGTGATGCTTGGCGGCCGCATCACGCAGGAAGCCGGCAAAGGCCTCGATGACCCTGTCGCCGGATGCATGGCCGAAACTGTCGTTGATGCTCTTGAAATGGTCGAGGTCGGCGATGACCAGCGCGACCGGAATACCCCTGCGCACGGCGTCACGCATCGCAAGCTCGGCATGACGCTCGAAGCCGCCACGGTTGAGCAGCCTCGACAGCGTGTCCGTCTCCGACTTCGACGTCGCTTCGGCGAGCACGTCGCGGACCAGAATGATCAGGATGAGAAGCGCGATTGTCATGGCAAACACCGTGCCAAGCGATTGCGACACCAGAGCGTAGTTGCTCTGCAGATAGGCCTGCGGATTGGCTCCCCAGCCGCCCATGGCATGGGCGATGAACGGCTTGCTCACGAATTGCAGGGCGCTGGCCGCCAGGACGGCCATCAGCGCATGGTCGAGCCAGTCGCGTCTTTGCCTTGACGACCAGACGATGCCGACGCCGACGAACTGCATGGCGGCATAGGGAAGCTGGTAGGCCATCATGCGGGCAAGCGACTGGCGCGGCAGATCCTGCACGAAATACACGGCCACGGTGGCCGCAAACAGGAAGACGAGCATCGGCACCCAAGGCGGCGCCACGCCGTATTTATGGGCAAGCCCGCCATTGAAGGCGATGGTGGCGCCCAGGAAAACGGCGAAGCCCGCGACGACTGCGGGTCGTGCATTGTCGAAGAGCGGAATGCTGAACTCGATGGCGAAATAGGCCATCCCGAGCAGATAACCGAAGACCAGCCAGCGCGCCGGCGCGCGCGCCACGTCGTCGAACGATATGGCCATGAAGGCGGCCGCCAGCAGGCCGGCGACGAGCAGGTTGATTGCAAGGATGAACTCTGCGCCGCCGCCCATGTGGTCTTTCACACTCCCTGCGACAGCAAATCACGAACGGGCGAAAAACACGTTAACGTGGGCGTAGGACGGAATGCGCTCGAATTGAACCGCGCACCCCGCGCTGTTTGTTTGTTTGGCGCGATTTCTGCGGCGCCAAGCGATTCCCTTGGCTGCAAATGCTCTAGACGTGGACGATCAGCCGGCTTTGAGCGGCTCCACGACCAGCGCCGTTTCCGACCGTCCATGGGGCGACCGTTCATATGATAGCCGCACGCTGTCGCGGCCGTTCCGTTTGGCCTTGTAAAGTGCCTCGTCGGCGCGGCGCATCAGCGGCTCCAGCCCCTCCTCGCCGGTGCGGGCCGCCACGCCGAAGCTCGCCGTTACTCTTGTGCCGGGCGGAAGCCCGTCGACGCTGCCTGCCGAATAGAGCGTGCGAATGGCTTCGGCAAACAGCCTTGCCGCGCCAAGGTCGCTCAGTGGCAAAAGCACGGCGAACTCCTCGCCACCGATGCGGCCGGCAACGCAGCTGGTGCCGGCAGCCGATCGAAGCTTGGCGGCGAAATCGGCGATCACGCGATCACCCGCCGCATGCCCGTGCAGATCGTTGACTGCCTTGAAGTGATCGAGGTCGGCGAGCACCAGCGCGACCGGAAGTTTGGCGGTGGCGCAGTGCCGCAGGAGATGCGTGGCGCGTTCCTCGAAGCCGCGCCGGTTGAGCAGGCCCGACAGCGGGTCGGTGTACGCCTCGGCCTTCAGCGTTTTCATCACGTCGAGCGCAGCCGTGCAGAACAGGCTAAGCGCGATGAGCAGCGACAGCAGCGCATGCGACAGCAGCGCCGTCGTCCAGTAGGACGAGGCATAGAACCCGTCATAGCTTTGGTAGGGCCCATGCGCGATGACGATAACAAGGGTGCGCGCGACGAAATTCAGCCCGGAAAGCAGCGACAGCACGAACAGCATCATTTCCGTCGGGCCCCTGTCGCGCACCACGCGCAGTTCGGCGGCGACAACCAGGCTGAGCCCGCCCAAAGCGAAATTCATCGCCAGGATTCGCCAGGTGAGATCGGGCTGGATGAACATGAACCAGCAAAAAGCGGCCAGGCCGCTGCTCGCCAGAAAGCCGATCGCAACAAAGGGCACGCGCCGTCCATAGCGTGTCACAATCGCGCCGGCGAGACCACTGGCGGCAATCGTGAAGCAGGTGACGGAGAGCAGTTTGGTCGGCGCCATGCCGATGGGCAGGGTGAAGTACTGCAGCAGGAAGCCGGCCGCCGAAAGCCAGTAACTGGCGGCGAGCACAGCCAGATAGGGGCAGTGACGCTGATACAACCACAGCACGAGAAACACCGCGCCGAGCGCAAGCGCGATCGTCGGGTTGAGCAACCCTGTCAGCAGACCGTTGTCCAAAGGACCGTGAACCCCCACGCTTCCGTGAGAGAGACCTTAGGGCGCAAGCCCCAAACAAGCGGTTAAGCAAAGTCGAATATGGCTGCCATGAAGCCGCTGCACGGAACTTGAAACCGCGACCGGCGTTTTCCAGCAGCAATCGATGGAGACGATTTCATGGCCGATACGATCATGCTGACCGACCACGAGGCAATTCGCTCTTGGGCCGCGTCACGTGCCGGATTTCCGGCAATCGTCGATGTATCGCCCGAAACAGGCACTCAAGCCATGCTGAGGCTGGTTTTCGGCCAGCATGCCTATCAGGACCAGGACCAGGCCGAACGCCCGGCCAACGCCGGCGGCTACGAACTGGTCGAATGGGACGAATGGTTCAAGCTGTTCGACGAACGGCAGCTGGCGCTCGTGGTGGCAAAGGATGAACCCGGCCGCCGTGAGCAATTCCACGAATTCGTCAGGCGCCCGGCGTGAAGAGAACCCGAACCGCATCGCGGTTCGGGTTCTGGCAACTCGTCAGCGGGTTATTTCCACTCGCGGATGTCGACGAAATGGCCGGCGATCGCCGCCGCCGCCGCCATCGCCGGCGACACCAGATGGGTGCGGCCCTTAAAACCCTGGCGGCCCTCGAAATTGCGGTTCGAGGTCGAGGCGCAGCGCTCATGCGGCTTCAGCCGGTCGTCGTTCATGGCAAGGCACATCGAGCAGCCCGGCTCGCGCCAGTCGAAGCCAGCGGCGACAAAGATCTTGTCGAGACCTTCGGCCTCCGCCTGCTCCTTGACCAGACCGGAGCCCGGCACGATCATCGCATCGACGTGAGGGCTGACTTTCTTGCCCTCGACCACCTTGGCGACAGCGCGGAGATCCTCGATGCGGCCGTTGGTGCAGGAGCCGATGAAGACGCGGTCGAGCGCGATATCGGTGATCTTGGTGCCTGGGGTCAGGCCCATATAGTCGAGCGCGCGCTGCTTGGACGTACGCTTGTTCTCATCGGTGATATCGTCTGGGTTCGGCACGATGCCCTGGACCGAGACGACGTCCTCGGGCGAGGAGCCCCAGGAGACGATCGGCGGCAGTTTCGCCGCGTCGAGCACGACCACCTTGTCGAAATGCGCGCCCTCGTCGGACTGCAGCGTCTTCCAATAGGCGAGCGCGGCGTCCCATGCCTCGCCCTTCGGCGCGCGCGGCTTGTCCTTGACATAGGTGAAGGTTGTCTCGTCAGGCGCGATCAGGCCGGCCCGGGCACCGCCCTCGATCGACATGTTGCAGATGGTCATGCGGCCTTCCATGGACAGCGCGCGGATCGCTTCGCCGGCATATTCGATGACGTAGCCGGTGCCGCCGGCAGTGCCGATCTCGCCGATGATCGCCAAAATTATGTCCTTGGCGGTGACGCCTTCCGGCAGCACGCCGTCCACGCGCACCAGCATGTTCCTGGCCTTGCGCTGGATCAGTGTCTGCGTGGCCAGCACATGCTCGACTTCCGACGTGCCTATGCCGTGCGCCAATGCGCCGAAAGCACCATGCGTCGAGGTGTGGCTGTCGCCGCAGACGATGGTCATGCCAGGCAGCGTAAAACCCTGCTCCGGACCGATGATGTGGACGATGCCCTGGCGGATATCCTTCTCGGAATAGTATTCGACGCCAAAGTCCTTGGCGTTCCTGGCCAGCGCCTCGACCTGGATGCGGCTTTCCTCGTTCTTGATGCCGAACTTGCGCTCGGGCGAGGTCGATACATTGTGATCGACCACGGCCAGCGTCTTTTCCGGATGGCGGACCTTTCTGCCGGTCATGCGCAGGCCTTCGAAAGCTTGCGGGCTGGTCACTTCATGGACGAGGTGACGGTCGATATAGAGCAGGCAGGTGCCGTCGTCCTGGCGGTCGACGACATGGTCGTCGAATATCTTGTCGTAGAGGGTGCGCGGTGCGCTCATGTGCGTAAATCCGTCGATATGAAAATGGGAAGCGACTAGCGCCGGCTAGCCGGCAAACACGGCCTAGCCCGGATATCTCAGCGAAGTCGGCTGGTCAGAGCGCCGGAAACGCGCGACGAGAACCGCGACGGCAGGCGTTTTCTGTCCTGCAGCACGAAACCCTTGTAAGCCGGATCGCCAAAAAGCTGTTCCATGGCGTGGCTCATACCAATGTTTTGGCTTTTCGGCAATCGCGGCGGCGTTCGCAGAATCTGGGTTCTGCAAACCGGTATTCAAACCACCTCGAACACAAATGTCTTCACCAGCGCCTCAGGTTCGGCGATCGCATAGCAGCGGAACCACGGGCTTTCTTCGACCGGCCGCCATTTTTTCGCCTGCTCCAGTTCGTCGAACGTCGCCTGAAACCCGCCGCTCGCAAAAACTTGGTCGCGAACGGTGAAGATGGCGTGGCCGCCCTTCCTGGTGATGCGCACCAGTTCATGCAGGCCGGAGGCCGGTGCATGGCTGATGGTGAACACGCCGGTCGAGAAGAAGGCGCGGAAATGCCCGTCCGGCCAGGGCAGCGGATCGCCGAGCATCGCCTGTTTCAGCTCGCTGTAAGCCTGCCGGCTGCCGGCGATTTTCAGCATTTCAGCCGACAGGTCGAGCCCGGCGATGTCCTCATAACCCAGCGCCTTGAGCGACGGTCCCGACAGGCCGGTGCCGCAGCCGGCGTCGAGCAGCGGCCCCTCGCCTGACGGCACATGGCGCGCCACCCAGGCGGCGATCAGGAACGGCAGGAGGTAGCCGAGCGCGGCGGTTTCGCTGTCATAGGTCGCAGCCCAGGCGGCGTAGGCCTTGGCAAGCGCTTCCGGCGTGTCGGCCGTATAGACCGCATCCAGCGCCGCATTGGCTTTGTCGATGTTCACTGCTTTCTCCGGACACAGGACATATGCCGCATGGTAGCGCCGTCCTCGCCTGCCGCCTATCGCTCATCTTGGCGGCGCAGCCGCTTCTCCACCGCCCGCAGGGCCAGCGACAGGCCGACCGTCAGGATGAGATAGATATAGGCGACGATCGAATAGGTCTCGAAGAAGCGGAACGAGCCGGCTGCATAGATCTTGCCCATCTGGGTGATGTCGGCGACGCCGAGCACCGAGACCAGCGAGGAATCCTTGACCATGGCGACGAAATCATTGCCGAGCGGCGGCAGGATGGTGCGGATCGCCTGCGGAAAGACGATCAGCCGAAAACGCTGGGTGCGCGTCAGCCCCAGCGCCTTCGCGGCCTCGATCTGGCCCTTCTCGACCGCCTCGATGCCGGCGCGGAAGACCTCCGAGATGAAGGCCGAGTAGCCGATGGTCAGTGCCATGATGGCGCGCCATAGCAACGATACGTCGCGTATCATTAGCTCGCCGAACAGGCCGGCACCCTGCAGCGGCGCCGTCAGCGCGTTCCATCCCGCGACGAAGGCCGGCGCGCCGGCGAAGGCGATCCAGAACAACAGCACCAGCATTGGCACGCCGCGAATGATCTCGACATAAAAGCGCGCGATCTGGCGCAGCCAGCGCGACCCCGACAGCCCCATCAGCGCAATGGCGAGCCCGATTGCCGAGGCCAGCGCGAAGGCGACCATTGTGACGAACACGGTGATGCCGATGCCCTTGGCGACGGTCGCGAAAACCTGGGCATAGAGGTCGCTCGCGGCGATGAAGATAGCGGCTGCCAGGGCGAGCGCCGCGGCCACGGCGAGCCACCAGGGGAAGTCGGACTTGGCGGTGGAAGGGGGCGGCATCAGGCGACGCCGGCAAAGCAGACATCGCGAAGGCATGGTGCCAAGGCACCCCCCTCTGTCCTGCCGGACATCTCCCCCTCAAGGGGGGAGATAGGCTGCTTCGCGGATAGCGCCCACTTGCCAGCCTTGGAGATTAGCGAAAGCTGAGGTGACATCCAATCTCCCCCCGTGAGGGGGAGATGCCCGGCAGGGCAGAGGGGGGTCTCGTAGAGCAAAGTCGGTGAGCGTTCTAGCGCGCAATCGTCATGCAAGACGAGCTCACTGCCCCATCTTGTAATCAAGGAACCATTTCTTGTTGAGCGCGTCGAGTGTGCCGTCGGCCTTCAGCGCGGCGATGGCTGCGTTGACCGGTTTCACCAGATCCGAGCCTTTCGGAAAAATAAAGCCGAAATCCTCGGTGCCGAGTGGTCCGCCGATCAGCTTCAGCCCGCCATTGGACGCCTCGACATAGCCCTTGCCGGCAGTGCCGTCGGTCAGCACGACATCGACGTCGCCGGTCTTCAGCGCCTGCACCGTGGCGCCGAACGTCTCGAACAGTTTTATGCGCGGGTTCTGCTCATTGCCGTCGAGGACGCTGTAGACAGCGGTGTAGAACGGCGTGGTGCCGGCTTGCGCACCGATCAACCCGTCCTTGAAAGCGCCGAACGTCTTGGCGTCGGTGAAGCGCTTCTCGTCGCCGCGCACCAGCATGAACTGTTCCGAGCGCATATAGGGGTCGGAGAAATCCACCTTCTGCTTGCGATCGTCCTTGATGGTGATACCGGTCATGCCGATGTTGTACTGGTTGTCGGAAACTGCCTGGATCATCGCGTCCCAGGAGGTGTTCTGGTATTCGACCTGGAAATTCAGCCGCTTGGCGATCTCGTTCATCGCGTCATATTCCCAGCCGATCTGCTTGCCGGTCTTGGCGTCGATGAACTGCAGCGGCGGATAGGCGTTTTCCGTCACCACCACCACCTTCTTGCCGCCGAGATCGGGCAGCGCCTGCGCCAGGGCGTCAACGGGCGCAAGTACTAGAGCCAACAGGCCGGCCAACAGCAGTTTCGATTTGATCATGGTACACCCCGAGCATTTGAACGGCCTCGACATGGTCGAGGCTTGCAGGAAATCCGGCGCCGACTTTAGCTTTCCGCAGGCGCCTTGCAAGCCGGCTTGATGCGGCTTCGCGCGAAAATGGATTCGATGCATTCAGAACGTTACGGAACGGTCGTTTCGATTGCGCACCGAACGCGGCCCGGCAAAATCGAAACCCATTCCGCGAGGCAAAAAAAGGCGGCCGAAGCCGCCTTTCCGAAACATGGTTTTTGAATTCGCCTTATTCGGCGGCAGCGGCTTCCTCGGCCTTGGCGGCCTCGTCGGCGGCCTTCTTCTCGGCGGCTTCCTGCGCGGCCTTCTCGGCGGCAAGCGCCTGGGCGGCTGCCACCTTCTCGGCCTCGATGCGGGCCTTCTCGGCGTTCAGCGCATCGCGCTCCTCATCGTTCAGCTTGCGGGCGCGCACGCCGGTGTTTTCCGAAATGCGGGCCGACTTGCCGCGACGATCGCGCAGGTAATAGAGCTTGGCGCGGCGCACCTTGCCGCGGCGCACGATCTCGACGCCCTCGACCATCGGCGAAAAGACCGGGAACACGCGCTCCACGCCTTCGCCGTAGGAAATCTTGCGAACGGTGAAATTCTCCTGGAAACCGGCGCCGGCGCGGGCGATGACGACGCCCTCATAGGCCTGGACGCGGGTGCGGGTGCCTTCGGTCACGCGGACCTGGACGCGTACGGTGTCGCCGGGCTGGAATTCGGGAAGCTTGCGCTTGGCTTCGATCTTGGCGGCCTGTTCGGCCTCGAGCTGACGGAGGATATCCATCTCTACAAATCCACTTCTTGTTCTTCCGACAGTCAGAGCGTCCGACACTCGCCTTGCAGTTCCATTGACCGCTCGGCTATGCCCTTTGTTCGAGAACATCTGGGTTCGAGAACATCGGGCAGGGGCGACTACACCGTCATTGTTGACGGGTCCGGCAGATTTTCTCCCGGTTCGGCGCGCACATACAGCTATTTCGACGCTTTGTCACGCCTTTGCCGCGTTCTTTTTTGGTCGTTGGTCAACGTCGCAATCTTCCGGCACAGGGGTTGCGTTGAAGGCCCAAGCTTTTTAAGCCGGGCAGAACGTGACTTTCCTCCGGCGGCAACACCCTCCATGCCAGTTCTCGATGCGGCCCTGCTCTTTTTCGCGGGCTTTCTGTCAGGTGCCGTCAACGCCATAGCCGGCGGCGGGACATTCATAACCTTCGGCGCCATGTCGCTGGTCGGCTTGCCGCCGATCGTCGCCAACGCCACCTCGTCGCTGACGCAATTTCCCGGCTACATCACCTCGACGCTCGCCTACTGGTCCGACATCAAGCATTTCTGGCGCACCGCGTTGCTGCTCGGCCTTATCTCGGCTTTTGGCGCGCTGGCCGGTGCGCTCATCCTTCTGGCGCTCGACAATCCGTCGTTTCGCGTCCTGGTGCCCTGGCTGCTGCTCGCGGCAACCGCGCTGTTCGCCGCTGGGCCGTGGCTGAAGCCGGCGCCCAAGCCGGGCCGTCAGGCCGCGGTGGGTTCGCTGGTCGGTTCCCTGGCGCAGTTCGCCACCGCCGTCTATGGCGGCTTCTTTGGCGCCGGCATGGGCGTCATGATGCTGGCGACGCTCGGCCTCACCCAGGCCGGCGACTATCACCGCCTCAACGCGCTGAAGAACCTGCTGGCCGTGGTCATCGCGGCTGTAGCCATCCTGGTGTTCGTCTCCGGCGACGTCATCGCCTGGCGGCAGGCGATCGTCATGATACCGGGCGGCGCGCTGGGCGGCTATGCCGGCGTCTGGATCGCCAAGCGCGTGCCGCAAATTGCCGTGCGTGGCTTCGTCGTCGGGGTCGGCGTGTTTCTTGCCTTCTATTACTTCACCAAGGGCTGAGCGGCTAACAGGTCCGGCCGCCGCTCTTTCGTCAATCTTTCCGATTCGGCGCGTCGCCACGCGGCGATCTTCTGATGATTGCCCGAGGTGAGAACCTCGGGGATTTGCCGGCCCTCGAATTCCTGCGGACGCGTGTAGTGCGGATGTTCGAGCAGGCCGTTTTCAAAGCTCTCTTCATCGCCCGACACCGTATTGCCCATCACGCCGGGCAACAGCCGCACCACGGCGTCGAGCAGCACCAGCGCTGCCGGCTCGCCGCCGGAGAGGATGAAGTCGCCGACCGAGACCTCCTCCAGCCCCCGCGCGTCAATCACCCGCTGGTCGACGCCTTCGAAGCGTCCGCAGACGATCACCGCGCCCGGCCCCGCGGCCAGTTCGCGCACACGCACCTGCGTCAGCGGTTTTCCACGCGGGCTCATCAGCAGCCGTGGTCGTGGATCGCCCGGTGGCGAGCTATGGTCGATCGCCTTGGCCAGAACGTCGGCGCGCATCACCATGCCGGCGCCGCCGCCGGCCGGCGTGTCGTCGACGGTGCGATGGCGATCGGTGGCGAAATCGCGGATCTGGATTGCTTCCAGCGACCATGTGCCGGCCTCCAGCGCCCGGCCGGCCAGTGACACGCCGAGTGCACCGGGAAACATTTCGGGATAGAGCGTCAGCACCGAGGCGGAAAAACTCACCGGTTGCCCCCGGCGTCCTTCGGCCCGCGCGGCCTGCCCTTCGGGTCGAAACCATCGCTGCCAGGAGCATCGCTGTCTTCGTCATCGATCAAGCCCGCCGCCGCCGGATCGATGCGGACGAAACCGTCCTTGATCGACACGTCAGGAACGGCAGCCTGCGTGAACGGGACCAGCACGCCTTTGCGCCCCGCCAACATCACGTCGAGGATATCGCCACCGCCGAAATTATGCACGGCGACGACCTTGCCGATGTCAGCACCGGTATCGTCCCGGACCGCCAGCCCGACGAGATCGGCATGATAGAACTCGTCCTCTTCGCCGTCGTCCGGCAGCATCGAGCGGTCGACGAACAATTCCGTGCCGGCGAGCGCCTCGGCAGCGTTTCGGTCGCTGATACCTTTGAAGCGCACCACCACGACGTTATTGGCCGGCCTGATGTCGACGATCTGGAAGGCGCGGCCGTCCCTGGCATAGAGCGGCCCGTAGTCGGCCAGCGCCAGCGGATCGCCGGTGAAGGTTTTCACGCGCAATTCGCCCTTGATGCCATGGGCGGCGCCGATCACGGCCATCTGGACAGGGTTTTGCGGTTTGGTCATCGGTGGAAAAATCCTTTGCCTTGCTCTAGCTCCACGCTCTTGTCATTTCAATGACGCGGCTCTTCACCGCTTCCTAACCCGGCTGCCGGAAGATCGCCCGGAAATGGAAGAGCGGCATATCGGAAGAGCGCAATGCAGGAATTCCTCATCCCGGCCAAGCCAGACCTTCAGGCGGCCCGCGAAAGCTGGCTCAAGATGCTGGCGCGCGAGCGCCGGCTGTCGCCGGAAACCGTGGAAGCCTATGAGCGCGACACGCGCCAGTTCCTGCACTTCCTGACCGGCCATTGCGGCGGCTCGCCCGGCATTTCGGATATAGCCGATCTGCGCCCGGCCGATCTGCGCGGCTTTCTGGCTGCCCGCCGTGCCGGAGGCGCCGGCGCCCGCACGCTTGGGCGGGGGCTCGCCGGCATCCGCTCGCTGCTGCGCTTTCTGGAGCGGCGCGGCCTCGTCAATGCGGCGGGTGCTGCGGCACTGCGCGCGCCGCGGCAGCCGAAGTCGCTGCCCAAGCCGCTGACGGCAAGCGATGCGAAACACGTCGTTTCGGTGGAAGGCCAGCTGGCGGAGCAACCGTGGATCGCCGCCCGCAACGCCGCCGTGCTGACGCTGCTCTACGGCTCGGGCCTGCGCATTTCCGAGGCGCTCGGCCTGTCCGGCGGCGATCTGTCGTCGCCTGATGAAACGGTGCTGCGCGTCACCGGCAAGGGCGGCAAGACGCGGCTGGTGCCGGTGCTGCCGATCGCGCTGCGGGCGATCGCCCAATACCGCCGGCTCTGCCCCTATCATCTCGATCCGAAGGGTCTGCTGTTTCGCGGCGCCCGCGGCGGCCCGCTCAACCCGGCCATCGTCCAGCGCGACATGGCCAAGCTGCGCTCGGCGCTCAATCTGCCGGACACCGCCACGCCGCATGCGTTGCGCCATTCCTTCGCCACACATCTGCTTGGGCGCGGCGGCGACCTGCGCACCATCCAGGAACTTTTGGGCCACGCCAGCCTGTCGACGACGCAGATCTATACTGGCGTCGACACCGCGAGGCTGCTCGAAATCTATGAAGCGGCCCACCCGCGGGCGTAGACGACGCATGATTTCGCAAAGTTGCAGCCAGGGTATGCGCCGTGGAACGATGTCCGAGACAATTTTGCCGCGCCGGTTAACCGTTTCGCCGTTCTTTGTCTCTAAAAGCGAGCCATGAAACGCGTCATTGCTATCGCCGACCGCACTGCCTTTGCTTCGCTGAAGCTGCTCGTCGCGCTGAACGTCCTATTTTTCCTCTCTTTCCTCGTCATCGCGCTGCTCGCCGCCGGCAGGGCGCGCGCTGAAACCCCAGGGGCTGAAATCCAGGTCTGCGCCGGCGCCGACATGCTGTCGGCCTTGCAGAAGCACGACCCGGCCGCCTACCGCAAGATCGAGACGGAAGCGGCCGCGACACCGAACGGTAAGGGCCTGTTGTGGAAACTGGAAAAGGCGGGCGAAAGACCGTCCTTCCTGTTCGGCACCATGCACATGACCGACCCGCGCGTGACCGCGCTGCCGCCCGCCGCGCAAAAGGCCTTTGACGCCGCCGACACTGTCGTCATCGAGACCACGGAGGTGCTCGACAAGCAGAAGATGATGGCGGCGTTCCTGAAAGAGCCGGAGCTGATGATGTTCACCGACAGCACCACGCTATCCTCGCTGCTGTCGCCGGACGATGCGGCGGCGGTGAACAAGGCGCTCGACGCGCGCGGCATTCCACCGGCGAGCGTTGCCAAGATGAAGCCGTGGATGCTGTCGACCATGGTCGCGCTGCCGGCCTGTGAACTGGCCCGCCAGGCCGGCGGCACGCCGGTGCTCGACATCAAGCTTGCAGAGGACGCCAAAGCCTCAGGCAAGGCCGTCGATGGGTTGGAGACCGTCGCCGACCAGCTTCGCGCCATGGCCTCGCTGCCGCTTGCGTTTCACATGAAGGGCCTCGTCGACACCCTGAAGCTCGGCGACAGGGTGAACGACGTCAATGAAACCATGATCGTGCTTTACCAGCGCGGCGACACCGGCATGCTCTGGCCGCTGTTTCGTGCCGTCCTTCCCGGCGACGAAGACGATTCAGCAAGCTATGCCGCCTTCGAGGAAATCATGATCACCAGCCGCAACAAGGTGATGATCGACCATGCCAGGCCGATCCTCGCCAAGGGCAACGTGTTCATGGCGGTCGGCGCCCTGCACCTCCCTGGCGCGGAGGGCCTGGTCGAGGATTTCCGCAAGGCCGGCTACACCGTCACCGCCGTCGACTGAGTTGCACGGTCGAGTTGCAGACCCGGCAAGGCGTGATTCGGGGCGACGCTTTGCCCGAATCGCCGGAGGTTTGTCTCAGTACAGGTCGGTCGAAAGCTCTAATATGGCTCGATCACTGCGAGTTTTGCGAGTAAAGTGCTTGCAGACAAACGATTCCCGGCGAAGAATGCCCTGTTTTCGGCGTTTTCGATTCCTAGCGTGAAACCTGTTCAACGATTGCGCGTTGATGTGTGTTGATTGATACTTTTCATCCACGGAGGACACTTTTATGGCGAATCCAAACGACCCGTACACCACTCCGACCCCCCCTCCCAAGTCGGGTGGCGGCAGCACCGGCTGGCTGATTGCCCTGGTCGTCGTTATCCTGGCCATCGTCGCTTATTATATTTTTGGAACAAGCGGTGAGGCGCCAGAGCCTGGTGAACCGCCGGCTGCAACCACGCCGGCCCCGGCGCCAGCGCCCGCTGAACCAACGCCTGCCCCGGCCCCTGCAGAGCCTGCACCTGCCCCGGCGCCGGCAGAACCAGCGCCCGCTCCGGCGCCAGCAGAACCAGCGCCTGCTCCGGCGCCAGCACCTGCTCCGGCACCTGCAGAGCCAGCACCTGCTCCGGCCCCCGCACCAGCCCCGCAGTGATCGGCTGCTGACTTCAAATACGAACGGCCCGCTGAAAAGCGGGCCGTTTTGTTTTGAGCCGTCAGATGGCTGCCGGAGTTCCTTGGGAAGGCCTACATGTGGATCGGCTTGAAGAAGGTCGCCAGTGCCGCTTCCTTCACCGCTTCCGACATCGTCGGATGGGCGTGGCAGGTGCGGGCAAGATCTTCCGACGAGCCGCCGAACTCCATCAGCACCGCCGCCTCGTGGATCATCTCGCCGGCGCCGAAGCCGACGATGTGGACGCCGAGCACGCGATCGCTCTGCTTGTCCGCCAGGATCTTCACGAAGCCGTCGGTGTGCAGCATGGCGCGCGCCCGGCCATTGGCGCTGAACGGAAACTTGCCGGCCTTGTAGTCGATGCCGGCCGACTTCAGCTCTTCCTCTGTCTTGCCCACCGAGGCGATTTCCGGACTGGTGTAGACGACGTTCGGGATCACCCCGTAATTCACATGGCCGGCCTGGCCGGCAATGATCTCGGCCACCGCCACGCCCTCGTCCTCGGCCTTGTGGGCGAGCATCGGCCCGGCGATGACGTCGCCGATGGCATAGATGCCGGGGACATTGGTGGTGAGATGGCCGTCGGTCTTGACCCGGCCGCGCTCGTCGACCTCGACCCCGGCCTCCTTCAGCCCGAGACTGTCCGAATAGGCCCGGCGTCCCGTCGCGATCAGCACCGCATCCGCCTCGATCGTCTCGACCGCACCGCCCTTGACCGGCTCGAAGGTGACGGTGGCGCCCTTCTTGGCCTTGGCGACACCGGTCACCTTGGCGCCGAGCCTGAATTCGATGCCTTGCTTGGACAGCATGCGCTGGAACTGCTTGGCGACCTCGCCGTCCATGCCGCCGAGAATGGTGTCGAGGAACTCGACGACGGTCACCTTGGCGCCGAGCCGGGCCCATACCGAGCCGAGCTCCAGCCCGATGACGCCGCCGCCGACCACCACCAGGTGGCCCGGCACCTTGTCCAGCGACAGCGCGCCGGTCGACGACATGATCACTTTCTCGTCAAATTCGACCTTGACGCCCGGGATGCCGGTGACATCGGAGCCGGTGGCGATGACGATGTTCCTGGTCTCGATCTCCTCGACCTTGCCGTCCTCGCCGGTCACCGACACTTTTCCGGCGGACAGGACCTTGCCGGTGCCGCGAAAGCTGTCGATCTTGTTCTTTTTGAACAGGAAGGCGACGCCGTTGACGTTGGACGCCACTGTCGCGTCCTTGTGCGCCATCATCTTTTCCAGATTGAGCTTCGGCGCGCCGATTTCGACGCCCAGCGTGTCGAAGGAATGACCGGCCTCAGAAAATATCTCGGAGGCATGCAGCAGCGCCTTGGACGGGATGCAGCCGATATTGAGGCAGGTGCCGCCGAAGGTCGGGTTCTTCTCGACCACCGCCGTCTTCAGGCCGAGCTGTGCCGCCTTGACGGCGCAGACATAGCCGCCTGGTCCCGATCCGATGATAACGACGTCATAAGCCATGATTTTTCCTTCTGGTCTGCACTCAGCCTTGTCTGGGATTAGCGGCCGCCGCCCACTTCCAAATTCGCGCCTGTCGTATAGGACGCCCCGTCCGACAGGAGCCAGAGAATTGCCGCGGCGACCTCTTCGGCGGTTCCCGCCCTTTGCATCGGCACGCCGTGACGCATCCTCTCGACGCGATCCGGCTGTCCGCCGGAGGCATGAATTTCGGTATCGACAATCCCTGGACTGACCGCGTTGACGCGAATGCCTTCGCCGGCCACCTCGCGCGCCAGGCCGATCGTGAAGGAATCGATCGCGCCCTTCGAGGCAGCGTAGTCGACATATTCGCCCGGCCCGCCAATTCTCGCTGCAATCGAGGAGACATTGACGATGGCGCCGCCGTTGCCGCCATGGCTGGTCGACATGCGCTTCACCGCTTCGCGGGCACAGAGCATGGGGCCAATGACGTTGGTGCGCATCATGCGCTCCAGCCGTGCTCCGCTCATTTCGTCGACACGCGCCCTCTGGTCGACCACGCCAGCGTTGTTGACGAGCGCATCGAGCGGCCCGAAGACATGATCGACCCTCTCGAACATCGCCTGGATATCGGCCTCGCTGCCAACGTCGCCCTTGATGGCCAGCGCTTCGCCGCCGGCCTGTTCGATTGCCTCGACAAGCGCCGTGGCAGCAGCCTCATTCGATGCGTAGTTGATCGCAACACGGTATCCAGCCGTGACGGCAAGCCTGGATGTGGCAGCGCCGATGCCGCGGCCGCCGCCGGTCACCAGCAGCACTTTTTTGGGCGCGCTCATTCCTGACAGCCCTTCAGCGAAAAAACGTCCCACGGCACCTTTGAAAACCCGTTGGCGCCATAGGCTGTCGACCTCTGCAGCGACGGTCCGAGGTCGGGAAAGATCAGGGTCTTCGGCGCGTCGACGCCTTCGGCCGGCAGCAGAGCGATGTTGCCCTTGTCATCCGCACTGTAGACGACCCCCTCCCACAGCGTGCAGGCGGCGAGCTCGTCGCCGGTGACATCGCCTGTCGGGCATTTGTACATCAGCGAACCATGCGGCCGCGCCACGCCTTGCGTCCACATGACGATCCCGTCGAGAACGACATCGTTATCGAGCACCATCTTGAAGGTGTTGGTGACGACAGCCGATCCCCCGGTCGGCCTGAAATCGATCTCGGCCGCACTTTCGGCATCGCCATAGACGGCGAGTTCGAGCGGGCATGCGGCAAACGCTGCCGATCCCGTCTGCGCAATGCCGGCCGCGAGCACAGCTGCGAAAAACATTCCGGAGTGCAAACGAGAGGAACTCATTCGGTGGCGCAGATCCATTCTCCGGCTCACCTCGACCGGGCCTAGAGATCGAGCACCAGCCGCTCCGGATCCTCCAGGCTTTCCTTGACCCGCACCAGGAAGGTCACCGCTTCCTTGCCGTCGACGATGCGGTGATCGTAGGAGAGCGCCAGATACATCATCGGTCGGATTACGATCTGGCCGCCGACCACCACCGGCCGCTCCTGGATCTTATGCATGCCCAGAATGCCCGACTGCGGCGCATTGAGGATCGGCGTCGACATCAGCGAACCGTAAACGCCGCCGTTGGAAATCGTAAACGTTCCGCCTTGCATATCGGCGACCGACAGCTTGCCATCACGCGCGGCGATGCCCAGCCTGCCGATATCTTTCTCGATCTCGGCTATTCCCATCTGGTCGGCATCGCGCACCACCGGCACGACGAGGCCCTTTTCGGTGCCGACGGCGACGCCGATATGGGCGTAGTTCTTGAAGATGATGTCGGTGCCGTCGATCTCGGCATTGACGGAAGGGATTTCCTTCAGCGCATGGGTGACGGCCTTGGTGAAGAAGCCCATGAAGCCCAGCTTCACGCCGTGCTTCTTCTCGAACACATCCTTGTATTTGGTCCTGAGCGCCATCACCGCGCTCATGTCCACCTCGTTGAAGGTGGTCAGCATGGCGGCGGTCGACTGCGCTTCCTTGAGGCGGCGGGCGATAGTCTGCCGCAGCTTGGTCATGCGCACCCGCTCTTCACGCGACGCGTCGTCGGCCGAGGACGGCGCACGGGCGGCGACCGGTGCAGGGGCCTTCGGCGTCTCGGAAGGCTGCGACGGAGCGCCCCTGGCGATCGCGTCGAGCACGTCGCCCTTGAGCACCTGGCCGCGCTTGCCGGAACCCGAGATCTGGTCGACCGCGAGATTGCTCTCGGCCAGCAGCTTCGCCGCCGCTGGCGCCGGCGGCATCGCGCGCGCCTCGATCGGCCCGGCATCGCCGGCGATCTTGGCGGTCTCGGCCGCGGCTTGCTTGACGGTGGCTGCGGCGGTCGGCGCCGAGGCCTGCGATACCGCGTCCTGCTTCGCTTCGGATGTTGACGCCTTCGCGGCTTCGGGTGCTGCCGCCTTTGCTCCATTGCCCGCCGAAATCATGCCGAGCAAAGCACCGACTTCGACCGTCTCGCCTTCCTTGACGGCGATCTCGCTGAGCGTTCCTGCGGCCGCGGCCGGCACTTCGACCGTTACCTTGTCGGTTTCGAGCTCGACCAGCGGCTCGTCGGTGGCGATCGCATCGCCCACCTTCTTGAACCATTTGCCGATGGTCGCCTCGGTGACGGATTCGCCAAGAGTGGGGACGCGGATTTCGGTAGCCATTGTGCCTGTCCGTTTTTCTGTCGGTTCTGTTCTATTCGCCGAGCTCTGTTCTATTCACCGAGCGCGTCTTCGAGCAAGGCGGCAAGCTGGGCGAGATGCTTCGACATCAATCCGGTCGCCGGCGACGCGGCGGCCGGCCGGCC
Organism: Mesorhizobium sp. WSM4815; assembly: GCF_055811575.1. Lineage (NCBI taxonomy): Bacteria > Pseudomonadati > Pseudomonadota > Alphaproteobacteria > Hyphomicrobiales > Phyllobacteriaceae > Mesorhizobium > Mesorhizobium sp. WSM4815. Next base: position 59,248 of record NZ_JBVVQS010000076.1, on the reverse strand, counting down.
GGTATAGCGCACCCGCTGGTGCTTGGCGTCGATATGCGCCAGCACCCATTCCAGATAGGGATCGATGAACGACCAGGCGCCCATGTTCTTGGGCTCCTCCTGGCACCACACCATCTCGGCGTTGCGGAAGCGTGACAGTTCGGTGATCAGCGCCTTGGCCGGGAACGGATAGAGCTGTTCGACGCGCAGCAGATAGATGTCGTTGATGCCGCGCTTCTCGCGCTCCTCGTAGAGGTCGTAGTAGACCTTGCCCGAGCAGAGCACGACGCGGCGAATCTTCGAATCCTTGGTGAGCTTGATCGCCTGGCCGGGGAGTTGTTGGGCATCGTCCCACAACAGCCGGTGGAACGCGCTTTCGCCCGACATCTCCGGCAGCGTCGACACCGCCCGCTTGTGGCGCAGCAGCGACTTCGGCGTCATCAGGATCAGCGGCTTGCGGAAATCCCGCTTCAACTGCCGGCGCAGGATGTGGAAGTAGTTGGCCGGCGTCGTGCAGTAGGCCACTTGCATGTTGTCTTCGGCGCAAAGCTGCAGGAAGCGCTCGAGCCTGGCCGACGAATGTTCCGGCCCCTGGCCTTCATAGCCATGCGGCAGCAGGCAGACGAGGCCCGACATCCTGAGCCACTTGCGCTCGCCCGACGAGATGAACTGGTCGAACACCACCTGGGCGCCATTGGCGAAATCGCCGAACTGTGCTTCCCAAAGCGTCAGCGCCTTCGGCTCGGCCAAGCTGTAGCCGTATTCGAAGCCGAGCACGGCCTCTTCCGACAGCATCGAGTTGATGACCTCGAAGCCGGCCTGCGCCGCCGATAGATTGTTGAGCGGGATGTAGCGTGTTTCATCGCGCTGGTCGTAGAGCACGGAGTGGCGTTGCGAGAACGTGCCGCGTTCCGAATCCTGTCCGGACAGCCGGACCGGATTGCCGTCGAGGAGGATGGCGCCGAAAGCCAGCGCCTCGGCCGTCGACCAGTCGATGCCTTCGCCCGACTCGATCGCCTGGCGGCGGTTCTCGAGAAAGCGCAGGATCGTCCTGTGCGCCTCGTAATCCTTCGGCACCTCGGTCAGCTTCTTGCCGATTTCCTTCAGCGTCTTGACCGGCACGGCGGTCTTGCCGCGCCGCTGTTCGTCCTGGTTGTCGGCTGTGCGCAGGCCCGACCAGGCGCCATCCAGCCAGTCGGCCTTGTTGGGCTTATAGTGCTGGCCGACCTCGAATTCCTGCTCGAGATGTGCCCGCCAGTCGGCCTTCAGCTTGTCGAATTCGGCCTGGCCGATATGGCCTTCGGCGATCAGCCGGTCGGCATAGATCTGCACGGTCGTCTTATGGTTGCGGATGTTGCGATACATGATCGGCTGGGTGAAGGCCGGTTCGTCGCCCTCATTGTGGCCGAAGCGGCGGTAGCAGAACATGTCGACCACGACAGGCTTGTGGAACCTCATGCGGAATTCGATCGCCACCTTGGTGGCATGGACCACGGCTTCCGGATCGTCCCCATTGACGTGGAAGATCGGCGCCTCGATCATCTTGGCGACATCCGACGGATAGGGCGACGAGCGCGAGAAGCGCGGATTGGTGGTGAAGCCGATCTGGTTGTTGATGATGAAGTGCAGCGTGCCGGCGACGCGGTGGCCGCGCAGGCCGGACAAGCCGAGGATTTCGGCAATCACGCCCTGGCCGGCAAAGGCGGCGTCGCCATGCAGGAGCAGCGGCAGCACCTTGGCGCGCTCTTCCAGCGGCACGATCTCCTCGCGACTGCGGCCGAACAGAGAGTCCTGCTTGGCCCGCGCCTTGCCCATCACCACCGGATCGACGATTTCCAGGTGCGATGGATTGGCGGTCAGCGACAGGTGCACCTTGTTGCCGTCGAACTCGCGGTCCGACGAAGCACCGAGATGGTACTTCACGTCGCCCGAGCCCTCGACCTCGTCGGGCGCGGCCGAGCCGCCCTTGAACTCGTGGAAGATGGCGCGGTGCGGCTTGGCCATCACCTGGGAGAGCACGTTCAGCCGGCCGCGATGCGCCATGCCGAGCACGATCTCCTTCATGCCGAGCTGGCCGCCGCGCTTGACGATCTGCTCCAGCGCCGGGATCAGCGCCTCGGCGCCGTCGAGGCCGAAGCGCTTGGTGCCCTTGTACTTGACGTCGATGAACTGCTCGAAGCCTTCCGCCTCGACCAGCTTCTGCAGGATCGCCTTCTTGCCGGCGGCGGTGAAGGAGATCTCCTTGTCGGTGCCCTCGATGCGCGCCTGGATCCAGGCCTTCTCCTCGGGATCGGAAATATGCATGAACTCGACGCCGAGCGTCGAGCAATAGGTGCGGGTCAGGATGTCGAGCATCTGCCGGATGGTGCCGAATTCGAGCCCGAGCACATTGTCGAGGAAGATCGGGCGGTCGTAGTCGGCTGATGTGAAGCCGTAGTTTTCCGGCGACAGCTCGTTGTAATCCTCGAGCTTGGCGATGCCGAGCGGGTCGAGATTGGCGTGCAAATGGCCACGCATGCGGTAGGCGCGGATCATCATGATGGCGCGGACGGAATCGCGCGTCGCCTGATGGACGTCGGCGTCGGACAGGGTGACCCCGTTCATCACCGCCTTGTTCTGGACCTTCTTCTCGATGTGCTTCTCGACGATGCCCCAATCGCCGTCGAGCGCCGAGACCAGTTCGCCATTGGCCTGCAGCGGCCACGAGGGCTTGGCCCATGAGGCGCCCTTGGCATTCTTGCGGACATCGCCGGCGTCGTCCTTCAGCGCCGCGAAGAAATCCTGCCATTCGGGGTCGACCGAAGCGGGATCGTCCTCATAGGCGGCGTAGAGCGCGTCGATGTAGTCGGCATTGCCGCCATAGAGGAAAGAGGTAAGCGAAAATTGGTCGTTGGCCTGATCTTGTCTTGCCATTTTTTCCGCGGAGCCTGGCTCCGTCTCCTGTTTTGGAGGGGAGTAGGGCAGTAAGGGAGTAGGGCAGTAGGGAAAACCAGGCACTAGCCATCGTTCGTCCCGTTCTTCCTATTCCCCTACTCCCATACTGCCCTACTCCCTTACTGCCTTAACCTTTTATCGCTTCGACCAGCGTCGTGCCGAGCCGAGCCGGCGACGGCGAAACCTTTATTCCGGCCGATTCCATCGCCGCGATCTTGTCCTCGGCGCCGCCCTTGCCGCCGGAAATCACCGCGCCTGCGTGACCCATGGTGCGGCCGGCCGGGGCCGTGCGCCCGGCGATGAAACCGGCCATCGGCTTCTTGCGGCCACGCTTGGCTTCTTCCTTGAGGAACTGCGCGGCGTCTTCCTCGGCCGAGCCGCCGATCTCGCCGATCATGATGATCGACTGTGTCTCGTCGTCGGCGAGGAACATCTCCAGCACGTCGATGAACTCAGTGCCTTTGACGGGGTCGCCACCGATGCCGACGGCGGTGGTCTGGCCGAGACCGACATTCGTGGTCTGGAACACTGCCTCATAGGTAAGCGTTCCCGAGCGGGAAACAACGCCGACCGAGCCCTTGCGGAAGATGTTGCCGGGCATGATGCCGATCTTGCATTCGTTGGGGGTCAGGACGCCGGGGCAGTTGGGACCGATCAGCCGCGATGTCGAGCGGTCGAGCCGCGCCTTGACCTTGATCATGTCGATCACCGGGATGCCCTCGGTGATGCAGATGATCAGCGGGATTTCGGCTTCGATCGCTTCCAGGATCGCCTCGGCGGCGCCTGCCGGCGGCACATAGACGACAGATGCATTGGCGCCGGTCTTCGCCTTGCCTTCAGCGACGGTGGAAAAGATCGGCAAGCTCTCGCCCGCGGCGCCGGTCCACGTCTCGCCACCCTTCTTCGGGTGGATGCCGCCGACCATTTTTGTCCCGTGATAGGCCAGCGCCTGTTCGGTATGGAACGTGCCGGTCTTGCCGGTCAGGCCCTGCACGAGCACCTTGGTGTTCTTGTCGACGAGAATGGACATTTTTTAGCGACCTGATCAGTGAGTGCGGAAGGGGTTGACGGCGACCACGGATCCGTAGGCCTGTCCGTGGTTGAGGTCTTCGGTGTAAAGTGTCTTGACGCCAAGGCGCCCGGCGGCGGCGATGGTTGCGCCATACTCCGCGCGCTTGCAATCGTGTCCGATGGCGGCATGGACGAGCATGTTCTTGTCGAGGCGGCATTCAGCGGTCATGGAGAGCTGCCCGGTTCCAAGTCTTGCTGCCCATGTCGCCTGAAGCCTCGTAGGCAAGCCTAAGCAGGGCTAGCCGAGCCCCGTCGTTGGCACGGCGCTTCGCCGCCACTGTCGCGAAAAACTCCCGCACCAAGGCGTCGACGGTCGTTCCCTGTTCAGCGGCCGTCAGCTTGACCTGCTCCAGAACCTCGTCTTCGACCGCCAGAGTGATGTTCTTCATTTCTCTTCCTCGCACAAGCTCCCTACAGCCGCTTGAGATCGGCGACGGTGAGGTCACTTTTGGCGTTGCCGGTGTTGAGCGTCGTCGCCGGCTCGAACATCAGCACCACCGGCTGTTCGCTCAGCGAGCGCGGCCGGTGCTCGACGGACCGCGGCACGACGATGAACTCGCCGCTGCCAAGCTCCACCGTGCCGTCGCGAAAATCGATGGCGATGCGGCCGCGCAGAACCAGGAACGCTTCGTCTTCGTTGTCATGCGCGTGCCAGTCGAAGACATCGCCGAACTTGGCGATCTTGACCTGGCTGTCATTCACGTCGCCGGCAATATGCGGATCGAAGACCTTCTTGATCTTCGCATCCGCCGCCTCGACCAGGTTTATCTTGTGCGGAGGCACCAGATCAGCCCTTCACCGCCGCCACGATTTTCTTGGCTGCGTCATCAAGATCGTCGGCCGAGACGACGTTGAGCCCGCTGTCGTTGATTATCTTCTTGCCGAGCTCGGCATTGGTGCCTTCCAGCCGCACCACCAGCGGCACTTGCAGGCCGACTTCCTTGACCGCTGCGATAACGCCCTCGGCAATGATGTCGCACTTCATGATGCCGCCAAAGATGTTGATCAGGATACCTTTGACCGCCGGGTCCTTGGTGATGATCTTGAACGCCGCCGTCACCTTCTCCTTCGACGCACCGCCGCCGACATCGAGGAAGTTGGCGGGCTCGGCGCCATAGAGCTTGATGATATCCATCGTCGCCATGGCAAGGCCGGCACCATTGACCATGCAGCCGATATTGCCGTCGAGCGCGACATAGGCGAGGTCGTATTTCGACGCCTCGATCTCCTTCTCGTCCTCTTCGGTGATGTCGCGCAACTCCATCACGTCGGGATGGCGGAACAGCGCGTTGTTGTCGAACGACACTTTTGCATCGAGCACGCGCAACCGGCCATTCTTCATGACGATCAGCGGGTTGACTTCGAGCAGGCTCATGTCCTTCTCGACGAAGGCATTGTAGAGGATCGGGAACAACGTCTCGCCGTCCTTGGCGGCGTCGCCGTCGAGCTTCAGCGCGCCGTTGAGTTCTTTCAAATCATCCGCCGTTATGCCTTTTTCCGGGTCGATGGCGACGGTGATGATCTTTTCCGGCGTGTCGTGGGCGACCGCCTCGATATCCATGCCGCCCTCGGTCGAAACGACGAAAGCGATGCGGCCGACGGTGCGATCGACCAGCAGCGACAGATAGAGCTCGCGCTCGATGTCGGCGCCGTCCTCGATGTAGAGGCGGTTGACCTGCTTGCCCGCCGGGCCGGTCTGCTTGGTGACCAGCGTGTGGCCAAGCATTTCCTTGGCGTTGGCGACCACTTCGGCCACCGATTTCGCCAGCCTGACGCCGCCCTTGGCGTCGGGGCCAAGCTCCCTGAACTTGCCCTTGCCGCGGCCGCCGGCATGGATCTGGCTTTTTACCACATAGAGCGGGCCGGGCAGTGCCTTGGCGGCGGCTTCCGCCTCGCTTGCCCTAAACACCGGTACGCCTTCGGCCACTGGCGCGCCAAAGCCCTTCAGCAGCGCCTTGCCCTGATATTCATGGATGTTCATGCGCGTTGTCTCCAGATCACTTTACTGGCGGGTCACTTGGCGGCGGATCATTTGGCGGCGAGTTGCGGAGCGATCTTGACGCAAGCCTCGCACAGGCCCTGCACCGCCGCCACCGAATTGTCGAACATCTTCTGCTCGGCCTTGCCGAGCTCGATCTCGATGACGCGCTCGACGCCGCCGGCGCCGATCACCACCGGCACGCCGACATAGGTGTTCTTGACACCATACTGGCCGGAGAGATGCGCAGCACAGGGCAGCACGCGCTTCTTGTCCTTGAGATAGGCTTCGGCCATGGCGATCGCCGAGGCGGCCGGTGCGTAGAAGGCCGAGCCGGTCTTGAGCAGGCCGACGATCTCGGCGCCGCCGTCGCGGGTGCGCTGCACGATCTGGTCGAGCTTTTCCTTCGAGGTCCAGCCCATCTTGATGAGGTCGGGCAGCGGGATGCCGGCGACCGTCGAATAGCGGATCATCGGCACCATGGAATCGCCATGGCCGCCGAGCACGAAGGCGGTGACATCCTCGACCGACACCTTGAATTCTTCGGCCAGGAAATAGCGAAAGCGCGAACTGTCGAGCACGCCGGCCATGCCGACGACATGGCTCTTCGGCAGGCCGGAGAACTTCTGCAGCGCCCAGACCATGGCGTCGAGCGGGTTGGTGATGCAGATGACGAAGGCTTTCGGCGCGTATTTCTTGAGACCCGCGCCAACCTGCTCCATGACCTTCAGATTGATGCCCAAAAGGTCGTCGCGGCTCATGCCGGGCTTGCGCGGCACGCCGGCGGTGACGATGCAGACGTCGGCACCCTCTATGCCGGCATAATCATTGACGCCGGTCAGCCTGGAATCGAACCCATCGACCGGCGACGACTGCGCGATATCCAGCCCTTTGCCTTGCGGGATGCCCTCGGCGATATCGAACAGCACAACATCGCCGAGATCCTTGAGGCCGATCATGTGGGCGAGCGTGCCGCCGATCATGCCCGAGCCGATGAGCGCTATCTTGTTGCGTGCCATGTCAGGATGTTTTCCCTTAGACTGTGACGGCGCCCAAATCCCTTAACGAATTGGATGACGGCGTCGAGGAAGGAGGCCGGAATGCAGCGGGGAAGCCGCAAAGATTTCGCCGCACCCAATAGCCCCGGCGCATAGAATATTCAAACGATTATTTTGGAGTGAGATTTTTCAATCGGTTAGATGAGATGGGATTTACGTAAACGTCAAAGTTCGTAAGCCGACTTGGGAAGATTACGCAATGAAGATGGAAATAAGAAGGCTGTTTCCCGGCGATGACGCCCTTGTGAAGCGGGTCGCCGAAGATGTGTTCGATGAACCGGTCAGGCTGGATTATTTCGCCTCATGGCCATTGCCGGCGGGACAGAGGGGGGCGCGAAGCGACCTTCCGGAGACTATCTTCAGGCTCGAGCCTGCTGCGCTTCGGTCAGCGTCGCCTTCTGCCTCTCCATCCAGTCTTCCAGCCATTCGTGGCTCTGCATCTCGATCAGCCGCGACGCGGTGCGCTCGAACTCGAAGACCTCGTTGCCGCGCCTGGCCGTATAAAGCCCCGCTGGCGGTGCGGCGGCGCTCACCACCAGCCGCACATGATGGTCGTAGAGCGTGTCGATCAGCAGGATGAAGCGCTTCGCCTCGTTGCGCATGCCTTCGCCAAGCACCGGCACATGATCGATGAAGACGGTCGAGAAGCGGCTGGCAATCGCCAGGAAATCGCGGGCGCCGAGCGGGCTTTCGCAGAGATCGGCAAAAGAAAACCGCGCCGCTTCGCCGGCGGCGCGCGGCACGACGACCTGCCGGCCCTTTACCGTCAGGGCCACTGCCTGCGTCGGCCTGCCATGCGTCATCACTTCCCAGGCCTCGTCGAGAACAGCATCGGCGGCGGCATCGGCAGGGGTGACATAGACCGGCAGGCGGCTGAGCTTGTCCAGCCGATAGTCCTTGTCGGCATCGAGGGCAATCACCTGCGCATGCCGCTCCAGGATGCCAATGAAGGGCAGGAAAAGCTTGCGGTTCAAGCCGTCGCCGTAGAGATCCTGCGGCGCGACATTGGACGTGGCGACCAGCACGACGCCGTTGGCAAACAGCGCCGAAAACAGCCGCGACAGGATCATCGCGTCGGCGATGTCGGTGACGGAAAACTCGTCGAAGCACAGCACCCAGGCTTCCTCGGCCAACGCGCGGGCCACCGGCGCGATCGGGTCGTCTTCCCTGACGGTGCCCTCTTTACGCGCCTGCCGGTGCTTCTGGATGCGGTCCTGCACATCGGCCATAAAATCGTTGAAATGCACACGCCGCTTGCGCCGGACCGGCACCAGCTCGAAGAACATGTCCATCAGCATGGTCTTGCCGCGGCCGACGCCGCCGTGGATATAGAGGCCCTTGACGGCCTCGCGCGTCTCGCGCTTGCGAGCGAACAGCCAGCCCAGCGCGCTCGATTTGTGCGCCAGCCGTTTTGCCGAAATGTCGTCGATCAGCCGGTCGAGTGCCGCAACGACCCGCTCCTGCGCCCGATCGCGGTCGATCAGGCCTGACACAACCAGATGGTCGTAGCGCTGCCGGACGGTCGCATGGGTCTGAAGGCCGTCGCGCAGATGCATCGATCACGTCGTTCCGGAGCAATTCCAAGAAAAATGTGTAGCGGTTTTCTGTCCGGAATTGCGTAAAAACAAAAGAGAGCAATTCCGGGAAAAGCGTGTCGCGGTTTTCGGCCCGGAATCGCGTAAAAACAATAGGGGCGGGCGGGTCAGCCTCTTGTAAGCGAGATCGGCAGGCCGTTGGAAGTCTGGCCGTCGAATTTCTCTCCGCCCGAGGAATAGAGCCGTGCCAGCGTGCCGCCATTCGCGTCGTACAGCGTCAGCTGCTTGCCGGCGACGTTCCAGGATTTGATGCCGTCGATCGGTGCCGGGCAATGCAGTGGTCCAGCCCGATAGCCGGAGCCGAATTTGGTTTGCGGCGTCGCCACCTGGCAGCTCTGGCCGGACACGCTGGCCTTCCACACGCCGGCGACGCTGCTTGCGGTAAGATCCGGGGCTCCGGCCGGAGCCGTTCCGTCCGGCGGCAGTGAGGCGACCTGCGGGTTTAGCGTGCCTTGCGGCGCCGTCGGAAATTTCGACGGGTCAGCCGTGCCGGGCGACGCCGGCGGCGGCAGCTGGTTGGCGGTCACCTTGCCGGAGGGCGCGGCTTCCAGCGGCGCCGGCTGCTGGTCCATCGGCGAGAACCGTGACGTTGAACAGCCGCTCGCAAAGAGCGCGGCCAGCGATACGGCCAGCAGACCGGTTTTCGAAAAATTCATTTCAAACCTCCGTCGGATCCGGCCGGGCTGCCGTCCGCACAATATCTCCTTTACCAAGACGGAGAAGGTGGCAAAATTTCAACCCTGTATGGTTAAAATAGCATTTGCGGCGGCACCTGTTGCAACTTTGCCACAAATGCGTGCCGCCCGAAAACCTGCCCTGGGGTCTGACGCGAGACTGCGCAGCGGTTTGCCAGGACAGGCCTGCCCTTGGCGTCCGGCCGCCAAATGCTTGCGCCAGCCCGCTTCGGTCCTATCTCTGATGAAACCGAACCTTGCCGGAGGCGAAATCTTGGCTGCGAGGAAAAGGGCGGCCAACCGCTATTATAGCGGGCCGCCCAGCGATCATTTCGACGGCACCTTGTTCTTCAATCCCAACGGCAAGTTGCCTGCCCGCTTTTCCGATCTTTTGAAGTGGCAGCTGGGCGGCGAACGCTCGAAATGGCCGTCGGCGAATCCAAGTCCGTTTCATCAGGCGACACCGGCCAAACGGATCGACGGCTCCGAACTGAGGCTGACCATGGTCGGCCATTCCACGCTGCTCATCCAGACAGCCGGCCTGAACATCCTCACCGACCCGGTCTGGTCGCGGCGCGCCTCGCCGCTCCCCTTTGCCGGGCCGAAACGGGTCAATCCGCCGGGCATCGCCTTCTCCAACCTGCCGCCGATCGACCTCGTGCTGGTCAGCCACAACCACTACGATCATCTCGACCTCGCCACGCTGAAGCGGCTGAGGACAAAGCACGACCCGCTGGTGCTGACGCCGCTCGGCAACGACGCCATCATCGACCCCGGCGTTCCCGGCATGCGGCTTTCCGTGCATGACTGGGGCGAGCGGGTCGAGATCGGCAACGACGTCGCAGTCCATGTCGAGCCGGTGCACCATTGGTCGGCACGCGGCACCCGCGACCGGCGCATGGCGCTGTGGGCGGGCTTTGTGGTCGAGACGCCGTGCGGAAAAGTCTATTTCGCCGGCGACACCGGTTTCCACGATGGCATCAACTACCGGCTGATGGCCGCAAGGCACGGCGGCTTCCGCCTCGCCATCCTGCCGATCGGCGCCTACGAGCCGCGCTGGTTCATGGCGCCACACCACCAGAACCCGGAGGAGGCGGTGCGAGGCATGCTGTTGTGCGACGCCGCCTATGCCGCCGGCTGCCATTGGGGCACGTTCCGGCTCACCAACGAGCCGATCGACGAGCCGGCAAGAAAGCTTGGCGAGGCCCTCGACGATCAAGGTGTCCCGCAAGAACGCTTTCGCGCCCTGCGTCCCGGCGAAGTCTGGGACGTGCCGGCGCTCTAGGCTGGCGACCCCAGAGGCCCCCGGGGGGAACCCGGGACGTCGTAAACGCGTTGGTGGTGGTCCACAACCGTCGGCTGCGAGGGATTTCCCATGATCAAATGGATTGTCATTCTTCTGATAATCGCGGCCGCGGCCAGCCTGCTCGGCATGCCGGCATTGGCCGGAGCCGCCGCCACCGGCGCCCGCATTCTCATCGGCATCGTGTTGATCATCTTCCTGCTGGTCATGCTTGGCGTCTTGGCGGTGGCGTAATGCATGTCGCGCAAAAGTGCGTAGCGGTATTGCGATAACGACATGGATAAAACAAGAACCTAAAGCGCGTTGCATGAATCGGCTCAAACGCGACGCGCTTTAGCCGCATCCGCCCGAAAATCGGAATCGATTTTCAGGAAGCACGATGCGCAGGTTTTAAAATGTCAGAGCGTACTTTGTGCGTCCAACTCGACGCACGTCGCGCTGGCGTCTCGCACTGGTAATTCCGGCCGCTATCCGCCATATAGGCGCCAAACCGGCATGAGACCTTTCGATCCATGGCAAGCACTGCCCCCTTCGCCAAGATGAGCGGCATCGGCAACGAAATCATCGTTGCCGACATGCGTGGTCGCGCCGACCGGGTGGCGCCGGCTGCCGCCCTTGCGCTCAATGCCGATGCCGCGACGAAGTTCGATCAGATCATGGCGATCCACGACGCCAGAACGCCGGGCACTGCCTTTTTCATCGACATCCTGAATTCCGACGGAACCGGCGCGCAGGCCTGCGGCAACGGCATGCGCTGCGTGGTGCAGGCGCTTGCCGCCGAGACCGGCCAGAAGACATTCGCCTTCGAGACCGTCGCCGGCATCCTCAACGCTGAAGAACATGCCGACGGGCTGATCTCGGTCGACATGGGCAAGCCGCATTTCGGCTGGCAGGATATTCCGCTCGCCGAGGAATTCCGCGATACCCGCATGATCGAGCTGCAGGTCGGCCCGATCGACGCGCCGGTGCTGCACTCGCCCTCGGTCGTGTCGATGGGCAATCCGCACGCCATCTTCTGGGTCGATCGCGACGTCTGGTCCTATGAGCTCGACCGCTTCGGTCCGCTGCTCGAAAACCACCCGATCTTCCCCGAACGCGCCAACATCACCATCGCGCGGGTGACCTCGACCGAGACGATGGTCATCCGCACCTGGGAGCGCGGCGCCGGCCTGACCAAGGCCTGCGGCACAGCGGCCTGTGCCGCCGCCGTCGCTGCCGCGCGCACCAGGCGGACCGGACGCAGCGTCTCCCTGGTGACGCCCGGAGGTGGCTCCTTGCATGTCGAGTGGCGCGGCGACGATCACGTCATCCTCACCGGCGCCGCCGAATGGGAATTTTCCGGCAGCGTCGACCCGGCGACCGGCGTGTGGGCCCGCGACACCGAAAGCGCCGCCTGATGGCCGCGCTTGCCAAGAAGGGTCCCGCTCTTCCCAAAAGTGTTGACGTCGTCACCTTCGGCTGCCGGCTGAACACCTATGAATCCGAGGTGATGCGGCGAGAGGCGGAAAGCGCCGGCCTTGGCGCGCTGGAAGGCGGCGCCATCATCTTCAACACCTGCGCCGTCACCGGCGAGGCGGTGCGCCAGGCAAAACAGTCGATCCGCAAGGCCCGCCGCGAGAACCCGCAGGCCCGCATCATCGTCACCGGCTGCGCCGCGCAGACCGAGCCGCAGAATTTCGTCGCCATGGACGAGGTCGATCTCGTCCTTGGCAATGAGGAAAAGCTGAAGGCGCATTCCTATCGCGCGCTGCCGGATTTCGGCGTCAACGACACCGAGAAGGCTCGCGTCAACGATATCTTTTCGGTGCGCGAGACGGCCGGCCACATGGTCGACGCCATCGAAGGCCGGGCGCGGGCGTTCGTCCAGATTCAGAACGGCTGCGACCACCGCTGCACCTTCTGCATCATCCCCTATGGCCGCGGCAATTCGCGCTCGGTGCCGATGGGCGCCGTGGTCGAGCAGGTCAAGCGGCTGAGCGGCAATGGCTATGCCGAGATCGTGCTGACCGGCGTCGACATGACAAGTTTCGGCGCCGATCTGCCGGGCAGCCCGAAACTCGGCAAATTGGTCAAGACAATCCTGAAGCAGGTGCCTGACGTGAAACGCCTGCGCCTTTCCTCGATCGATTCGATCGAGGCTGACGACGATCTGCTCGACGCCATCGCCACCGAGCCCCGGCTGATGCCGCATCTGCATCTGTCGCTGCAGTCCGGTGACGACATGATCCTGAAACGGATGAAGCGCCGTCACAACCGGGATCAGTCGATCCGTTTTTGCCAGGATTTGCGCAAATTGCGTCCCGGCATCGTTTTCGGCGCCGACATCATCGCCGGCTTCCCGACCGAGACGGACGCCATGTTCGAAAAATCGCTGGAGATCGTCGAGGAATGCGGGCTGACGCATCTCCACGTCTTTCCGTTTTCGCCGCGCGAAGGCACCCCCGCCGCGCGCATGCCGCAGCTTCGCCGCGAACTGGTCAAGCAGCGTGCGTCACGGCTGCGCACCGCCGGTGACGCCGCCTATCGCAGCCACCTTTCCTCGCTCGCCGGAACACGCCAGTCGATCCTGGTCGAGCGCGACGGGCTCGGCCGCACCGAAGGGTTCACGCTCGCTGCGGTCTCCGCCGGCGCGCCGGGCGAAATCGTTGACGCCGCTATCGCCGGCGATGACGGTGTCAGACTGATCGCGGCGCCGTTTGCCGCCCGCGCCGCCTGAGACGCAAGAACATGGCTGGTTTTTTCAAGAAGATATTTTCGTTCGGCAAGAAGGAGGTGGTCGAGGAGCGGATCGACGAGACCGCACCGCTGCCGCCGATCAAATGGGACGCGCTCGAGGCGCTGAAACCGGCGCCTGTTGAAGAGGCCGAGCCCGCTCCGACGATTCCGCCCGAGCCTGAAATCCAGCCGGAACCTGCTCCGGTAGAGGAGTTGCAGCCGCCTGCCGAGGAGCCGGCGCCAGAGGAGATTCCGGCGGCTCCCGTCGAGTCTCCTCCGGAGCCAGAGCCGGAGGAAATTCCTGAGCCAACGCTGACGCAGCCTGAGATCGTCCAGACTGAGGGTCCGTCATCCGAACGTGACGCTGCCCCTCATCCGCCTGCCGGCACCTTCTCCCCGTATAGTGACGGGGAGAAGCGTGCTGATCGTCCCGCCGAGCCTCCTTTTGAAAGCGGCAAAGAAGAAGCTCCGACGCTGACGTCCCCCTCTCCCCGTCCCTTACGGGGAGAGGGTAATGGTGAGGGGCAGCGCGGACCTGCGCAGGATGCCGCACCGCCAGCCGGGGCCCCCTTAACTGCGCCCGAGCCTGAGGCGCCGGCGGCCGAGATCCCGCCCCCCATTCGCCAGCCGGCGCCAGTCGAGGCAAAGCCGGTCCTTGCGGAGATTGCGCCCGAACCTGAAGCCATTCCAGCGCCCCACCCTCCCCTCGATGGGGAGGTAAAGCGCGAGCCCGTTCCGCAACCGCCACCGGAGCCAAAGCCGGCTCCCGGCAAGGTCACCGTCACCAGGAAGGTCGAGCAGAGAGCCGAACCGCAGAAGGCGCCGGAACCGGCGCCGAAACGCTCGTGGTTCCAGCGCATGAAGGAGGGGCTCGCCCGCTCTTCCCGGGAACTGTCGGGCAACATCGCCGGCGTCTTCACCAAGCGCAAGCTCGACGAGGACACGCTGCAGGATCTGGAGGACGTGCTGATCCGCGCCGATCTCGGCATGGAGACGGCTTTGCGCATCACCGATTCGCTGGCTGCCAGCCGCTACGGCAAGGACGTCTCCGAGACGGAAGTGCGCGCCATCATGGCGACCGAGGTGGAGAAGGTGCTGACCCATGTCGCCTTGCCGCTGGAGCTCGACCTCAGCCACAAGCCGCATGTCATCCTTGTCGTCGGCGTCAACGGCACCGGCAAGACCACGACCATCGGCAAGCTGGCGGCAAAGCTGACCGACGGCGGCCTGTCGGTGATGCTCGCCGCCGGCGACACGTTCCGTGCCGCGGCGATCGAGCAATTGAAGATCTGGGGCGAGCGCACCAGGTCGCCGGTCATCGCCTCGAAGCTTGGCGCCGACGCCGCCGGCCTCGCCTACGATGCCTTCGAACAGGCCAGGCAAGCCGGCTCCGACGTGCTGATCATCGACACCGCCGGGCGGCTGCAGAACAAGACCGAGCTGATGGCGGAACTCGAAAAGATCGTCCGGGTGCTGGGCAAGCTCGATCCGGAGGCGCCGCACACCGTGCTGCAGACGGTCGACGCCACCACCGGCCAGAACGCGCTCAACCAGGTCGAGATCTTCCGCAATGTCGCCGGCGTCAACGGCCTGGTGATGACCAAGCTGGACGGCACGGCACGCGGCGGTATTCTGGTGGCGATTGCGGCAAAGCACAAATTGCCGGTTTATTTCATCGGCGTCGGCGAACAGGTCGACGACCTCGAACCATTCTCCGCAAGCGAGTTCGCCAGGGCGATCGCTGGAGTGGCATAACAAGCTTGATCCCAGGAAGTTGCAGACTTTTTGGACAGGATCATGCGCAAGAAGGAAAGCCTATGAACCCGCGCATCCTCGAACGCGACCCGTCCGACCCGCAGAAACAGAAGAAGGAAGGCGTCAATCCGCTGCTCAAGCTGGTGCTGGAGCTCGGCCCGTTGATGGTGTTCTTCTTCGCCAACGCCCGTGGCGCATGGCTGTCGCAGAAATTTCCGGTGCTGGCCGAATTCGGCGGACCGATCTTCGTCGCTACCGGCCTGTTCATGGCCGCGACCGCGATCGCGCTGGCCGCGTCCTGGTTGCTCACTCGCACCTTGCCGATCATGCCGATGGTGTCGGGCGTCGTCGTCTTCGTCTTCGGCGCGCTGACGCTCTACCTGCAGGACGACATCTTCATCAAGATGAAGCCGACAATCGTCAACATGCTGTTCGGCGGCGTGCTGCTCGGCGGCCTGTTCTTCGGCAAGTCGCTGCTCGGCTACGTCTTCGATTCGGCCTTCAGCCTCGATGCCGAGGGCTGGAAGAAACTCACTTTCCGCTGGGGCCTGTTTTTCCTGTTCCTGGCCCTTGTCAACGAAGTTGTCTGGCGGAATTTTTCCACTGACGCCTGGGTTACCTTCAAGGTCTGGGGCATCATGCCCATCACCCTTCTCTTCACCTTCAGCCAGATGCCGCTGATCATGCGCCATTCGCTTGAAGGCAAGACCGGAACAGAAGGGAAGCCCGGCAAGTAACGATCAAGGAGACGGCATGGAATTCGTCACCACGCGCGAAGAGCTGAGAACGATCTACAAGACGCCTCGGCCGACCGACGGCTCGATCCGCAAGGAACTGAAGGCGCTGGATGGCCACAGCCGTTCCTTCATCGGCAAAAGCCCCTTCGTGCTGATCGGCTCCTCCGACGGCGCCGGCAATGCCGATGTGACGCCGAAGGGCGACAGGCCGGGCTTTGCCGCCGTGCTCGACGAGAAGACCATCGCCATCCCCGACCGGCCCGGCAACAACCGGCTCGACACGCTGGAGAACATTCTTCTCAACCGTTCGGTCGGGCTGCTCTTCCTCATCCCGGGCATGAACGAGACGCTGCGCGTCAATGGCGACGCCCGCATCACCGTCGATGCGGGCCTGCGCGAGCGGCTCGCCGTCGACGGCAAGGAACCGCAAAGCGTCGT
The DNA here is from genome assembly GCF_055811575.1 of Mesorhizobium sp. WSM4815. Classification (NCBI taxonomy): domain Bacteria; kingdom Pseudomonadati; phylum Pseudomonadota; class Alphaproteobacteria; order Hyphomicrobiales; family Phyllobacteriaceae; genus Mesorhizobium; species Mesorhizobium sp. WSM4815. Next base: position 43,011 of record NZ_JBVVQS010000076.1, on the reverse strand, counting down.
CCTGGTGACGGTCAAGGCCGCCTACATGCATTGCGCCAAGGCTTTTATGCGCTCCGATCTGTGGAAGCCGGAAACCTGGTACGACCGCGCGACGCTGCCGACGCTCGGCCAGATCCTGCGCGACCAGCTGGCGCTCGCCGATTCGGCCGAGGCGACCGACCGCTGGCTGGACGACGAATACAAACACACCATGTGGTAGACTTTTTCGGACATGATCCGTCCGAAACACGTCTCGGCCTTCGCCGCCGGCTGACGGCCGCGCCGCAATCATCAAAGGTCGCGGCGAAATTCCTTCAACGTTTGCTGCGCATCGTCTCGACATCGGTCTCGCCAACGAACCAGTCACGCGCAGCGACCTCCTCGAAAACCACCCAGACATCGTTGCTGGCCAAGCCGGTGGCGCCGGTGATGGCCGCGGTCACCTGGGCGGCGATCGCGGCCTTCTTGCCGGCCGGGTCGTCGGCGATCACCTCCTTGACGAGGCGGATGTTCACGAATGGCATGGCGTCCTCCCTTGGATATTTGATTGGCGGCCGCTCAGTAGGTTTTTGCGCCGTTGACCATCAGCCGGACCATGTAGAGCGAGGTCGTGCCGGCGATGTAGAGGCAGTTCAGCTTGTTGCCGCCAAACACGCAATTGGCGACGACTTCCGGCACCTTGATCTTGCCGATCAGCGTCCCGTCCGGATCGTAGCAATGGATGCCGTCGGCGGCACTGGTCCAGATCCGACCCTGGTCATCGAGCCTGAAACCATCGAACAGGCCGGCCGTGCAATCGGCGAAGACCTTTCCGCCTGAGACCTTCTTGCCGGCCCCGTCGACATCGAACACCCGCATATGCGCCGGATTCTGCGCGCCATGCGTGCGGCCGGTATCGACGACATAGAGCTTGCTCTCGTCGATCGAGAAGGCAAGCCCGTTGGGCCTGACCATGTCGGTGATCACCGCTTCGATCTCGCCGGTGCCGGGGTCGGCCCGGTAGACATGGCAGGCGTCGATCTCGCTCTCGGCCTTGTCGCCTTCATAATCCGTATCGATGCCGTAGGTCGGGTCGGTGAACCAGATCGAACCGTCGGACTTGACCACCGCATCGTTGGGCGAGTTCAGCCGCTTGCCGCGCCATTTGTCGGCGATGGTGGTGATCGAGCCGTCATGCTCGGTGCGGCTGACACGGCGGCCCGAATGCTCGCAAGTGACCAGCCGGCCCTGCCGGTCGACGGTGTTGCCGTTGGAATTGCCCGACGGCTGCCGGAACACGCTGACGCTGCCGTCGGTCTCGTCGTAACGCAGCATGCGGTTGTTGGGAATGTCGGACCAGACCAGATAACGGCCGGCCGCAAACCAGGCCGGCCCTTCCGCCCACCGGCATCCGGTGAACAGCTTGTCCACCTGCGCGTTGCCGTTGAACAGCCGCGCAAAGCGTGGATCGAGAATTTCGTAGTCTTCGGCCATGGTTTTCTCCCGGGTCATGCAATTCGTTGGTGCCGGCGCGATCAAGCCAGCCGGCGATCGATATGGCAAGATCGTGTATCGGGACAGGCAATGCGGCCCTTGCTCGACTGACGGATGGAAGGACGGGCCCATGCGCCGTTAACCGGCTATGCGCCCAGCGCAACGGTGCATTGCAACATCTTCTTTTTGCGATGCACCATAACTATGTCATGCTGCGTATCGATCAGGGAGGAACAACCTGCCGCGACAATGCGGCACAGAAGGAACCTCGCTATGATTCTCGACAGCCTCATGAGCCGCGCTCGCACCAGCATCGCCAAGCGCCGGCAATACAACCGCCTCATCGCCGAAATCGACTCGTTTTCCAGCCGCGATCTGGCTGACATGCGCGCCGACCGCAGCGAAATGCTCTACCAGGTCCACAAGCAGGTCTACGGCTAAATCTTCGGTCGACCTATCACGTTGGTAATCCTTGGACGTAACGACGCAAAGCGGAGCGAAGACCCAAGGATGACGAAAACGGCGGGCCATCAGCCGGGTGCTGCCAGCGCCTTCTCGATCTCCGGCAAAAGCAGCGCTTGTGCTGAGCCCGGCGTCAGCGGGCCGACGTGTTTGTAGGCGATCTTGCCGTCCTTGCCGACGACGAAGGTTTCCGGCACTCCGTAGACCCCCCAGTCGATCGCCGCGCGCCCTGCCGCGTCGACGCCGATCGCCTGGAACGGGTTGCCGAGATCGCCGAGGAACCGGCGGGCGTTTTCCGGCTGGTCCTTGTAGTTGAGCGCGGCGATGACGAAGCGCTTGTCCTGCGACAGCGCCAGCAGCAGCGGATGTTCGTCGCGGCACGGCCCGCACCACGACGCGAAGACGTTGACGAGCGTGACCTTGCCGGCGAACTGCCTGGAATCGAGCCCCGGCAAATTCATGCCCTCCAGCGCCGGCAGATTGGTCTGCGGCGCCGGCAGGCCGATCAGCGCCGATGGCACTTCCGAAGTGTCGCGGCCGGACAGCAGCTGCGTCAGGAACAGCCCCGCCAGCCCGAGGAAAATCAGCAGCGGCAACAGCACGATCAGGCGGCGTGAGCGCGCCGGCGTTTCCGTCTCCATGCTCATGATTTCCCCGCCTTGTCGGAGCGCCGCCGCACGCCGGACGCTTCCAGCTCGGCGAGGTCTCGTCTGCGTGCACGCTGGTCGAGCAGGATCCAGCCGATCAGCCCGGCCAGCACCACGGCCGTGATGGCATAGGCAGCGGTCACATAGAGCGCATGCGCGCTCATAGGGGTCGCTCCTCCGGTGCAAAACCTTTCAGCCGGACCATTTCGCTTCGTTCCAACATGCCTTCCTTTAACCCTGCGCCATCGGCTTCGCAATCGACAGCAGCGCCGCAGCCTTTGACGCCCTGTAATCACCAACGATGGCCGGCCAAATCAGTCGGTTCCATGGCGCAGCGCCAACGCTGCCGCAACCGGCCCCAGCACGGCAAGAAACAAGGTCAGCGCGGCAAGAATGAGGAAAGGCTGCAGAAACGGATCGGGGTTCGCCACCGCGCCATAGCTTGCCGAGACGCCGAAGATCAGCACCGGGATGGTCAGCGGCAGCACCAGCACCGAGATCAGCAGCCCGCCACGCGGCAGTGCCACCGCCACCGCCGCACCGGCAGCGCCGATGAAGGTGATCGCCGGCGTGCCGACCAGAAGGGTCAGCGCCGTGGCGCCGATGCCGATCGGCTCCATATTCATGAACAGGCCGAGCAAGGGTGCGGCGATGACCAGCGGCAGCACGCTTCCTGCCCAATGCGCCAGGCATTTCGTCAGCACGGTCAGCGCCAGCATCTGCCGGTCGTCGCCGAGCACCAGCAGATCGAGCGAGCCGTCTTCCCGGTCGGCCTGGAACAATCGGTCGAGACCGAGCAGGCAAGCCAGCAAGGCGCCGATCCACAGGATCGCCGGGCCGATGCGGGCAAGCAGATTGAGGTCCGGCCCGACGCCGAAGGGGATCGTGGCGATCACCGCGAGAAAGAAGATCACGCCGGTCAGCGCCCCGCCGCCGGCCCGGATACTCAGGCGGATATCGCGCAGGAAGAGGGCTAGCATGGTTTTAGATGCCCTTGCCCAGGCGGGAACGCCGACATTACCGAGTTTCCCCCATCCTCAATTCCTGTGCCCCCTCCAACCCCAGTGGCAGATGCGTCGCCGCAACAATGATCCCCCCGTCTTGCAGATGCTCCCGCATCAGCCGGCCGAATCGCTCTTCCGAAGCCTTGTCCAATCCGGCCGTCGGCTCGTCGAGCAGCCACAGCGGCCGCCGGCTGACCAGCAGTTTTGCGATCGCCGCGCGGCGGCGTTGTCCGGTGGAGAGATAGCCGAACGGCAGATGGCCGATACCGTCAAGCCCGACCATTGCCAGCGCCTGTTCGGCGCTCAAAAAATCCGCGCCCGAAAAATCGCGCCAGAAGCGCAGATTTTCCGCCACGCTCAGCGCCGTCTTCATCGCATTCTGGTGGCCGAGATAGTGGCAGGCCGAGGCGACCGACGGAAAATCCTCACCGCCACCTTCGACAAGCAAACGGCCTGCCGCCACCGGCAGCAGCCCGGCAACTATCCTGAGCAGCGTCGATTTCCCCGCGCCGTTCGGCCCGGTGACGATCAGCGCCTGGCCTTTGCCAAGGGCAAAGTTGAGGCCGGAAAAAACCGCCTCGCCGCCGCGTTCGCCGCCCAGATTTTCGGCGATCAGCCGCATTCCATGCCCGTCCCGAAAACATCGCGCCACGGCAGCTGCCGCATCGCACAAAATAGCCGTTCGACTGTCTAGAACTATTCCAGGAAATTCTCTATATGCGGGGCATCCGTGCCAGCGGTCGGCACGGGAAGCGAATTAGCGCCGAACCAGCGCACGCGCCGCCTTGAACGGCTCGGGTTGGCTGGGAACGGACAGCGGAAATGGCCGTACCCGCACCTTTGCGCGTGATTGCATGCCATCGGCGTCCGTTCCCTTTCAGGCTGAACAGACAAGGACGGATCGCACGTGTCAAAATCCCTCGATAGTTTCAATTGCCGCCGCACGCTGACCGCGGGCGGCTCCGACTATGTTTATTACGACCTCGTCGAGGCCGAGAAGAACGGCCTCACCGGCATCGCCCAGTTGCCCTATTCGATGAAGGTGCTGCTGGAGAACCTGCTGCGCAACGAGGACGGCCGTTCCGTCACCAAGGAGAGCATCCAGGCGGTCGCCGGCTGGCTGACCGACAGGGGCACCGCCGGGGTCGAGATCGCCTATCGCCCGGCCCGCGTGCTGATGCAGGATTTCACCGGCGTTCCGGCCGTGGTCGACCTGGCCGCCATGCGCGATGCCATGGCCTCGCTCGGCGGCGACCCGCAAAAGATCAATCCGCTGGTGCCGGTCGACCTGGTCATCGACCACTCGGTCATCGTCGATGAGTTCGGCACGCCGCTGGCTTTCGCCCGGAATGTCGAGCTTGAATACGAGCGCAACGAGGAACGCTACAAATTCCTGAAATGGGGCCAGCAGGGCTTCCGCAATTTCCGCGTCGTGCCGCCCGGCACCGGCATCTGCCACCAGGTCAATCTCGAATATCTCGGCCAGGTCGTGTGGACCAACACTGAAGGCGGCGAAACCACCGCCTATCCCGACACCTGCGTCGGCACCGATTCGCACACCACCATGATCAACGGCCTTGGCGTGCTCGGCTGGGGCGTCGGCGGCATCGAGGCCGAGGCCGCGATGCTTGGCCAGCCCGTCTCCATGCTGTTGCCCGAAGTCATCGGCTTCCGGCTCACCGGCAGGCTCAGGGAAGGCGTCACCGCCACCGATCTCGTGCTCACCGTCACCCAGATGCTGCGCAAGAAGGGCGTCGTCGGCAAGTTCGTCGAATTCTTCGGTCCGGGTCTGTCCAACATGACGCTGGCCGACCGCGCCACCATCGGCAACATGGCGCCCGAATATGGCGCGACCTGCGGCTTCTTTCCGGTCGATGGCGAAACCATCCGCTACCTCACCATGTCCGGCCGCGAAGAAAACCGCATCGCGCTGGTCGAGGCATACGCCAAGGCGCAAGGCATGTGGCGCGATACCGGGTCGGCCGATCCGGTCTTCACCGACCTGCTCGAGCTCGATCTCGGCAGTGTCGTGCCGTCGATGGCCGGCCCCAAGCGTCCAGAGGGCCGGGTCGCGCTTGAAGGCATTCCGGCCGGCTTTGTCAAGGCGATGGAAACCGAATACAAGAAGGCGGTCGAAATCGACAAGCGCTATGCCGTCGAGGGCACCGACTATGACCTTGGCCATGGCGACGTCGTCATTGCCGCCATCACCTCCTGCACCAACACGTCGAACCCGAGCGTGCTGATCGGCGCCGGGTTGCTGGCACGCAACGCCAACCGGCTCGGGCTCAAGCAGAAGCCGTGGGTCAAGACATCGCTGGCGCCGGGCAGCCAGGTCGTCGCCGAATATCTGGAGAAATCCGGCCTGCAGAAGGAACTGGACCAGATCGGCTTCAATCTGGTCGGCTTCGGCTGCACCACCTGCATCGGCAATTCCGGCCCGTTGCCGGCGCCGATCTCCAGAACCATCAACGACAAGGGCTTGATTGCTGCCGCGGTGCTTTCCGGCAACCGCAATTTCGAAGGCCGCGTCTCGCCCGACGTGCAGGCGAACTACCTCGCTTCGCCGCCGCTGGTCGTCGCCCACGCACTGGCCGGGACCGTGACCAAGGACCTGACCACCGAACCGCTCGGCGAGGACCGCGACGGCAACCCGGTCTACCTCAGGGACATCTGGCCGAGTTCGGTCGAGATCCAGGAGTTCATCGAGAAGAACGTGACGCGCGAACTGTTCGCCCGCAAATATGCCGACGTCTTCAAGGGCGACGAATACTGGCAGAACGTCAAGGCGCCGGAAGGCCAGACCTATTCCTGGGACAACAATTCGACCTATGTGCAGAACCCGCCCTACTTCGCTGGCATGACATCGGGCTTCGGCACGATCGGCGACATCAAGGGCGCCCGCGTGCTCGGCCTGTTCGGCGACAAGATCACCACCGACCACATCTCACCGGCCGGCTCGATCAAGGCGGCCTCGCCGGCCGGCAAGTACCTCATCGATCATGGCGTCGGCGTTGCCGACTTCAACCAGTACGGCACGCGGCGCGGCAATCACGAAGTGATGATGCGCGGCACCTTCGCCAATATCCGCATCCGCAACCACATGCTGGGTGAGAACGGCCGCGAGGGCGGCTACACGATCCACTATCCGTCGAAGGAAGAGAAATCGATCTACGACGCCGCCATGGAGTACAAGAAGGAAGGCGTGCCGCTGGTCATCTTCGCCGGTGTCGAATACGGCAACGGCTCGTCGCGCGACTGGGCGGCCAAAGGCACCAACCTGTTGGGCGTTCGCGCCGTCATCGCTCAGTCCTTCGAGCGCATCCACCGCTCGAACCTGGTCGGCATGGGGGTCATCCCGTTCGTCTTCGAGGAGGGCACCTCATGGGCCTCGCTCAACCTCAAGGGCGACGAACTGGTCGAAATCGACGGGCTGAGCGCCATCAAGCCGCGTCAGAAGATGATTGCGAAGATCACTTATGGCGACGGCACGGTGAAGAACATTCCGATCATCTGCCGCATCGATACGCTGGACGAGCTCGACTACTTCAAGAACGGCGGCATCCTGCAATATGTGCTGCGCGATCTGGCAGCATAATTTGAAGGGAATAGGGGAGTAGGGCAGTAAGGGAGTAGGGAAGACAATACCTACTGCCCTACTGCCCTACTGCCCTACTGCCCTACTGCCCTACTGCCCTACTGCCCTACCTTCCCGAACCGCGCCGCCGCCGCCAGCAGCACGCCGAGCATCAGCCCGTTGAGGATGTGCCACAGGAAATGCGTGCCGAGCGGGAAGCTGCCGCAGACCAGCGGATCGATCGTCCTGAAGATGACCGACACGACGAAGATCGCCGAGCCCGCCAGATTGTACCAGCCGGCGCGGTTGCCGCTCGCCGCCACCCAGGCGCCGAAGAAGGCGAGCGCCAGGAAGGGCGGCAGGTAGCCGGTCGTGCCGTTCGATGCCTGGCGCAGCCAGTCCGGCACGGCCCAGGTCAACAACCCGGTGACGGCATAGAAGGCAAGGAAGATGGCGATCGCCTTGCCCCATTTCATAGCGAGGAAACGGCGCAGGTTGAACAGCGTGTAGGCCAGCGTGAACCCGGCGATCGGCAGCACGTCGGCCCAGACCATGGCATGGTTGGCAAAGGTGTGGAACAGCGCCGAGCCGATGCCGATCGCCACCACCCACCAGGCCAGCATTTCGGCGAAGATGCCTGTGCCACGCCGGCGCACCTCCCGGACACCCCACAGCCCGGCGACAAGAAAAACCAGATTGGTCAGTGCGTTGACCGGCTCGGCCCAGAACTGTGGCCCGACCCGCTCGCAGTACAGGTCGACCGGCGTCAGGAGAGTTTGCCACATGCTGATTGTCGCCCGAATCGGTATCCCTGAAGTGTAGCCCGTCCTGGAGCGCCCTTGCAGTTGGCTGCAGCGGTAAAAGTTTCACCGCAACGTGACTTCCCGTTGACTGCCGCTTCTGCCACATATTTCGCCAACCAGAACAAAGCCGGCCATCACCGGCGGGAGTCGAAACGGCCATGACACCTCGAAAACCATTGCGGCTTGCGGTATTTGCGCTGGCCCTCTCGGTGCTTGCTGGCGCTGGACTTGCAGCCAATGCGCTTGCCGGCGAGGCCGACCGCTCCAAGACAGATAAATCCCTGGTCGGCCAGCCCTTGGGCGTGGTCGAGCTCTTCACCAGCCAGGGCTGCAGCTCCTGCCTGCCGGCTGATGCGTTTTTCGCCGAGCTTGCCGCCAAGGAGAACATCGTCGCGCTCGCTTATCATGTCGACTACTGGGATTATCTCGGTTGGAAGGACACGCTGAGCCGCAAGGAGAACACCGAGCGGCAGTATGAGTATATGCGTGCCTTTGGCAGCCGCTCGGTCTATACGCCGCAGGCCGTCATCAATGGCCGCAGCCATGTCAACGGCGCCCGCCGCGAGGAAGTCGACGGCGCTCTCGCCCGCATGGAAACGTCCGGCGAAGGCATGCAGGTCGGCATCAAGGTCAGCCGGACCAGCGACCGCGTCATCATCGACGCCGGCGATGCCGGGAGCGGCCCCAGCGATGCCCATGTCGTCATCGTCTATTTCGACCCGCCGCAGACGATCAAGATCGGCAAGGGCGAGAACACCGGCCGCAGCATGACCTATTGGAACGCCGTCTCCGGCATCCAGACCGCCGGCATGTGGCACGGCAAGGCGCAGCGCTACGAACTGCCGATGAGCGTGATTACCAAGAAAGGCGGCTGCGCCGTGCTGCTGCAATCGGTGGGCAATGACGGCATGCCGGGTCCCATCCTGGGCGCCGCCTTGATCCACAAGCCCTGAGAGGGAAGCTCTCCTTCTCCCCTTGTGGGAGAAGGTGTCGCCGAAGGCGACGGATGAGGGTGTTCCAGCTTGGCAATTGCTTGAAATCGCCGCCGCCTCATTCCTTCCAGCACCCCTCATCCGTCTCGGCGCTGCGCGCCGATCCACCTTCTCCCACAAGGGGAGAAGGAGAAGCCGCGCGCATTCACTCGGCCAATAAAATAAAAAACCGACGTCAGCTTGCTTCTGACGCCGGTCATTTAGGTTTTGGGATCGTCGCGCTCGATTTCTCCAAGGGAGAAACCGAGGTTGGTTCGATCCGACGCAGACCCGTGGGCGGGGGGCTTGGGGTTTACGAGCCAGTGCCGGACCGAACCGTCTCAGGCAACACCCGTAAATTCGTCGGAGATTGGGGCTTTAGCGCGGTTAAAAGAAGGCAGGATTGTGGCAAAGCATCACCAATTTCAACGGGCGTTTTTATAAACGTGACTGGACACCGCGGAAACGTTGCGCCGCCAGCCTTTCCCTAGCCGGGCTTGCAATTCCATGGCGAAAGCGCCAACTTTGATTAATGTGTAAGATTCATTCGAAGGGATCGAGGCATGACTGATCACGGCAGTGGGACGGAGGATGGGGACGCATCCGCAATACTGATCCCGCTGCATGAGGCAAGACGTGAACGCCTCGACCAGCCGGTGCGGTTCGACCGGCGTGAATTGGACCAGATCCTGAGGCTTTACGGGCGCATGGTCGCCGCCAACGAATGGCGCGACTACGCCATCGACCATCTTGCCGACCGCGCCGTCTTTTCCGTCTTCCGTCGCACCAGCGAGGTGCCGCTGTTCCAGATCGTCAAGGATCCGAAGCTGGCGCGCCGGCAAGGGGCTTTCGCCGTCATCGCCGCCGGCGGCCGCATCCTCAAGCGCGGCCAGGAGCTTGGCCGCGTACTTGGCGTGTTCGACCGCACGCTGAAACTTGTCGAGGCCTAACTACTTGTTGTGCTTCCGGAATCTCCGTTCCGGCAGTGAGTTGGGATCGGGCGGAACCTGAGACCCGCCATTGATCGGCAGTTGCATGAACACCGTGTCGAGCCAGCGTCCGAGCTTGTAGCCGGAGGCTTCCAGACGGCCCGAATGGCGAAAGCCGAGCTTTTCATGCAGCCGGACCGAGGCACTGTCCGGACGACCGTCGCCGATCACCGCGATGATCTGGCGGAAGCCCGCCGCCTCGGCCGCCGCGATCAGCCCTTGCATCAGCTTCAGCCCGATGCCATGGCCCTTGGCCTCGGGCGCGACATAGACAGAATCTTCGACGATGAACCGGTACGCAGGCCGCGCCCGGAAGGCGCCGGCATAGGCATAACCGAGCACGATGCCGGCTTTTTCCGCCACCAGATAGGGAAAGCCGCCCGCTATCAAACTGTCGAAGCGCTCGCCCATCTCGGCACGATCAGGCGGCTCCAGTTCGTAGCTCGCCGTGCCGTGGATCACCGCATCGGCATAGATGGCGGTGATCCGGTCGAGATCGGCCGCTGTCGCGCCGCGTATCGTGATGCTGCTCATAATTTATGCAAGCCGTTCATCTGCCTTCTATAACAGCAAAGGCCGGCACAGAAGGAAAGGGCGGCCGTTGGGCCGCCCTTTCCAAATTCGCTGGTCCACAGACTCAAGGGGCCGTTGTTAACGGCGATCGCCCATGAACTGCAGCAGGAACATGAACAGGTTGATGAAGTCGAGATAGAGCCTCAGAGCGCCCATGATAGCCTTGCGGCCGGCGACATCAGTCTCGTCGCCCTCGAAATACATCTCCTTGATGTTCTGCGTGTCGTAGGCGGTCAGCCCTGCGAAGATCAGCACGCCGATCGCCGAAACGGCGAAGGAAAGCGCCGACGACTGCAGGAAGATGTTGATCACACTTGCGATGATCAGACCGACCAGGCCCATGATCAGGAACGAACCGAGCGCGGAAAGATCGCGCTTGGTCGTGTAGCCGTAGAGCGACAGTCCGCCAAAGGCGGCGGCGGTGGCGAAGAAGGTCTGCGAGATGCTGGCGGTGGTGTAGACCAGGAAGATCGACGACAGTGACAGGCCGACGAGGCCGGCATAGACCCAGAACGTCGTCTGCGCGGCCGAAACGCTCATCGACTGGACGCGAAACGACAGGAACAGCACCGCTGCCAGCGGGGCAAAGATCACCAGCCATTTCAGCGGCGAGCCGAAGATCGCGTAGCCGAAGGATGTCAGCATATCGCCGTTCGGCAGCGTAGCGACCGCCGAAGCCGGATCGGTGGTGGTGGCCAGCATGATCGTTCCGACCGCGGCGAGGCCGGTGATGAGGAGGCCAAGCCCCATCAGATTGTAGACCTTGATCATATAAGCGCGCAGGCCCTGGTCGATAGCAGCATCGACGCCGACGCCGGGCACGGCACGCGTCTGATAATTGCGAACGGGTTCAGCCATGGAAATCCTCATATTGCTTCTGCCCCGTCCGGTGTCCGGTCGATTTGGACCGAGGCGCCGCTGGCGGGGCTCCAGCATGCCTGCCGCGAAATATGATGGTTATTGGCGTCAAGAACAAGACCGTAACCGGGCGTAATGCTTCGTGAAGTAGCAAAAATCCGGATTTATCGGCCGTCCGAAGCCCAACATTAACAAGATTTAACCAAATCCCGGTCGCGTTGAGCTTGCCGACCCTTGCAGATCAGAGATTGCGCAGCACCGGCGCCGCCTTGTGGCCCAGCACCCGCCAGGTGCCGGCGAGGCCGATGCCGACCGTGACCAGCAAAGCAAAGACTATTGTGGCCACCGCCACATCGGGCATGAAATGCGACGGCAGCGTCATGACGCGCGCGACAACGAACCACGCCGCAATGCCGCCTGCCGCCAGCGCGAAGATCGCGGTGGCGAGGCCGATCAGCATGTATTCCAGCGAAAAGGCCGCGATCAGCGTCTTCCTGGTGGCGCCCAGCGTCTTCAGCACCACCGCATCGTGGATGCGGGCGCGGTTGCCGGCCGCCAACGCGCCGGCCAGCACCAGCACCGAGGCGATCAGCGCCACCCCGGCCGCGGCCCTGATAGCGGTGCCGAGTTGCGCCACCAGCCGGTTGAGGATGTCGAGCGCGTCCTTGACCCTGACTGTCGTCACCGCGGGAAAGGCACCGGTGACAGCGTTGAGAAGACGGGCATCGTCGGCCGGCGACGCGCCCTTTTCGGTGAGCGTCGCCAGCCAGCTGTGCGGCGCGCCGGCAAATGTGCTGGGCGAAAACACCATGACGAAATTGATGCCCATCGTCTCCCACTCGACCTGGCGGAAATTGGCAATCTTCGCTGTCACGTTGCGGCCAAGCACGTTGACGGTGACGGTATCGCCGAGTTTCAGCCCGATCTCTTTGCCTTCCTCGGCCGAAAACGACACCAGCGGCTCGCCGGCATAATTGTCCGGCCACCATGTGCCTTCGGTCAGCGTCGCATTCGCAGGAATTCTGGCCTCGTAGGTCAGCCCGCGATCGCCGCGCAGCACCCAGGCCCCTTCCGCTGGGACCTTGACCTTGTCGACGTCGACGCCGTTCAGCGCCATCACCCGGCCGCGCAGCATCGGCACCTTGACCAGCGTGCCTTGCGGCGCCTCCCTGCCGACCAGCTCCGAGAACGCATCGACATCGCTGCTCTGGATATCGACGAAGAAGAAGTTCGGCGCCCGCTCCGGCAGGCTGCCGGAAATCTGCCGCCTGAGATTGCCGTCGATCAGCGCCAGCGTCACCAGAAGCGTCAGCCCCAGTCCCAGCGACAGCACCACCGACGGCGTCAAGGCGCCTGGCCGATGGATGTTGCCGAGGGCGAGCCTGAGCACCGTCGAGCCAACGCGCGGGCTCCTTTTGGCGGCCCACTGCACCAGCGCGCCGACAAGGCGCAGCACCAAAAAAGCAAAAATGGTGGCGCCGACGAAGATCGAGGCGATGTAGCGGTCGCCGGAAAACAGAATGGCCAGCGCCGCCAGCAGCAGCGCGATGCCGAGCGCCGCCGCCGTGTAGAGCGGGCGCGGAAAACCGCGGCCCTTAAAACCCATTTCACGAAACAGCGCCGTCGCCGGCACGTCGCGCGCCCGGCCGAGCGGCAGCAAGGCGAAAGCCAGCGTCACCAGCAGCCCGAACAGCGCCGCCATGCCGAGCGCGCCGGGATAGAATCCACCTTCCGCCGGCACCGGAATGATCGACTGCAGCGCCGCGCTCGCCGCGAACGGCATCAGCGCGCCAAGCACGACGCCGAGCGTGATGCCAAGCACGGCGATCATCAGGATCTGCACCAGGTAGACGGCAAAGACGAAACCGCCCGAAGCTCCCAGGCTCTTGAAGGTGGCAATGACGCCGCGCTTGCCGTCGAGATAGGCACGCACCGCATTGGCCACGCCGACGCCGCCGACCACCAGCGCCGTCAGCCCGACCAGCGTCAGGAACTGCGAAAACCGTTCGATATTGGCGGACAACGCCGGTGCTGCATTGCTGCGCGTGCGGATCGACCAGCCGGACTCGGGAAACTCCTCCGCCGCCTGATCCTGAATGGCTTTTATGCGCGTCTCGCCGGTGCCGCCGGGCAGGCGGACCTTGTAGGCGTTCTCGACCAGGCTGCCGGGCTGGATCAAACCGGAAGCGGCAAGCCCGTCGGTCGAGATCATCAGCCGCGGCGCAAAGCCGAAGCCGTCGGATACCGCGTCCGGCTCGTTGACGAGTCGGACGCGCAGTTCGAAGGTGGCGCTGCCCAGCTTCAGCCGGTCGCCGATCCGAAGGTTCAGCCGCTCGAACAAAAGGTCGGGTGCGGCGGCGCCGAAAACACCGGATTGTTCGCCGAACAATTCCTGCTTCGACAGCGCCGGCTCGGTCTGCAGCGCGCCATAGAGCGGATAGGCGCCGTCGACCGCCTTGGCCTCGACCAGCGCCTGGTCGGAGCCGTCCTCGAGCCGCGCCATCGAGCGCATGTTGGCACTGTGCGAGACCGTGCCCAGCCCGTCAAGAAAGACCTGCTCGGCCTGCGTCGCGGCGCGCTGATTGAGCTGGAAACGAAGATCGCCGCCGAGCAGCGACTGGCCTTCGTTGGCGACACCGGCGGTAATCGCCCGGGCCACCGAATTGACACCGCCGATCGCCGCGACGCCAAGCGCAATGCAGGCAAGGAAGATCAGGAAGCCGGACAGCCCGCCGCGCATCTCGCGCAGCGAGAAGCGGAAGGCGAGCTTCAGCGTGCGCGACAGCGGCATCAGGCCGGCACCTTGCCAGACTTTGGAACCGGTTCTGGCGCATCCTCGATCCGGCCCGACCGCATCGACACCTGCCGGGAGCAGCGTGCGGCGAGCGCCGGATCGTGGGTGACCAGCACCAGCGTCATGCCGCGCTCGGCCGCTTTGGCGAACAAAAGATCGGCTACCTGCCGTCCCGTCGCCTGGTCCAGATTGCCGGTCGGCTCGTCGGCGATCAGGATGCGCGGCGAAGGCGCCAGTGCCCGGGCGATCGCCACACGCTGCTGTTCGCCGCCGGACAATTCGCCAGGATAGTGAGTGACGCGATCGCTCAAGCCCACCGCCTCGAGCTCCCGCGCCGCCACCCCGAACGGATCGGCATGGCCGGCTAGTTCGAGCGGCACTGCGACATTTTCGAGCGCTGTCATATTGGGAATGAGGTGGAAGGACTGGAAAACGATGCCAATGTTTCGCCCACGAAACGATGCAATCTGATCTTCGCTCTTGCCGTTCAGCAATTCGCCGGCGATTCGTACCGTACCCGAATCGACCCTTTCCAGACCGGCCAAAACCATCAGCAGCGTCGACTTTCCCGAGCCCGACGGCCCGACGATGCCGGTCGCCTCGCCATTTGCCACGTCGAGGCTGACGCCTTTCAGGACATGGACGAAAGACGCTCCTTCGCCGAGCGTCAGCGATACGTTTTTCAGCGCGATGACGGCTTCTGTCAAAATAAAATCGTCCTATATGGGAAAGGGAGGGCAGAATTCCGCCTACCGCCAGTGTAATGTTCTCGGTCATATGGGGCCCTGCCGCATGGCTTTCAAACACCGACTTGCCGCAGCCTTCGTCCTATTCCTCGGAATTTGCGGCGCCATTTCTTCGGCGCGCGCCGAGCCGTTCAAGATCGTCGGCTTCGGCGACAGCCTGATGGCAGGCTTTGGCCTCGGACCGGACGAAGGCTTCACCCGGAAACTTGAGGCAGCACTCCGCGCCAAGGGCCACGATGTGACCGTCGCCAATGCCGGCCTATCCGGCGATACGTCGAGTGGCGGCCTGTCGCGGCTCGACTGGTCGGTGCCGGACGGCACGCAGCTTGTCATTCTCGAACTCGGTGCCAACGACATGCTGCGCGGCGTTTCTCCCGATATCACCCAAAAAAATCTCGACGCCATGCTGGCGAAGCTGAAGCAGCGCAACATCGCCGTGCTGCTGGCCGGCATGCGCGCCGCCCCCAATCTCGGCGCCGACTACCAGAACGGCTTTGACGCGATCTTCCCGAAACTGGCGGAAAAACACGGCGTCCCGCTCTATCCATTCTTTCTCGACGGCGTCGCCGGCGAACCAGCTATGCAACTTGAGGACGGCCTGCACCCGAATGCCAAGGGCGTCGACCGCATGGTCGAGCGCATACTGCCGGATGTCGAGAAAGCCATTGCCGTGGTTAAGGGCAACTCTTGAAGGGACCGGATTTCGATGATGCCACGCATTCCCCGCACGATTTGATTTTAGGCCAGGTGCAACCAACAAACCGCTTGCCCCGCTCGATTTTCGATGATTCGCTAGGGGCAGAGTTCGATTCGAGGACAGGAGGCTTGCCATGCCGCGTCTTTTCACCGCCCTCGAAATACCGCGTGATGCCGCCCTTTCGCTGTCCCTGCTCCGGGGCGGCCTGCCCGGGGCCCGTTGGATCGACGTCGAGAACTACCATATGACGCTGCGCTTCATTGGCGATGTCGAGGGTCATGTCGCCGACGAGATCGCCAACGCGCTCGACCGTGTCCACCGCCCATCCTTCGCGCTGACACTGTCCGGCGTCGGCGCCTTCGGCCAGAAAAAACCGCACGCGGTGTGGGCCGGCGTCTCCTTCTCGCCCGATCTTGCGGCGCTGCAAGCCGAGATCGAGCGCATCTGCCAGCGCCTCGGCATCCCGGCCGACCCGCGCAAATTCATGCCGCATGTGACGCTGGCCAGGTTGCGCAATTCGAGCCCGCTCGACGTCGCCCAGTATCTTTCGGCGCGCGGCAATTTTTCGACGCTGCCCTTCCGTGTCAGCCGCTTCGTCCTGATGTCGTCGCGCGATTCGGTCGGCGGCGGACCCTACATCGTCGAGGAGGCCTGGCCGCTGTCGGGCGCCGACAGCCGTGCCTCGAGCCGCGTCGCCAGCGCCTCCGACGCTTCGCGGATCATGCGGTAGACCGAGGCAAACGCCTCCGGCCCCTGATGATAGGGGTCCGGCACGTCGCCCACCTTTCCCTCGGCGAACTCGAGGAACAGATGGACACGGTCGCGCATGGCGGCAGGCACCAGCGCTTTAAGATCCCGGAGATTCGATCGGTCCATGGCGAGAATAAGGTCGAAACGCGAAAAATCGTCCGGCGCCAGCTTGCGCGCCGTCTGTCCGGAAATATCGACGCCGTGCCGCTTGGCGATCGAGATCGAGCGCGGGTCGGGTGCCGAACCGGCTTCCCAGTCGCTGGTCCCGGCTGAATCGAGCAGGATATCCCGATCGAGGCCGCGCTCTGCCAGGACGGCGCGCAACACGCCCTCCGCCAGTGGCGAGCGGCAGATATTGCCGAGACAGACAAAGAGAATGGATTTTATCGGCTTGGCGCTCATCGATCCGGCACTATGCTGAAGACTGCAAATCCAGATAGCACGGGAAGCGACCATGGCGAGAGAGAAACTGGGCAGTGAGGCGGTCGCCGAGGCGCTGGCCGGGCTCGACGGCTGGTCGCTGGCCGAGGATGGCGGCTCGATCACGCGCAGCTTCACCTTCAGCGATTTTTCCGAAGCCTTCGCCTTCATGACCCGCGTCGCCCTGGCGGCGGAGACGATCGACCATCACCCCGACTGGTCGAACGTCTACAACACGGTGAACGTGACGCTGAACACCCATGATGCCGGCGGCCTGACCGCGCTCGACTTCGAACTGGCCAGGACGATGAGCCGCTATTTCGGTCAGGTCGTTGGAGATCTGTCGACGCCGTAGCCTGATTTTCAGGCCGCGGAACGGCCGAGCTCTTGTAGTGGACTGGCGCTTTCACCACATTTTCCGCTGGCAGGCGCGCGTGGAACGCCATGCGCAGCCTCGTTAGGAGAGACTGATGGCGCAAAAATCAGGTTTTGATTTCTTCGGCTTTGGCGGCAAGCCGGGCGACGAGAGCGAAGTGCGCGAGAAATTCTGGCGCACGGCCAAGCGGGCTGCCCGGCAGATCCCTTTCATGGAGGAACTGGTCGCCGCCTACTACTGCGCCATGGACAAGAACACGCCGCTGCGCGCCAAGGGCATCCTGGTGGCGGCGCTCGGCTATTTCGTGCTGCCGGCTGACGTCATCCCCGACTTCGTCCTCGGACTGGGCTTTACCGACGACATCGCCGTGCTGACCGCCGCGATCACCACCGTCAAAGCCCACATCACATCAGCGCATCGGCTCGCCGCCAAACAGGCGATTGCCGACAACGGCTGAGCCGGCGATAAGGCAGAAAAGTCAAACTCTTGCCGCTTTCGTGGCATCCAAGTCGCGAAAGGGACGTTGCAACTGCCGCTTTCGAGCGACGGGCGCAAGGATGGCGGCGGTTTCCTGGGGTGGATGTCCTTTTCCTGAGGGAACTTCACCGTTTGGTAACCCAGATTAAATCAAAATGAAGCGACGGGCAGGACGCCGAGCCGGCCTGCCTCCGCACCATATATGGGAAAAGCGATGCGCGGATTGATTGCTACAATTTCGAGCCTGGCACTGGTGGCCATGACAGCGCCGGCTCTGGCGCAGTCGGCAACCAAGATCGGCCAGCACAATGCCTGGGGCACCTACAGCTACCAGGCGTCGGGCGGCAAGGTTTGCTATGTGTTGACCGTGCCGACCGACAAGCAGCCGCCGACGCTTGACCATGGCGACATGTTCTTCTTCGTCAGCCAGCGGCCGGGACAGCAAGTGTCTTACGAGCCGCAATTCATCGCCGGCTACAATTTCCAGGAAAACTCCAAGGCCACCGTTACCATCGACGGCAAGAGCTTTTCGATGTTCACCCGCGGCAAGTCGGCCTGGGTCGAAAACGCCGCCGAGGAGCCGGTGCTGATCGCGGCGATGAAAACCGGCAGCGACATGAAGGTGCAGGCGAAGTCCGGCCGCGGCAACACCACCACCTATGTCTTTTCGCTGAAAGGCATTTCGGCGGCACTGTCGTCCATCGCCAGGTGCAAATAGCCAATAATTAGGTGCGGTCCCTTCTCCCCTTGTGGGAGAAGGTGTCGCCGAAGGCGACGGATGAGGGGTGCTCCAGCTTGGCGCAGGCCTCGCTCCGTCCAACACCCCTTGTGTCTCTCGAATCACGCACAATCGGGTTGGCGGGTGATCCGGTCATGACCCGGGTCACCCGCTGCGGCGGAAGCCCGTACACCCCTTGGTATGAGTCCGTGGTTGAGCAAGGAGCTCCGTCGCATCTTCCATAGCCCGAACGGTTGCCAGGGTTCGACCCCGCACCAGCAAGGAAGGGATCAGAGGATGACACAAATTGCGTTTCATGTCGGCATCGATGTGGCCAAGGATCGACTGGACGTGGCTATTCTGGAAACAGGGGAGTTGTTCACAGTCGACAACACCGAAGCCGGTTATGCGGCGTTGGCCGAGCGGCTGTCGGACAACGAGCTCGGTGCCATCGGTCTTGAGGCGAGCGGCGGCTATGAACGCGCTGTACTCAAGGCGCTGTGGCAAGCAGGACTTCCGGTGCGTCGCATCAATCCGCACGGGCTGCGCCAGTTCGCGCGTGCAGCCGGCATCAACGCCAAGAACGATCGCATCGATGCCCCGTTTGATCGCCCGCTTCCTGGCGACGCTACCGGTGCATCCGGTGGAGCTCGATCCAAGCCTGGAACTGGTGATCGAACTGGTCACGGCACGGCGCCAGCTCCAGGCCGAGCTAAGCCGCGTCAACAATCAGGCCGAGCACGTGCGCGATGCTGCTCTCAAGCGCCTGGCCAAGCGGCGTGCGACCCGGCTCAGTGCCGATATCCTGCTACTCGACACACGCATTGCCCAAGCAATTGCGGCCGATCCCGGCCCTGGCTCAGCGCGACCGCCTGCTGCGTTCCACGCCCGGCGTCGGTCCGGTCCTGAGTGCCACACTGATCGCGCTGCTACCCGAACTGGGTCGCCTGTCCAACCGGCAGATCACCGCCCTGGTCGGACTCGCCCCCTATGACCATGACAGCGGCAAGCTCAAAGGCAAGCGATGCATTTGGGGTGGCCGCGAGCCTGTCCGCAACGTCCTCTACATGGCCGCGCTCAGTGCCGGAGTTCATAACCCCATCTTCGCCGCTTTCCGCCAGCGGCTGCGCTCCAACGGCAAGGTAGCAAAGGTCGCCATCGTCGCCGTCATGCGCAAGCTCATCACAACCCTCAACGCTATGGTGCGCACCAACAAACCCTGGAATCCGACTTCCGTTTGAAGCACGGTTGCTCATCCGTCTCGGCGCTGCGCGCCGATCCACCTTCTCCCACAAGGGGAGAAGGAAACCACCGCCACCCATGACTCCGCCGTCAAGCTGTGCTATGCGCCGCGCTTCATTTCGGGCACGATGCTGTAATCGGCCGTAAATCGCTTATATTGGCGCAACAATGACCCTCTCATTCGACCTTACCACTGAAGGCGCCCGTGACGCGTTGCGCGCCCGCGCCGCGCCGGCGGAAAAACCGTCGCTGATCGGCCTGACCCGCGCCGAGCTTGGCGCTGCGCTCGTTGCATCAGGCATCGTGCCGGAGCGCCAGGCCAGGATGCGCGCCCAGCAGCTCTGGCACTGGATGTATGTGCGCGGCGTCTCCGACTTTGCCGGTATGTTCAACATCTCCAAGGATCTGCGCGCCGAGCTCGACAAGCATTTTACCGTCGCCAGGCCCGAGATCGTCGAGGAGCAGATTTCCTCCGACGGCACGCGCAAATGGCTGTTTCGCTTTCCGCCGCGCGGCGCCGGCCGGCCGGTCGAGATCGAGACCGTCTACATCCCCGAAGAAGGCCGCGGCACGCTCTGCATCTCCTCACAGGTCGGTTGCACGCTGACCTGCTCCTTTTGCCACACCGGCACGCAGAAGCTGGTGCGCAACCTGACCACGGAGGAAATCCTCGCCCAGCTTCTGACCGCCCGCGACCTGCTCGGCGATTTCCCCGACCGCGACACGCCCGATGGCGCCGTCGTTCCGGCCGAGGGCCGGAAAGTGTCCAACATCGTCATGATGGGCATGGGCGAGCCGCTCTACAATTTCGAGGCGGTGAAGAAGGCGCTGCTGATCGCGTCCGACGGCGACGGGCTTTCCCTGTCGAAGAGACGCATCACGCTGTCGACTTCCGGCGTCGTGCCGGAGATCTTCCGCACCGGCGACGAGATCGGTGTCATGCTGGCGATCTCGCTGCACGCCACCAATGACGATCTGCGCGACCTTTTGCTGCCGATCAACAAAAAATATCCCTTGAAAGAGCTGATCGCCGCCTGCCGCGCCTATCCCGGCCTGTCGAACGCCCGCCGCATCACCTTCGAATATGTGATGCTGAAGGACGTCAACGATTCGATCGAGGACGCCAAGGGACTGATCAAGCTGCTCAAGGGCATTCCAGCCAAGATCAATCTGATCCCGTTCAATCCGTGGCCGGGCACCAACTACCAGTGCTCGGACTGGGAGACGATCGAGAAATTCGCCGACTACATCAACAATGCCGGCTATGCCTCGCCGATCCGCACGCCGCGCGGCCGCGATATCCTCGCCGCCTGCGGCCAGCTCAAGTCGGAATCCGAGCGCATGCGCAAGGTCGATCGGCTCGCGCTGGAAGCAATGATGATCGCGGGGCACGGCGAGGCGTGACCCGCCTTGTCGCCTACTTCATCTGCTTCGCCATCATCCTGATCGGTTATGGCGTTGCCGCGCTGGCGGCCAGCGCTTTCCTCAACGTCATGTTCCTGGCGTCGCTGGGCTATACGCCGGAGCATGTGCAGCCGGCGGCGACGGCCTCGCTGTATTTTTCAATCCCCTTCGTTGCGCTGTTCGTCGCCTATTTCGCCTTTATGCCGGCAGCGGTGGCGATTCTCGTCTCGGAAATCCTCGGACGGCGCGACTGGCTGTTCTATGCGCTGGCGGGCGCGGTGGTCGCGGCGGTCTTCCTCGGCTTCGCCCACCAGACCGCCGACGCCAATTTCGAGATCACCGACCCGCGCGTCGTCGCTGCCGTGATCGGCAGCGGCATGGTCGGCGGCATTTTCTACTGGCTGAGCGCCGGGCGCTCGGCCGGAAGCTGGCGCCAAGCCGGAAGGTCTACTTCGCCTGGGCGGTCAGGATCTTGAGCGCGAAGGCCGAAAACACCCCGGCGAACAGATAGTCGACGACGCGCGTTACCCGCGGGCTTGCTTTCATCGCGCTCGAGAATTTTTCTGCCGCAAAGACCATCGGCGCTGTTACCGGGATCGACAAAACCACGAACATCGCGCCGAGAAAGAACAGTTTTCCGGGCGCGTTCGGATCATGGGCCGAGACGAACTGCGGCAGGAAGGTCATGAAGAACAATATGATCTTCGGGTTGAGCAGATTGACGCCGAGCCCTGCCGCCCAAGCACGGAACAGTGAAATCTCCGGCCCGCTCTTCTTCTCGGGCGAAAACGCCGATCCCTTGGTGATCGCTTGCCACGCCAGGAAGACGAGATAGGCAGCGCCGAAGATCTTCAGGGCCAGGAAAGACATCGGCGAGGCGACGATCAACGCCGAGATGCCGACCACCACCAGCGTGGTGTGGATCAGCGTGCCGAACAGCGCGCCGGCCATCGAGGCAAAGCCGGTGGCGCGGCCATGGCTCAGCGTGCGCGACACGAACAGCGTCATGTCGGGGCCCGGCGTGATCGCCAGGATCACGGTGGCGATGGCGAACTGGATCAGCGTGGTGGTGTCGGGAATGAAGGACATCTGCGGGCCCCTGGATAAAGAAAGCGCAGCCTATAGCGCAAGCGTCTCCTCCGCACCAGCGACTGGCCGGCACAAGGGCTGATCCAGTATGCCAGCAGCGACCGAGGGACCGTTCATCTCTTGCGCAGCCCGGAAAGGCCGTGATACCTCGCCCGACGAGAACCTCTGTCGCGGAACAGCCAAATGTCGAAAGCAAAAGCCGTCAAGAAGGTCGTGCTCGCCTATTCCGGCGGCCTTGACACCTCCATCATCCTGAAATGGCTGCAGACCGAGCTTGGCGCCGAGGTGGTCACCTTCACCGCCGATCTCGGCCAGGGCGGCGAGCTGGAGCCGGCGCGGCGCAAGGCCGAGATGATGGGCATCAAGGATATCCGCATCGTCGACGTGCGAGAGGAGTTCGTCTCCGACTTCGTCTTCCCGATGTTTCGCGCCAATGCCGTCTATGAAGGCACCTATTTGCTCGGCACCTCGATCGCCCGGCCGCTGATCTCCAAGCACCTGGTCGAGATCGCAAAAGAAACCGGCGCCGATGCGATTGCGCATGGCGCCACCGGCAAGGGCAACGATCAGGTCCGTTTCGAGCTTTCGGCTTATGCCCTCAATCCCGACATCAAGGTCATTGCGCCATGGCGCGACTGGTCGTTCAAGTCGCGCACCGACCTGATCAACTTCGCCGAGCAGCACCAGATCCCGGTGCCGAAGGACAAGAAGGGCGACGCGCCTTTTTCGGTCGACGCCAATCTTCTGCATTCGTCCTCCGAAGGCAAAGTGCTGGAAGACCCGTGGAGCGAGCCGCCGGAATTCGTCCACCAGCGCACCATCTCGCCGATGGACGCGCCGGACAAGGTCACCGAGATCGAAATCGAATTCCTGAAGGGCGATCCGATCGCGCTCGACGGCAAAAAACTGTCGCCGGCGACGATGCTGGCGGCGCTCAACGATCTCGGCCGCGACAACGGCATCGGCCGGCTCGACCTGGTCGAGAACCGTTTCGTCGGCATGAAATCACGCGGCGTCTACGAGACCCCCGGCGGCACCATCCTGATATCAGCCCACCGGGCGATCGAATCGATCACGCTCGACCGTGGCGCCGCCCACCTCAAGGACGAGTTCATGCCGCGCTACGCCGAGCTGATCTACAACGGCTTCTGGTTCGCGCCCGAGCGGCTGATGCTGCAGGCGATGATCGACAAGAGCCAGGAAGACGTCGAAGGCACGGTGCGGCTGAAACTTTACAAGGGCAACGTCATCGTCACTGGCCGCAAGTCGAAGAAGACGCTCTATTCCGACGCGCTGGTCACCTTCGAGGATGACCGCGGCGCCTACGACCAGAAGGACGCCGAAGGCTTCATCCGCCTCAACGCGCTGAGGCTGCGGACGCTGGCGGCGCGGGGCCGAAAAAGCTAGCCAGTTTCTCTGCGCAGGGAATGCACGGCTCAGATAAATGTCGATTCCGCCCCGCCTGGCCCATAGCCGGAAGGCACGTCTTCAGCTCAATATCGCCTCAGGAATATCCGAGGGAACCATGCGAAAACTGATCTCCACCGGCTCGCCCTTCGAGAAGGCCGCCGGTTATTCGCGCGCCGTGGTGCAGGGCGACTGGTGTTTCGTTTCCGGAACAACGGGCTACGACTATGCGACCATGTCGATGCCGGAGACGGTCGAGGCGCAGACGCGCAATTGCCTGGCGACGATTGCCAAGGCGTTGCAGGACGGCGGCTTCGAGATGGCCGATGTGGTGCGGGCGCATTACTACATCACCGACGCGGCTTTCGTCGACATCGTCTTTCCGCTCCTCGGCGAGGCTTTTGGTGACATCAGGCCGGCAGCGACGATGATCGTCTGTCAGCTCAACAAGCCGGAAATGAAGATCGAGATCGAAGTGACGGCGCTCAAGCGCACGTCCTGAGCGCGGCGGCGGCGCAGAAGCTTGCGCGACGTCGGCGGAGCGAAGGATCGTCAAAGATGCTCTGAACCAAGGCTTGCGCGTGAGCCGCTTGGCGTTTAGCAAGGCCGCGGCTCACGACAGCGCCGCGCGTCCTTTGGCCGCGAAAAGGGACGCTGTAGAATTTTGTTTCTGCGCATGATGCTTTGCGAAATCGATTCCGATTTCATGCGCCACAATTAGGACGGTTCCGGATGGCTTCGAAAAATCTTCTCCTGCTCGCCGGCGACGGCATCGGCCCCGAGGCGATGGCCGAAGTGAAGAAGCTGATCGCCGCCATGAACGACAATCTCGACAGCGGTTTTGTCACCGATGAGGGGCTGGTCGGCGGCTGCGCCTATGACGCGCATGGCGCGGCGATTTCTGATGCCGACATGGCCAAGGCGATGGCCGCCGACGCGGTGCTGTTCGGCGCCGTCGGCGGGCCGAAATGGGATGCGGTGCCTTATGAGGTGCGCCCGGAAGCCGGACTGCTGCGGCTGCGCAAGGACATGGAGCTGTTCGCCAATCTCAGGCCGGCCATCTGCTATCCGGCGCTGGCGGCATCCTCCTCGCTCAAGCAGGAGGTGGTCGAAGGGCTCGACATTCTGATCGTTCGCGAGCTCACCGGCGGCGTCTATTTCGGCGAGCCGAAGCAGATCATCGATCTCGGCAACGGCCAGAAGCGCGGCATTGACACCCAGGTCTACGACACCTTCGAGATCGAGCGCATCTCGGGCGTCGCCTTCGAGCTGGCACGCACGCGCAAGAACCACGTCACCTCGATGGAAAAACGCAATGTGATGAAGTCGGGCGTGCTGTGGAACGAGGTTGTCACGCAGATCCACCGGGCGAAATACGCCGACGTCAAGCTCGACCACATGCTGGCCGATGCTGGCGGCATGCAGCTGGTGCGCTGGCCGAAACAATTCGACGTCATCGTCACCGACAATCTGTTCGGCGACATGCTGTCCGACATCGCCGCCATGCTGACCGGCTCGATCGGCATGCTGCCCTCGGCCTCGCTCGGCGCGCCGGATGCCAAGACGAAAAAGCGCAAGGCGCTCTACGAGCCGGTGCACGGTTCGGCGCCCGACATCGCCGGCAAGGGCATCGCCAACCCGATCGCCATGATCGCCTCCTTCGCCATGTCCATGCGCTATTCCTTCGGCATGGTGGCCGAGGCCGACCGCCTGGAAAGCGCCATCGCCGCCGTGCTCGACCAGGGCTTGCGCACCAGGGATATTCTTTCCCCTGGCATGACCGAGGTCGGCACCGCTGAGATGGGCGACGCGATCATCGCCAGGTTCCTGGGCTGAGGCTGCTGGCGATCGACGTCCGCCCGGCTTCCAGCCCCTCAAAATCGTTGTGTCGAGCTGCTAGGCCCTGACGCCCGCCGGCACCGGGCCCCACTGGTTTTCACGGGCCTGCGTTGGGATCAGCGCGAAGACCAGAATGATCAGCCAGCCGATGGTCGGGATGAGCACCGCCAGAAAAAGCCAGCCGGTCAGGCCGATGTCGTGCAGGCGACGCACGTTCAGTCCGATCCAAGGCGGGATTGTCGCCAGCACAAACGCACCGCAAAGACCGACCGTCGCTGCCGGCAATTCGTCAAGATCGCCCATGGCGTCGTCGATGAAGAGGCCGACGCCGACGACCACGATCAGCGCGATCGTCCAGAACAGGCAATAGCCCCAATATTCCTTGCGGCGGGCACGGCCGGAGAAATTGAAGTAATTTTCAGTCAGGCCCCGCCGGAAGTAGCTCCAAAGGTCGGTGGCGGGAGCATTTTCAGCGAAACGGCCGAAATGTTGCGGCGCCCCGGGCGCATTGCCGGTTTGAGTCGGGGCGGCGGTTGCGGCAGGCGGACTGGCAGCCTGGGCACGGATCGAAAAAACCTCGCGTGCCCGTCCGCCGGCCGGCTGGAACTCGATGGCTGTGCCCCTGCCTATCGTCGCCTCACGGCGCAGATCCTCGCGCGAAAACGTGTAGCGGTTGCCGTCGGCTCCGGTGATGAAACCAAAACCCTGGTCCTCGTCATAGTGAAGCACTTCGCCGCGCATGTCCTGCCCCTCGTCCCGCTGGCCAGACTGTTCAAAGTTGCGGCAGACCGCAAGGGGTGCGTGCGCGGGAGCATCGCTCCAGACAAAGGATAGCGCGCCAACTCGTGTTGAAGACGACCAATCGTCGAAGTCTGCGCCGCCCCTCATCGCCCTGCCGGGCACTCCCGTATAGTGACGGGGAGAAGGACGCTGTCATCGCCGGTTTCGCCAATCGCGGGCGTCGCGGAAAGAACGCCGAGGCTGCGGCCAGCGGGCTTCTCACCGTTTACGGGGAGAAGGTGCCGGCAGGCGGATGAGGGGCGGCGCAGACCTGAATCGATTGCCTTTGCGAGGGCCAGCCCTTGCAGGCCATGACAGGCCAACGATGCCAGCAAATCGCTAAGCCGGCCGCTTCTTCGCTTTCTTGCTCTTGGCGGGTCCGGCCTTGTCGAATTTCGGCTTGCTTGCCTTCCCGGCCCAGGGTTTTGCCTCGAATGCGGCGGGGCGCTGATCGGCTGACGGTGCGCGCTTTTCGAATTTGGGCGCGTTCTGGTCGAACGTCCGCTTGCCGCGGTGCGGCTTCTTGTCCGGCCGTGGCTCCTGATAGCCGGCCCGCGACAGGTCGGGCGTGCCGTCCAGCCGCTTCACCGCGATGTTGTTCTGCAGCTTGCGGTCCGGGCCGATCGCCTGGAGGAACCGATCGGCCCAATTCGCCGCGATCTGCACGAAGGTTTCCTCCGGCTGCATCTTGATGGCGCCGATCTCGCGCTTGGAGATGCCGCCGGTCCGGCACAGCATCGGGATCAGCCAGCGCGGCTCGGCATTCTGCCTGCGTCCCACCGACAGCGAGAACCAGACGCTGTCGCCGAAATCGTCGCGGCGGCTTGGCGCCTCGTCGCGACGGGCAGATCTGTCGCCAGAGGGCCTGTCGCCCGATGGCGTGAACGGAGCGACGTCTAGGAGATCCTCGGGCGCCGAGCGGCTGGAGCGGCACAGACGCACGAAGGCGGCGGCCACCTGATCGGGGCCGTGCTGCTCAAGAAGCGCATTGATGAAGCCGCGTTCATCATCCGTCACAGGCTCGCTGAAAACCGGGTCGGCGAGGATGCGCTCGTCGTCGCGGCGCAGGACGTCGTCGGCCGAAGGCGGGCTTGCCCAGGTCGCCGCAAGGCCAGCGCTTTGCAGCAGCCGTTCGGTGCGCCTGCGGGCATTGTTGGGCACGATCAGCGCGCTGACACCCTTGCGTCCCGCCCGCCCCGTCCGCCCGCTTCGGTGCAGAAGCGTCTCCGGATTGGTCGGCAGGTCGGCGTGGATAACCAGTTCGAGGTTGGGCAGGTCGATGCCGCGCGCCGCCACATCGGTGGCGATGCAGACTTTGGCGCGGCCGTCGCGCATCGCCTGCAGCGCGTGGCTGCGCTCGTTCTGGCTCAGCTCGCCCGAAAGCGCGACGACGGAAAAGTTGCGGTTGTTGAAGCGCGCGGTCAGGTGATTGACGGCAGCGCGCGTGTTGCAGAACACCAGTGCGTTCTTCGCCTCGTAATAGCGCAGCACGTTGATGATGGCATTTTCCCGGTCGGCCTGGGCTACGCTCAGCGCCCGGTATTCGATGTCGAGATGCTGCTTTTCCTCGCCGGCAGCCGAGATGCGCACCGCATCGCGCTGGTAGCCCTTGGCCAGCGTCGCGATGGAGCGCGGCACGGTGGCCGAAAACATCAAGGTGCGGCGCTCGGCCGGCGCTGCGTCGAGGATGAATTCCAGATCCTCGCGAAAGCCGAGATCGAGCATCTCGTCGGCCTCGTCCAGCACCACTGCCTTCAGCTCGGACATGTCGAGCGAATTGCGGGTGATGTGGTCGCGCAGCCGGCCGGGCGTGCCGACAACGATATGGGCGCCACGCTCCAGCGTGCGGCGCTCGGTCCGCATGTCCATGCCGCCGACGCAGGACGCTATCGCTGCGCCGGTCAGTTCGTAGAGCCATTCGAGTTCGCGCGTCACCTGCAAAGCGAGCTCCCGCGTCGGTGCCACGGCCAGCGCCAGCGGTGCTGCGGCTTGGGAAAAGCGCTCGGCGCCGTCGAGAAGGGTCGGCGCCAGAGCCAGCCCGAAGGCGACGGTCTTGCCGGAGCCGGTCTGGGCGGAAACCAGCGCATCGGCCTGTCCGAGCTCGAGTACCGCCTTCTGCACCGGCGTCAGCTCGACATAGCCGCGTTTTTCCAGCGCCTTTGCCAGCGCGGGGACAAGTGCTTCGAAATTGGACATTTCACTCTTTCGGAATTCGGATTCTTTTATGCCCGGCAATGGGTCATCCGTCGGCGAGCGCCAGGAGCGCCACGAGCCAAACGATCCAATCGTTCGTACTTCGCGCCGCCGCCATTGTACAGGGCAAGCCGCCTGGCTACGTCGCGATTGACTCTTTACGCAAACCGCGTAAAAGCCGGCACCGAATGGGGTAGTTTCGATGCGCGGCCTTTTGATGGCGCTTCTTGCCTTCGACGTCCCGGGCCGCAATGCGAACCATTGGGCCGGGCGTTTCGGCGCGTCTGCTCGTTCCAGCAAAACCACGTTCTTGGCCAAAAAAACCGGCAAAACGACCACTAAAACGGTCTGATTCCCTTGGCCTAACCACCCTCTCCCGGGTCCGGCCCGGGGGTTGAAACCCGCATCGGCCGGCGGGTTTTCTCCAAAAAACCGAGCGGAGAGGACAGGAGATTTCGATGAGTTTCAAGGTTGCAATCGTCGGCGCCACGGGCAATGTGGGTCGGGAAATGCTCAACATACTGGAAGAGCGCGGCTTTCCGGTGAGCGAGGTGGTGGCGCTGGCCTCGCGGCGCAGCCAGGGCACGGAAGTGTCGTTCGGCGATCGCACGCTGAAGGTCAGGGCGCTCGACCAATATGATTTTTCCGATACCGACATCTGCATCATGTCGGCCGGCGGCAACGTTTCGAAGGAATGGTCGCCGAAGATCGGCAAGCAGGGCTGCGTCGTCATCGATAATTCGTCGGCCTTCCGCTATGACCAGGACGTGCCGCTGATCGTGCCGGAAGTGAACCCGGAAGCGATTTCGCTGTTCACGCGCAAGAACATCATCGCCAACCCGAACTGCTCGACGGCGCAACTGGTCGTGGCGCTGAAGCCGCTGCATGACCTCGCCACCATCAAACGTGTCGTCGTCGCCACCTATCAATCGGTGTCCGGCGCCGGCAAGGAAGGCATGGACGAACTGTTCACGCAGACCCGCGCGGTGTTCGTCGCCGATCAGGTCGACGTCAAGAAGTTCACCAAGCGCATCGCCTTCAACGTCATCCCGCACATCGACGTCTTCCTCGACGACGGCTTCACCAAGGAAGAGTGGAAGATGGTCGCCGAGACCAAGAAGATGCTCGACCCCAAGATCAAGCTGACAGCGACCTGCGTGCGCGTGCCGGTGTTCATCGGCCATTCCGAAGCGGTCAACATCGAGTTCGAAAAGCCGATCACCGCCGAGGAAGCACGTGAGATCCTGCGCGAAGCACCGGGCTGCCAGGTTCTCGACAAGCGCGAGGACGGCGGCTACATCACGCCGCTGGACTCGGCCGGCGAGGACGCGACCTTCATCTCGCGCATCCGCGAGGATTCGACCGTCGACAACGGCCTGTCGATGTGGATCGTCTCCGACAATCTGCGCAAGGGCGCGGCACTCAACGCGGTGCAGATCGCCGAATTGCTGATCGAGCGCGGGCTGATCCAACCGAAGAAGAAGGCGGCGTAACTTCTCGCTCACGGGCCGTATCGCCGCTGCTGCGGCGGGCCCTCCGCGGGGGCGCCGGACAACCGGCGGCCCGCAGTCGCGGCTCGGCCTTCGGCCGGTTAGCTCCCTTCTCCCCGTTCACGGGGGTGAGAAGTGGTCCGCGAAGCGGATGGAAAGCCAATTGCTTGGCTTTCCGAACGACGAACGCCCGTAGCGACAGCGAAGGGCCGGGGTGCCGGCAGGCGGATGAGGGGCGGCACCGGCGCCTCAGTTAGGTCGCGTCGGGCCGCATCACCTGGCCCTGCTCTGCCCCTCAAACCGGCAAGACGACATCGCCATGTCGCTGGCGGCTGGGCTTGTGCGTGTATTGCGTCGCACAATGGAACCGATCAGGATCATTGCCGGTCCGTGAAAGGGGTTTCGATGATCGTTCGCCCGCGCCCGGGATTTTTGCATCTGTTCTTCATCATGCGCGGCTCGGTGGTGCCGCGCATCCTGCCGCAGATCTTCGGCTTCGGCATTTATGGCGCACTGGTGGTGCTGGCGGTCAGGGCCCTGCAGCTTGACCTCGGCAATGCCGGGCCCGCGCCGCTCGCCTTGCTCGGTGTGGCGCTGTCGATCTATCTCGGCTTCCGTAACAATGCCGCCTACGACCGCTGGTGGGAGGCGCGCAAGCTGTGGGGCCAGCTTGTGTTCGACATTCGCAATCTGGCGCGCGCCAGCACCGGGTTGATCGAGGATCGGGTCGAACTGCGCGGGCTGCTGATGGAGGCGATCGCCTTCTGTCACTTCCTGCGCGGCCTGCTTCGGCGGGTCGATGCCACGACCGAAGCACGCGCGTTCATCGATGAAGCGGCCGAAAGTGCTGCCAAGCTGGCCAACCCGCCGGACGCCATGCTGCGGCGGATGGGCGAGCGAACCGCCGCGTTGTACAGGGCCGGCGCAATCGATGTCATGGGCTACCGCATTCTCGACGAGCGCCTGTCGCAAATCGCCGCAGCGCAGGCCGGCTGCGAGCGCATCATGGGAACACCGCTTCCGTTTGCCTACACGCTGCTGTTGCAGCGCACCGCCTATATCTTCTGCCTGCTGCTGCCATTTGGGCTGGCCTCGACTGCCGGTTGGGCGACGCCGCTGTTCACGGCGCTGATCGCCTACACCTTTTTCGGCCTCGACGCGCTTTCGGAGGAACTCGAGGACCCGTTCGGCACCGAGGCCAACGATCTCGCCCTCGACGGTCTGTGCCGCGTCTGTGAAATCTCGGTGTTCGAGGCGCTCGGCGAAGCGCCGCCAAAAATGATCCCCGCCAAAAAATACTATTTTTCCTAGGGTTTGTTCCCGCGCTCACCGAAGCACCGTGCGCTGGAAAAATCATAAGCGTGTCGGATCGCCGCCTCACGCCGCGTCCTTGGTTCGACCCTCGCCAAGAGGGCTCGAAACAACCGGAGGACCAATGACCATGTCTCAAACAGCATCCGTCACGCCGAGCGCGCTGTGGACCGGCCGCGGGCTCAGCGCCCTCATCGTGCTGTTCATGACCTTCGACGGCGTCATCAAGCTGCCGCCGCTCGATGTCGTCACCCAGACCATGGTGCAACTCGGCTGGCCGGCCGATCCCGATGTTTCGCGCATGCTCGGCATCGTCGGGCTGGTCTCGACCGCGCTCTATGCGGTGCCGCGCACCTCGGTGCTCGGCGCCGTCCTGCTCACCGCCTATCTCGGCGGCGCCATCGCGACCCACGCGCGTCTTGGCAGCCCGCTGTTCTCGCACACATTGTTCGGCGTCTATCTCGGCCTCATTCTGTGGGGCGGCCTTTTCCTGCGCAATCCCGGGGTGCGCTCGCTGATCCCGTTTAGCCGGTAGCGGCGACATCAAAGCCGTTCGATGGCGGTCGCGCCGCCAGAGAGGGCGCCGCCACCCTTCTTCCTTGTCCGTGGATCAAATCGCCCGGTTGCGAGTTAGACGATGTGGGGCGAGGACGGAAAACCCCATTTGGGAGGAGCGACGATGAAGAAATTGGTGGTCCTGATCATATTGGCAACCACGCTCGCAGCCTGTTCCCGGACAGAACAGGACGCCGCGGTCGGTGGCCTGGGAGGCGCTGCTGTCGGCGCTGCCGTTGCAAATGACCCGGTGGAGGGAGCTGTTGTTGGTGGTGCTGTCGGCGCCGTCGCCGGCGCACTGATCGGTCGTGCGACCGAACCCGGCCGGTGCCGCTATCGCGATCGCTATGGAGGGGTCTACATCGCCCGCTGCCCGGCAGGCTATTGATCGGGCCGCGTCATAGGCTCCGACGAAATGAAACGGCGGGCAAAGCGCCCGCCGTTCCGTAAGCGATAAAAAGCGGATTATTCGGCGGTCGCGGCTTCCGCCTCGGCCGGCGCGGCTGCCGCAGCGGCAACCGCGGCGGCTGCATCGTCCTGCGCCTTCTTCAGAAGTGCGGCGCGTTCCTGCGCCTTCTTGCCGGGTTCGGCCTTCTTGGGATTGGAGCGGGCCTCGCGCTTGGCGATGCCGGCCTCGTCGAGGAAGCGCAGCACGCGGTCGGTCGGCTGGGCGCCGTGCGAGAGCCAATGCTTGACGCGGTCGGCGTCGACCTTGACCCGCTCGCCGTCCTTGGGCAGCAGCGGGTTCCACGAGCCGAGCGACTCGATGAAACGGCCGTCGCGCGGCGAACGGGCGTCGGCGACGACGACGTGGTAATAGGGACGCTTTTTCGAGCCTGCACGGGCCAGTCGGATTTTCAATGGCATTTCTTTTCTCCTAAAACGCTGATTTTCGGGTTTACGGCTGGTCCTCAGCCGGTTTTCGTTCCGCCGTTGGATGCGGCGATATGCTCGTGATGGCGGATCACTTCGCGGACGACGAAGTTCAGGAATTTCTCCGCGAAATCCGGGTCGAGATGGGCGTCCTTCGCCAGTTGGCGAAGGCGGGCGATCTGCTGCTGCTCGCGCGCCGGATCGGCCGGCGGCAGGCCATGCGATGCCTTCAGCTCGCCGACCGCCTTGGTGCAGCGGAAACGCTCGGCCAGCATGTGGATGAGCGCTGCGTCGATGTTGTCGATCGAGGCGCGGTAGTCGACCAGCGCCGCGCGTGCGTCGGCCATGTCCTTCTCTTCGTTCATCGCGCCCTCACTTCTTCTTGCCAGGGGCGTTCTTGCCGAGCATTGGCAGACCGCCGCCGGATCCTGGCAAACCAGGAAGCTTCATGCCGCCGGGCAGCCCAGGCAGACCACCGCCACCTGGGAGGCCACCGGGAAGACCCTTCATGCCGCCGAGACCGGCTGCCTGTGCTTGCTTCTGCAAGGCTTCGAGCTGCTTGGGGTCCATCTTGGACAGGTCCGGCATGCCGCCGCCCATCATGCCGCCCGGGCCACCCATGCCCCCTGGCATCATGCCGCCGAGTCCCATCTTCTGGGCCAGACCGCCCATCATGCCACGCATCAGGCCACCGCCTTTGCCCTTGCCGCCCATCGCTTTCATCATGTCGGCCATGCCGCGGTGCATCTTCAGGAGCTTGTTGATCTCGGCCGCATCGGTGCCGGAGCCTGCGGCGATGCGCTTCTTGCGCGAGTGCTTCAGAATATCGGGGTTGGCGCGCTCGGCCTTGGTCATCGACGAGATGATGGCGAGCTGGCGGCCGAACATCTTGTCGTCGAGACCGGCGGCAGCCATCTGGTCCTTCATCTTGCCCATGCCCGGCATCATGCCCATGATGCCGCCCATGCCGCCCATCTTCGACATCTGCTGAAGCTGGCCGGCAAGATCGTTCAGGTCGAACTTGCCCGACTGCATCTTCTTGGCCATCGCCGCCGCCTGCTCGGCGTCGATGTTTTCGGCAGCCTTTTCGACGAGGCTGATGATGTCGCCCATGCCGAGAATGCGGTCGGCGATGCGCTTGGGATGGAATTCCTCCAGCCCGTCCATTTTCTCGCCGGTGCCGATCAGCTTGATCGGCTTGCCGGTGACGGCGCGCATGGAAAGTGCCGCACCACCACGGCCGTCGCCATCCATGCGGGTCAGCACCAGGCCGGTGATGCCGACGCGCTCATCGAAGCTTTTTGCCAGATTGACGGCATCTTGGCCCGTCAGCGAATCGGCGACCAAAAGGATTTCGTGCGGCGACGAGACCTTCTTGATGTCGGCCATCTCGACCATCAGCGGCTCGTCTATATGGGTGCGGCCGGCGGTGTCGAGGATGACGACGTCATGGCCGCCGAGCTTTGCCGCCTGCACGGCGCGGCGGGCGATGTCGACCGGCGTCTGGCCCTCGACGATCGGCAGCGTGGCGACCTTGACCTGCTCGCCGAGCTGACGGAGCTGCTCCTGCGCGGCGGGACGCCGCGTGTCGAGCGAGGCCATCAGGACCTTCTTGTTCTGACGCTCGGTGAGGCGCTTGGCGATCTTGGCCGATGTCGTGGTCTTGCCGGAACCCTGCAGGCCGACCATCATGATGACGACTGGAGCCGGTGCATTGAGGTCGATGGCGACGCCCTCGGCGCCCAGCATCCCGACCAGCTCGTCATGGACGATCTTGACGACCATCTGCCCGGGCTTGATCGACTTCAGCACGGCGGCGCCGACGGCCTTCTCGCGCACCTTGTCGGTGAAGGAACGCACCACTTCCAGCGCAACGTCGGCCTCAAGCAGCGCACGGCGCACCTCGCGCAACGCCGCCGAGACATCGGCCTCGGACAGGGCGCCGCGGCCGGTGAGGCCGTTCAGGATCGAACCAAGACGTTCCTGTAGCGATTCAAACATTCTTCTTCCTTTTCCCTGGCACCCGGATGATGCCCGAGAGGTAATGCGTTCGCGCCCAGTATCCAACCCAAGCTGTCCAGGCAAAAGCCCAAAGCCAAAAAGCACCCGGGGGCGCACAGCGCTGCCGGATGTTGGCCTCCAGGATCGATTTACAGCACGTCGCCTCAAACAGGCTTCGGCGTCCCGGTCGGCTTGCTCGGAGGGATACTCGTCGCGGAATTCGCGGGCTGTAGACAGGAAATCGGCCGCGGAGTCAAGGTGCGGGGCCGAATACGCTGAACCGGGCCGGTTCGGTTTATGGCAGCACCACCAGCGTGATGCGCATCAGCTTGGGCCGCCGGGGTGCGAAAAATCCGGCTCGACCTTCAGCGGCGAGCGCGGGTGCAGCAGCAGCAGAACGGTCAACAGGCTGCAGACGATGCCGATCGCCGCGATGAGGACGGCATCAAGCGTCGTCCAGCCGGGGCCTTCGAGCGGCTTGGCGTTGAACAGGGCGAACGAATTGTAGCTTTGCTGGTGCGAAATCAGCAGGAAGCCGGTCAGATTGTTGCCGAGGTGGGCGCCGAAGGCCGCGCCGAGATTGCCCGTGGCATAGACCACAAGCGTCAGGAGCAGCGCAAAAGCGGCGATCGAGGCCAGCACGCAGGCGTTGATGGCGGTCGTCGAGCCTGGGTTCCAATGCATCGCAGTGAACAGAAGTCCTGGCAGCAGCGCCCAGATGAAGGGGTTTTGAAAGCGGTTGGCCAGGCCCCTGAGGAGATAGCCGCGAAACAGCACCTCTTCGGACGAGGTCTGCAGCAGGGTCAGCGCGGCGATCGGGATCAGGAACAGCAGCCAGGACGACAGGCCGATCGCACCGCGCGCAATGTCGGGCTGCAAGAGATAGAGCAGTATCTCGGAGAGCAGCGATGTGACCAATACCGCGGCCAATCCCCTAAAAAATCCCGAGCGCGAAACGCGGCGGCTGGTGCCGATCAGCGCCATCAGCGGCTCGCGATGGACCCAGCGCATGGCAGCCCACAGGCCGAGCCAGATTCCGGCAAAGGAGGCGAGCGCGGCGAGGATCCCGGTGGACGAAGCCATGAAATTCTGCACCGCCCCTCCTTCCATCGGGGCGCCGGACGATGCTTGCCAGACGACGAAGAAATAGGCGCCGCCGAACAGCACGGCGATGGTCGTCGCGACCCAGAACAGGACGACGATCGCCGTTCCGAGCAGGAGCCGCGGCAGGGTCGTCTTGGCGTTGGGAGTATGCCGATAGCGCTCGAAGGCGGCAGGGTCTATCACGCGGGCTCACAGGCTGGTGCTTCGGGTCGCATGATCTATTCGATCGGGTCGTGCCGCGCAATCGTCACAGCAATCGGCGTTGGCGTCGCCCCTCACCTGCCTGCCGGCATCCTCTCCCCGTGAACGGGGAGAGGGGTGCTCTCCCAACGATTTCGCTAATCGCCAGCATTGCAGAAGAGGCCGCTTCTCCCCGTCACTATACGGGGAGAAGCGCCCGCCAGGGCGATGAGGGGCGGCGCCGACTTCGACAGTTCCGTCATTCGTCCAAGGCGAATGCCCTGTTCGGCACCGTCAGCGCTCGACGTACATGATGCGTCGGGTGCCGGGGTCGACCAGTGCCGGCTGACCGTTCACATAGACATAGCGGTAGTCATAGTCCGGAATCTCGCGCAACTCGACGGTATCGGGCAAGGTCGCGCCGGTAACCACCTCGCCCTCGAGATAAACCGGGTCGACCCGGTTGGTCTCGATGTAGGTGCGAACTTCGGCCGGCGGCCGCCTGATCGGCTCGATCGGCTCGCCAGCGACGATCGCTCCGGTATAGATGTCGGGATCGTCGACATCGGCGGGGGCTTCGACGATGGTAATGTCTGCGTCGGCCGGGCGCCGGGTCAGGACGACCTCGTTGCCGCCGAAATCGGCCGTCACATAGTCGGAATAGATCCAGCCTTGGCCATTGGCCTCGGCTATGGTGCACCATTTGCTGTTTTGGATGCAGCCATCGAGCGTTGCCGACTGGCCAGCGGCGAGCACGCCGATCACCGGGTATTGCGGCCCGGGGCCGGCGCGAATGTTGAGATCGGCGACCGCCGAAACGGCGGTATCGGCCAAGGCTGTGCCGGACATGGCGACGAGCGCTCCGGCGACAGCAGGAAACAGTATGCGCTTCATGGTTTCGCTCCGTGTTGATGGTCCCTCGCGAACGAAAACGAAACAAGACCTCATGCGTTCCGGCTAAAACGCCTCGGCCGGCTCACGTTTTGTTCCGGTTTCTTTCACGACACCGGTCAGGAGTTCATGGACGAAGGCCAGCTTCTGTGCCGTCAGCTCCGAGATGACGAAGGGATAGAGGTCCGGCAGACCCATGCAGCGGTTGATCGAGTTGGACGCTTCCGACAGCACCAGCCAGCGGGCCAGGATCTTTTCGAACGGTTCGGGAACGGCGGCAGGTTCCGACGGTGCCGGCTGGAGCTCGCCGCCGGTATCGCCCCGCGACAGGTCGTTGGCCTCCATGGTTTCCAGCCGGCCGAGCGGGAAATTCAGCGCATGCACCATCTCCAGCGTATCGGCGATGTGCAGATGGTGCGCCCATGTCTCGGCCCAGTCTTCCCAGGGATGGGAGGCGGCATAGGCGGAAATGTGGTCCTGCTGCCAGTCGGGCGGCGCGCCATTGGCATGATAGGTCTTCAGCGCCTGCTCGTAGTCGGCGCGCTCGTCGCCGAACAAGGTGCGGAAGGCGGCAAGCCGTTGCGGGTCGTCGCGGATCAGGCGGTCCCAGTAATAGTGGCCGAGTTCGTGGCGGAAATGGCCGAGCAAAGTGCGATAGTTCTCGCCCATCTCGACGCGCCGTCTTTCGCGCTCGGCCGAGTCCGCCTCGGCGACATTGAGTGTGATCAGGCCGTTGTCATGGCCGGTCAGGATGCGCGCGCCACCCGGACCACCGATCGGATCGGCGAGAAAGTCGAAGGCGAGGCCAGCCTCGTCGCCGGCGTTCTGCTTGGGTGCGACCGGCAGTCCGGCCGCGAGCAGCGAATAGATGGCCCGCTTCTTTGCCGCTTCGACGCGGATCCAGCGACGGCGGTTGCCCTCGACCGAAAGGTCCGGGATCAGCTGGTTCAGCGCGCAGGCGCGGCAGAAGGCATGGCCAGGTTCCGCCATCCAGTTGCAAGCGCACTCGTCGGCATTGGTGCACTGGAAAACGCCGCCGGCGCCAGACAGCACGAAGCGCGCATGCCCGGCATCGTAAAGCACGGGGCTGGCGCAGTTCAGGCACTGGGCGTTCTCGAAATAGAGGCGGTGGCCGCAATGCGGGCAATCGAAGAGCTTCATACCGATCTCGAATCACCAGATCTCAAATCATCAGGCCCGGATATAGTGCGCAGCGGCATATCGCCCAAACGCCTGTCGGCGGCCGGCGTTCCTGCCGTTGCTATGTTGCCGCAAGCTGGGCGGCGACCGTTCTCGCCACCGCCTCGCCCGATAGCCTGGCGCCGCCGCAGGTCTGCATCAGCGGACCGGCCAGATGCTCGCCGGCGAAGAAGATTTTTTCCGCCACCGGCTGCATCAGCGTGGCGCGCGCCTGCGAACGGCCGGGTCGGGCCGCCGCATAGGCGCCGCGCACGAACCGCTCGCCGCCCCAATTGGTCATCATGGCGCGCCCGACATGTTTTCTGACGTCGCCGCCGAAGATGGCGCACAGCCGGTCGACGACGAAGTCGACGCCTGCCGCCTCGCCCGCCGCCGACATCTCCCAAGCGAAATCGCCGCCGACGAAGCCGACCATCAGGTCGAGGTCGAAGGGAAAGCAAAGGAAGTAGATGTCGTGCCTGGCCAGCCGCTCGATCAGCAGGTCGTCGAACGGCGCCAGCCCGAGCCTTGTGCCCCTGATCTCAACCGGCAGCTTGGTCAGCATGCCCATCGGCAGGTCGAAGAAGGCAGCGAAATGCCTGTCTGGCAGCGCCGGCGCGAATTCGATCTCCTCGAAGGCGAGCACCGCCGGCGAGGCGGTGACGATGACCGCCTTGGCGCGGATGATGCCGCGATCGGTGACGCAAGCGACGCCGGGCACGTCCCAGAGGATTTTCCGCACCGGCGTCGACAGCTCGACCGGCACGTCGGCGCCGAAATGGGCGACCAGCGCGCCGAACCCCTCCTTGGTGAAGTAGTTCGGATCGAGATCGGCGGCAGCCTGAAAGTCGCGGATCGATATCTCGTCCTCGTCGGCGCCGAAGTCCATCGGCCCGGCGAAGGTGGCGGCGGCGCGCGGCGCATGGCCCCTGGCGAGCAACGCCGAAAGACGGTCGTCGTCACCAACCTTGACCTCATGCGCCGCCAGCAGCTCGAACAGCCTGATATCGGCCGCCTTCATTGCGGCCTCTTCGTCCTCGCTCGCCTTTCGGTTGCGATAATAGAGATGGTCGATATTCATGTCGTGATGATGAAGCGTCCAGCGGGCAGCTTGCGCCTCGGGAAAGTAGGGATTGCGGTTGGCCGCGTGCAGCCAGGCGCAGCCGATGTCGAAAGGAACGCCGAAATGCTGGTCGCTGGTCCAGGCGCGGCCGCCGATACGGTTCATCGCTTCGACCAGCTTGAAGGAAAGGCCGGCCGCACGCAGGGT
This sequence comes from Mesorhizobium sp. WSM4815, assembly GCF_055811575.1. Classification (NCBI taxonomy): domain Bacteria; kingdom Pseudomonadati; phylum Pseudomonadota; class Alphaproteobacteria; order Hyphomicrobiales; family Phyllobacteriaceae; genus Mesorhizobium; species Mesorhizobium sp. WSM4815. The sequence goes on along the minus strand of NZ_JBVVQS010000076.1, from coordinate 3,889 downwards.
CTTGGCGGCGGAAAGTCCCGCCGAGCCGGCGCCGATGACCACGACGTCAACGTCTTCCATGAATATTCTAGCCCCCCGCCACAATAATTACTTGATCGTAAGCAAGTTGTCCGGCATTCGCCAGCGCTGCGGCGAGGATGCGTAAACGAGTTCTTAGCGCATCGGCCCCGAAAGTCGGTTCCGATTCTCGGAAAGCACGATGCGCAGATTGTAAAGTGCTGGAGCGTACTGCGTCCAAGCGGACGCACGTCGCTCCAACGGTGACAAGCGGGCGTTTCGCTGGCAAATTCGTGTTCGGGACAAGATTCAGGCAACCAGGAGAGCAACATGGCATTTTTTGCCAAGGCAAAGATTTTCGCAGCGGCGGCATCGATGATGCTTGCGGCGGCAACAGCGGCACAGGCCGCGCAATGCGGCAAAACGGGCGCGGGCTTCGAAGCGTGGAAGGCGGAGTTCGCGCAGGAAGCAAGGGCCAGCGGTGTAGGCTCGAAGGGTCTGGCCGCTCTGGCTAACGCGACCTACGCAAAAAGGACGATCGCCGCCGACCGCGCTATTCACAAGGCTTTCGGTGGCTCGGTGGATGCTTTCATGAAGCGCCGTGGCGCGTCCACAATCATTTCCAAGGGCCGTTCACTGAAGAAGTCGAACGCGGCGCTGTTCGACAAGATCGAACGGACCTACGGCGTGACGCCGGGTGTGTTGCTCGCCATCTGGGGGATGGAGACTGGCTTCGGTTCCTTCTTGGGCAAGCAGAATACGGTCTCTGCCATTGTAACGCTTGCCTATGATTGCCGCCGCCCGGAGTTCTTCTACCCGCATGCTGTTGCAGCCCTGAAACTGGTTGATCGCGGCGCGCTGAGCGCCTCGTCGGTCGGCGCCATGCATGGCGAGATTGGCCATACGCAGTTCCTGCCCGGAAATGTCTTGAAATACGGGGTCGGCAGCGGAAATCTGCGCGACAAGGCCACTGCGTTGGCTTCCACCGCCAACTTCCTCAAGGCTCATGGTTGGCAGGCGGGTGCCAGCGCACAGGCGAATCTCGGTGCAATTGCCGGCTGGAATGACGCGAGCAACTATCAACGAGCCATCGCCCGCATCGCCACGGCGATCGACGGCGATTGATACAAGTCCCTATTCGACGGAAAGCCCGGCCATGCGCCGGGCTTTTTTGTCGATGGTCTGAGGTTACGACTGCCGCCGCTCGGCCCCGCCTCGGGAACGAAGGCATGAAGCAGAGAAGCTAATTCGGCGAACCGAGCGCCTTGTCCATTGCTTCCCTGACCTCGGCCGGCCACGTGTTCACCGCCGGCCACGCATCCGGCTCGGGCTTGTCGCCGCGGCGGGCGAAATAGAGCTTGTGGTTGGCCGGATCGATCGCCATGAAGCCGTCGTCGCCGCCGCAATCATGCGGCATGCAGCCGCTGGCGTGGAAGACGCCCGAGGTGGTTTTCTCGGTGCCGCCGCCGACCAGCAGGCTGGTCGCCATGTCGGGCATCTGCTTGCCGAGCAGCGACGCGGCTTGCCTGTAGACGGCCTCGTTATGGAAGGCATCGACGATGCTGTCGTATTTCGCCGGGTCGACATCTTTCCAGCCGGTACCCGGCTCCGGCATGTAGGCGAGGTTGCCCAAGGTCGACAACCCGCCGGTCGGCGACCATTGCAGCGCCGGCTTCGATTCGCCCGGCAAGAGATTAGGCACGAAATAGATGGCGCCGTCGGATAGCGCGGCCGGCGGTGCGCCGCATTCATCCTGCTCGACGGTGGTCGTCTGGATCGTGCCGCCTTCCGGCTTCCACACGATCACCTTGGCCGGACCGCATTGATTGCCGCCGTCGCCGACATCGACCAGCGCCACCGTGACGCCGCCGACCTCGACAATCCTGTCGAAGAAGACATCGTAATTGCGCGCCAGCTGCTTGCCGTCATAGGCCAGCACCTTCTCGCCATAGTCTTCCTGCTGGGTGATGGTCAGCTGCCCATTCTCGAACGGGACCGGTGCTTGGCCGTCGTCCTCGGCCAGGGCCGCATTGCTCGACGCGCCCAGGTCGGCGGCCCCGCCGGACGCATCGTCAGCCGGCACGAGCACCGTGTCGGTCTGTGCATGCGCGCCAGCCACCGGCATCAGAATCCACGCCAGCGCCCAGGCGCCGGCAAGCAGCGAACGTGTCATGCCTGTCCCTCCGTGCAGCCGCCACGAACCCGGCCTGTCGCGGCCGGGGTCATCCTACCGTTCAGGCCCAGGGCCGCAGCTCGGCGTTCTTCTTCTCGAACGAGGCGATGGCGTCGGCCTTCTCCATAGTCAGGCCGATATCGTCGAGCCCGTTCAAGAGGCAGTGGCGCTTGAAGTCGTCGAGGTCGAACTTGACCACGCCGCCGTCCGGACCGCGGATTTCCTTGGCTTCGAGGTCGATCGACAGGGTTGCGTTGGAGCCGCGCGAGGCGTCGTCCATCAGCTTGTCCAGATCCTCCGGGCTGACGGTGATCGGCAGGATGCCGTTCTTGAAGCAGTTGTTGTAGAAAATGTCGGCGAACGAGGTCGAGATGACGCAGCGTATGCCGAAGTCGAGCAGCGCCCACGGCGCATGCTCGCGCGACGAGCCGCAGCCGAAATTGTCGCCGGCGACCAAGATCTGCGCCTTGCGGTAGGCCGGCTTGTTGAGCACGAAGTCGGGGTTTTCCGAGCCGTCGTCCGTGTAGCGCATTTCGGCAAACAGTCCGCTGCCGAGTCCGGTGCGCTTGATCGTCTTGAGATAATCCTTGGGAATGATCATGTCGGTGTCGACATTGACGATCGGCATCGGCGCGGCAACGCCGGTGAGCTTGGTGAATTTTTCCATAGGTCTTGCCCGTCTTCTTTTCGCTGCGGGGATGTATTGGCGCCCGGTTTACACAAAGCTGCAGGCAAATAAAAGGCGGCTGTTTTCGCAAGCTTTGGTCCTAGAGCACGGACCGCTTCAAACTTGCCGCCCTATGGTGCACCTTGGCCGGCATGACAACACGTCCCAAAGTACTCTACGCCAGCGAACCGAACCTCGACGCAGCCGAGTTCCGCCGCGTGCTGGTGGAATCCGGCCTCGGTGTCACTCGGCCCATCGATGACGACGTCCGTCTGAAGGCGATGCTTGCCAATGCAGATCTGGTGTTGACGGCGCGCCTCGATGCGCCTGGCAAGCCGCTGATCGGCCTCGCCCGAGGCATCACCGACTTCTCGTGGGTGTGCTACATTTCCGAGCTCGCCGTCTGCAAATCGGCGCAAGGGCTCGGCATCGGCAAGGGCCTGCTCGACGAAGCGCGGCGGCAGCTCGGGCCATCCGTCGCCATGTCACTGATCTCCGTGCCCGACGCCGTCGGCTTCTACGAACGGATCGGCATGACGCGGATGGCGGACGCGTTCTGGTTTGGCCGCGAGCGCTGACGGCTGGCCTTGCGGTGCGGAACCTTTTGGTGCCGAGGGACAGCACCCCCCCTCTGTCCGCCAGCCTCAGATCACATTCAACTCCCTGAAAGCCCGCCCCTCAGCGACACGGCTGTACCCAAACGCCGAGCAGTCCACCGTGCGAAAACCGCCATGCACGATCAGCTCGGCCAGCGCCTTGCCGACCGCCGGCGCCTGCTGCAGGCCGTGGCCGGAAAAACCGTTGGCGAACAGGAAATTCCCGACCTGCGGATGCGGGCCGATCACCGCGTTCTGGTCGAGCGTGTTGTAGTCGTAATGACCGGCCCAGGCGCGCGTCGGCTTGATCGCCTCGAAGGCCGGAATGCGGGTCGCCAGCACCGGCCAGATTACCTCTTCGAACAGCGGCCAGTCGGGTTCGAAATCGCTGGGATCGGCGGGGCCGTCGCCGTCTTCCGGCTCGGCCCCGCCGGTGATGTAGACCGAGCCTTCCGG
>NZ_JBVVQS010000075.1:0-86392 GCF_055811575.1 Mesorhizobium sp. WSM4815 | reverse complement strand
TTGTAAGGCGCCCAGCCGCGCTCGAGCAGGATGTTGGTGCCTTCCTCGATCTCTTCCTTCAGCCCGTCATAAAGGTCATCGTGCATCTGCTGCACGAGTTCGTCGTCGGAAAGCTCGGAAAGGATGATCTCGTCGTCGGCCATGTTTGACGCACTCACTGATTTCAATGGCTTGCGGTCCGCCGGCACCTGTTTTCTGCAACGGGTGCCGGCGGGTCATTGCCAGCCTTGGGAGCTAACTCAGGCGGCCAGCCAGACGTTCTGAAGATCCATCTCGAAAGTCTGGTGGACCGCGTAGTTCTTCACCTTCTTGTTCATGTGGCTGTACAGCTTCTGCCAGAACGGCTGAATGATGACGCCGGAATCCTGCAGGATCTGCTCGACGTCCTTCATGACCTCGCGGCGCTTCTCCACGTCGATGAGTGAGAGGGCCTGCTTGAGCTTGGCGTCGAAATCAGGATTCGAATACGCCGTTTCATTCCAGGCCTCGCCAGTGCGATAGCCGAGCGCCAACACCTGAACGCCGAGCGGGCGCATGTACCAGATGGTCATGGAATAGGGGTATTTCGTCCAGTCGTTCCAGAAGGTCGAACCCGGCAGCACCGTGCGCTTCACCTTGATCCCGGCATCGCGCAGCTGGCCGGCAATCGCGTCGCCGGTGTTCTTTTGCCAATCGTCCTCGACGGTGATCAGTTCATGCTCGAAATCGGCCTGTCCGGCCTCGGCCATCAGCTTCTTGGCGCCGGCCGCATCGCGTGTCTTCTTGGGCAGCGGAAAATATTCCGGATGGATCGGGCTGACGTGGTGGTTTTCACCTGGGGTACCGCGCCCGGCGTAGCCAAGTTCGAGCACCGCATTGTTGTCGACGGCCATTTGCAGGGCGTTGCGTACCCGCTGGTCATCATAAGGCTTGTGCGTGATGTTGGTGCGGGCAACGAGCGTGGTTGCTGTCGCGACCTCCGATTTCACCAGATCCATCTGGTCGAGGATGTCGATGAAGTCGGCGGGCGTCTCGAAATTGACGTCGATTTCCTCGGATTCGAATGCATTCACCGAGGCGTTGAAGTCGGTGCCGTAGTCGATGAATTCGACGCTGTCGAGCGGCGCTTCACCGCCCCACCATTTGCCATTCTCGCGACGCTTGACGACCGCGTTCTGGCCGACCGAATAAGACACAAGCTCGAAAGGCCCTGTGCCGATCGGCTTGGCGAGCGGATCGGCGCCATCGGCATCGAATTTGCGGTGGACGACGAGCGCTGGATAGTCGGTGAAGTTCGGGATCAGTGAGATATCAGGTTCGTTCAGCGTCAGCTTGACCGTGTTGTCGTCGACCTTGGTGATCGCCCCGTCCCTGGCCTTGCCGGTTTTGACGTCGATCAGCGCACCGACGCGCGCGGCCATCGAATTGCCAGAGGCATCCTTCTCGCACCAGCGCGTCAGATTGTAGACCACGTCGTCGGCGTTGAAGGCGTCGCCATTGTTCCAGGTGACGCCCTTGCGCAGATGCAGCACGTATTCGGTGGCGTCGTCGTTGACGTCCCAGCTCTCGAGCAGGACCGGCTCGAAAGTGAATTCGCGGGTGTAGCGGACAAGCGGCTCGAGCCAGCAGCGCGAAATGTTGGCAAGCTCCACCCAGTCGTAAGTACGCGGATCCTTCTGCGCCTTCACCGACATCGATACGCGCAGCGTTCCGCCTTTCTTGGGCTCTTCGGCCAAAGCCCGTCCCGGCACCGCGAGACCGATCATAGCGTAGGCAAGGGCAGTCGATGCCCCGAACGCGCTTGCCAGCGCCAGAAACTCGCGCCGGTCCATCCGGCCTGAGCGGGCTTCTTCAGCCATCGCCTTGATAACGCTGGGAACACGATCACCGTTGTTTCTGAAGAGTGCCATTATTTCCTCCCTTATGGTTGCCTTTGGGTCTTCGCCCGTTGGATTAACTAACGCTGTCCGGCAGCTTCTCCTCGCGCAGCGCGATCAAATCTTTGAGACCATCGGCGATGCCGTCATCGAGCTTCGGCTCCTCATAATCGGCGAGCATGTTGCGCGCTTTCTCGCGGCCGCGCGTGTCGTGGTCCTTTGCCCCTTCAGCCTTCCACTGTTCGTAGGAATTGAAGTCCATGATGCTGGGCATGAAGAAGGCGGACTGGAAATGCTCGAGCGTGTGCTGGGTGCCGAGGAAATGGCCCTGCGGCCCGACCTCGCGGATCGCCGCCATCGCTTCCTTGAAATCGTCGAACGGCAGGCCGCCGGCATATTTGTACCAGCCGACAAGCTGTTCGCAGTCCGTCGCGAATTTTGAATAGCCGCAGGTCAGGCCGGCCTCGAGCCATCCGGCGGCGTGCCAGATGTAGTTGGCGCCGGCAAGGATGGCGGCATGCATCAGCATGTTCGCCTCGTAGCCCGCCTGGGCGTCATTCAGTTTCGACCCGACATGGAAGCCCGACGTGCGCCATGGCAGCCGGTATTTTCGCGCCAGTGCTCCCATCAAATACATCATCTGGGCGGCCTCGGGCGTGCCACCCATCGGCGCGCCGGTCTTCATGTCGACCGTGACCATGAACTGTCCGTAGATCTGCGGTGAACCCGGACGCAGCAGTTGCGTGAAGGCGACGCCCGCCAGCGCTTCGGCATTGACCTGCGCGACCGCTCCCACCGCCGAGGCCGAAGTCGAGGCGCCGCACAGCGCGAACGGCGCCAGGATCAACGGCTGGTTGTGACGTGCATAGACCTTCATCGCGTCCAGCATGGTGGCGTCCCATACCAGAGGCGAGTTGCAATTGGTGATCGCGACCAACACCGGGTTGTCGCGGACAAAATCCTCGCCGAACACGATGCCCGCCATCGCCATCGTGTCTTCGGCGCGTTCCCTGGATGTCACGATGCCCATGAACGGCTTGTCGGAGTGCTTCAGCGCTGAATGGATGATGTGGAGGTGACGTTTTGGCACCGCAATTTCCATCGGCTCGCAAATGACCGAGCTCGACGAATGCAGCGCCGGCGCCATATAGGCGAGCTTGTGGAAATTGTTGAGGTCGGCGAGTGTGCCGTAGCGCCTGTTGTTGTCGAGGTCGCGCACGTAAGGCGCCCCATACATCGGCACGAACATCGAGTTGTTGCCTCCGACACGCACCGATCGCTCAGGATTCCTCGCGTTGAGCGTGAACTCCGGCGGGACTTTCGAGACCAGTTCCATCAAGAGCGCGCGGTCAATGCGGACGCGCGTCTCGGAGACATCGGCTCCGGCGTCCTTCCAGAGGGTGATCGCCTCGTCGTCGCGGAATTCGCAGCCCACCTCTTCGAGGATCGAGAGCGACGCCTCATGGATCAATTCCACCGCCTCGTCCGGGACCATTTGATAGGCGGGTATGTTGCGAACCAGCGTCGGAAACGACGCCATCGGAGTTCCCCGCAGCGCCTTGCGGCCCAGGCGGCCGCCCCCTCGGCGGTTGGCGTGTTCGGTGACTTCGGCGGCCGGTGCGTTCATGGCAACTCTATCCTCCCAATGACGACCAGCCTAGCGAGAGGAAATATGGCTGTGACGCTGGAAAATCCTGATCACTTGTATAAGCTCAGCTTATGCGAAGCTTGCGCCATCTGCTGCCCTCGGCCGGCAGCCTGATCGTTTTCGAGGCCGCCGGCCGGCTGTCGAGCTTTACCGCCGCCGGGCGGGAGCTCGGCATGACGCAGGCTGCCGTGTCCTATGCGATCCGCGGGCTTGAAGAGCAGCTCGGCGCGAAACTCTTCCAGCGCCGCCATCGTCAGGTCAGCCTTACCGAAGCCGGCGAGCGTTTCCACGCCGACGTCTCGCTCGGCCTGTCGCACATCCGCAAGTCGGCGGAGGATCTGCGCCTACAGGCGACCGGCGGCCATGTGACGCTCGCTGCCTCGACCGCCTTCGCCTCGTTCTGGATGATGCCGCGCCTGCAGCAGTTCCGCGACGAACTGCCGGGCATCGACCTGCGCATCCAGACCGCCGACCGCGATCTCGACATCATCGCCGAAGACATTCCCCTCGGCGTTCGTGGCGGCGAACCCCGGGAATGGCCGGACTATCATTCGCTGCCGCTCGCCGATGAGGAAATATTCCCGGTTGCCGGCGCGAGCTATGTGGCGCGGTTCGGACTGCCGGAGAGCGTCGAGGATCTGCCATCGCACCGGCTCATCCATCTTGAAGAGCCGTTTCGCGAAGCCGCGAGCTGGGACGAGTGGTTCCAATCGGCCGGGGTCAACATCACCGATGCCGGGCGCGGCTTGCGCATCAACGATTATGCCCTGGTGATCCAGGCGGTCATGGAAGGGCAAGGCATTGCGCTCGGCTGGGGTCACCTCGCCGAGCGCCTGCTGGCGTCGGGTCTGCTGGTGCGTGCGACCGGCCACACGATGACGACCGGCAAGGGCTTTCATGTCATCTGGTCGAGAACCCGCGAGCTCAGTGACAATGCCCGCAAGGTGCGGGACTGGCTGGCGGCGCAGGCGTGAGGCTCCCATTAATGCTCAATCAACCGTCACGACGATCTTGCCGAATTGCTCGTTCGACTCGAGAAAGCGATGCGCTTCGACGATCTGCTCGAATGAAAAGGTTTTGGCGATTACCGGCTTTAGCGAACCCGACATCAATCCGTCGAGGATGAACGCCTTGGCAGCTTCCAACTTCACCGGATCGCCAGTGATCTCGTGGACGAGATAGCCGCGCAGCGTCAGCGTCTTGGCCAGCACATCGAACAGCGGGAACGGCGTCGGCTCGGGGCTCAAGCCGCCATATTCGATGAGAATGCCACCCCGTGCCATCGCCGCCGTCAGAGGTTCGAAAATCGGGCCGCCGACTGCGTCGAAAACCACTCGGATGTTGTCCGGACTGGCGATTTCCTTCAGCCGGGCTTCCAGATCTTCGTCCGCTGAAGCGACGACATGGGCCGCCCCGAACTTGAGCAGGGCCTCTCTCTTGGCAGATGTCCGCGTCACCGCGATCGCGGTCGCACCAACGATGTTGGCAATCTGGATCGCGGCAAGTCCGACACTGCTCGATGCCGCGGTAATGACGACGAAGTCGTCTCTGCTGAGCTTGGCAATGTCGATCAGTGCGCCATAGGCGGTGAGATATTGCATCCAGACGGCTGCCGCCTCTTCCCAGGTAAGCGATGGCGGGTGCTTGGCCACGAGATGGGCGGGATATGTGGCGATCTCACCATAGGCGGGCCAGCGGGCCATCGATAATGGCGGCACGACGCTGACGGCGTCACCTGGCGCAAAACCGTGCACGGCTTCGCCGACCGCTTCGACGACACCCGCTGCCTCAAGGCCAAGACCGGAAGGCAACGGCGGCGTCTGGATATAAGTGCCCGAACGCAGCAGCGCCTCGGCCCGGTTGAGACCCAATGCCTTGACCCGGATCTGAATCTCGCCCCGACCGAGCGCGGGAATATCGAGATTCTCGATGCGCAGAACCTCGGGACCACCATGCTCATGAAAGCGAACAACACGTGCCATGCGGCCATAACTCCAAAATATTTGAACCGAATACGCTATGCCATCGGCCATCCGGCAGATAAATGCTTGCTTGGGCAAGACAGTAGAAACTGGGAGTTTTGAATATGGATCGCCTTACGAGCATGGCCGTGTTCGTCAAAACCGTCGATCTTGGCTCGTTCGCGGCGACTGCTGCCGCTCTCGATCTGTCCGGACCGATGGTCGGCAAGCATGTCCGGTTTCTCGAGGAGCGTCTGGGCGTGCGCCTCATCAACCGGACCACACGCCGCCAGAGCCTGACCGACTTCGGGCGCGCCTACTATGAGCGCTGCCGATTGGTGCTCGCTGAAGCCGAAGCTGCGGATGCTCTGGCGGCCGATCAACTTTCCGAACCACGCGGAAAGCTGCGCGTCATCATGCCCGTACACTTCGGCCGGCGCTGCATTGCCCCGATGCTGCTGGAACTCGCGCAGCGATATCCCGCTCTGGAACTCGACCTGTCTTTCAGCGATCCCATCGCCGATCTTGCAGAGGATGGCTGCGATCTTGCCATCCGGACCGGCAATCTGGAGGATCAGGCCGGCGTGATGGCGCGTCGGGTCGCGCGCCAGCGCATGGTCGTCTGCGCGTCGCCATCCTATCTCGAGATGCACGGGCAGCCACGGCGGGTAGAGGATCTCGGCAGCCACCAGACCATCATCTACCGCCGTTCGGGCCGTGTCGTTCAACCGTGGCTGTTTCCGCGTGATGGCCAGCGTGCGCTGGAGGTCATGCCGGTCAGCCGGCTGCGGCTCGACGACCTCGCTGCGATCGCCGATGCTGCGGCAGCCGGCATGGGGCTCGCCTGGCTGCCATACTGGCTGGTGCGTGAGCGCATTCAGGCCGGCGCACTTGTCGTGCTGTTGCCGGAACAGCCGGGATTTCTTTACGACGCCTATGCGCTCTGGCTGCAGACGCCTCACTTGCCGCTGAAGGTCCGCCTTGCCGTCGACGCGCTGGCAGCGGCACTGCCCAGGCTGATGACGTGAAATGCAGGAGCACGGTGAGCGGCGCGGATTCCTGAATTCGCCCCTCCCGCTTGGGCGACGAATCCGCGTATAGTACCCCCATGCCCATTCACCAGCTTTCCGAAACGATGATCAACCAGATCGCCGCCGGCGAAGTCATCGAGCGTCCGGCAAGCGTGGTCAAGGAACTGGTCGAGAACGCACTCGATGCCGGCGCTGCCAGAATAGAGATCGTCACCGCCGGCGGTGGGCTGAACCTGATCCGCGTCACCGACGACGGCTCGGGCATCCCGGAAAAGGAACTGCCGCTGGCGATCGCACGCCATTGCACCTCGAAGCTCGCCGATGACATTCATGACATCCGCTCGCTCGGCTTTCGCGGCGAAGCGCTGCCGTCGATCGGCTCGGTGGCGCGGCTGTCGATCCGCTCGCGCACCGCCAACGGCGACGGCGCCGCCGAGATCGGCATCGAAGGCGGCCGCGTATCTGCCGTCAAGCCGGCGGCCGCCAATCGCGGCACCACGGTCGAGGTGCGCGACCTGTTTTTCGCCACGCCGGCGCGGCTCAAATTCATGAAGGGCGAGCGCGCCGAAAGCTCGGCGACCAGCGACGTGATCAAGCGTATCGCCATCGCTTTCCCGGCCGTGCGCTTCACGCTGGCCGGCTCCGACCGCTCGACGCTGGAACTGCCGGCGACCGACGACAGCCCGGAAGGCCGGCTGCGCCGCGTCGCGCAAGTGATGGGCGCCGACTTTCCGGCCAACGCGATCGCCATCGACGCCATGCGCGACGGTGTGCATCTTGCCGGCCACGTGTCGATACCATCCTTCAGCCGCGCCAACGCGCTGCAGCAATATGCCTATGTCAACGGCCGGCCGGTGCGCGACAAGCTGATTGCCGGCGCCATCCGCGGCGCCTTCGCCGACGTGCTGCCGCGCGACCGCCATGCGGTGACGGTGCTGTTCCTGACGCTCGATCCGGCCATCGTCGACGTCAATGTCCACCCGGCCAAGGCCGACGTCCGCTTCCGCGATCCGGGGCTGGTGCGCGGGCTGATCGTCGGCGCCATTCGCGAGGCGCTGGCCAATGCCGGCATCCGTGCCGCCACATCAGGAGCGGCCGGCATGATGGCGGCATTCCGGCCAGGCGCAGCATCCTATGCGCATCCAGGACCGGCCAACGGCCATCGCAGCTACGAAGCGGCCTACCGGGCCTCCGGCTTCGCCGGTTTCGATCCGGCCCGCTCGCCGCAACGGCCGCTGGATGCAGGATCTGCAAATGGCGGCTTCGGCGAAAACGATCAGGCGGCGTTCGCTGCCGGTTCGCTTCACAGCGCCGACGCGCGCGCCGGACAAGACGAAGCGGCGGAGACGCTGCTCGGCATGGCGCTGGGTGCCGCACGCGCGCAGGTGCACGAGAACTATATCGTCGCGCAGACCCGGGATTCGCTCGTTATTGTCGACCAGCATGCGGCGCATGAGCGGCTGGTCTACGAGGCACTGAAGAACGCGTTGCATGCGCGCGCCGTGCCGTCGCAGATGCTGCTTTTGCCCGAGATCGTCGATCTGCCGGAAGAGGATGCAGAGCGGCTCGCCTTGCATTCCGAAACACTGGCCCGCTTCGGCCTCGCCGTCGAACGCTTCGGCCCGGGTGCGGTAGCGGTGCGCGAGACGCCGTCGATGCTCGGCGAAACCAATGTCCAGCAGCTGGTGCGCGACCTTGCCGACGAGATCGCCGACAACGACACCGTCGACACGCTGAAAGAGCGGCTGGACAAAATAGCTGCGACCATGGCCTGCCACGGCTCGGTGCGTTCCGGCCGCCTGCTCAAGCCGGAAGAGATGAACGCACTGCTGCGCCAGATGGAGGCGACGCCCGGGTCCGGCACCTGCAACCACGGCCGCCCAACCTATATCGAGCTCAGGCTCGCTGATATCGAGAGACTGTTCGGGCGGCGGTGAAGGGCTCGCAGGGCGCAGCCCCCACCCGGACCTTTGGTCCGACCTCCCCACAAGGGGGAGGTAGGGAGCCCAGCCGTGGACGCCTCGCAAGGAACTTACCCTCCCCCTTGTGGGGAGGGTCGCTGCAAAGCAGCGGGGTGGGGGTCCGAAAAGAGCCGCTGTATAGCGGCTCTTTTCGAGTCAAGAGACAGCCCCAACCCTCTGATTCACCGCTTCAAATTCACCACGATGACGCCGCCGAGCGCCAGCGCGCCACCGAGAATGCCGAGCAGCGTCGGCACCTCGCCCAGCCAGAAGAAGCCGATCAGCGTCGCCACCGGGGAAACCAGATAAAGGAAGTTCGAGGCGCGCGCCGCCGGCAGCCGGGAAAGTGCTGTCGCCCAGGCGGCGTAGGCGATGAGGCTTGGCACGATGCCGAGAAAGACGACGGCGCCGAGACCGGCGGTATCGGCAACTGCCGCCTGCGCCAGGCCGTTCGGCAGGAAGGGCAGCAGACAGAGCGCGCCGAGCAGCATGTTCGAGGCCGAAATGGTCAGTGGATGATGGCGGGCAAACAGCGGCTTTTGCACGATGGTGTTGACCGCCGAGCACAGCGCCGAGCCGAGGACCAGCAGCGCGCCATTGTCGAAATGCAACCCTTGTCCCTCGCCCATGGCGATGATGCCGATGCCGGCGAAGGACAGGAATGTGCCGGCCCAGGCCAGGCCCGAGAAGCGTTCGCCAAGCAGCGCCATCGCCATGATCGCGGTGAAGATCGGGCTGACATTGATGATGAAGCCGGCGGCACCCGCCGAGACGGTCAGCTCGCCGAAATTGAGCATTACCGTGTACAGCGCAACGAAGACGGCGCCGCCGAAGGCAAAGCGCCATAATTCATCGAGCCGGGGCAGCGCCGGCCGCTTGACGGCGAGGAAGATCGCCGCCGGCACCGCCGCGATGGCGAAGCGCAGCGCGCCAAGTTCCAGCGGCCCGAAAGCGACGAGGCCGGCACGGATCGCCGGAAAGGCGGAGGCCCAGCCGACCACTGTCAACGCCACCGCAATGGCCGCCGTGGTGTCGATCCGCTGTGTCGTATTCAACGTGCCGGTACAAGCGTTCATTTCATTAATCCCGCGTTTCATGCTCTCAACATACAAAGCGCCTTTCCCGATCGGTTGACAAACGACCAAATCGAGGGTCAGCTGTGATTATGGATCACAGCTCAGACGCGATGCTGCCGCTCGAAACCCTGCGCGCCTTCGACGCCGCGGCACGGACGGGTAGCTTTTCGGCCGCTGCCGAAAAACTCAACCTCACCCATGGCGCCGTCAGCCGGCAGATCGCCAAGCTGGAGGACTGGCTCGGGCTGAAAGTGTTCGATCGCGGCGCGCGAGGTGTCTCGCTGACGATCGAAGGCAACCGCCTGCATCTGCGCACCACTGAGGCCTTCGCGCTGATATCGAGCAATTCGGACCGCTGGATCGAGCCGCGCGGCACCGCCGTGGTGCGGCTGACCTCGATTCCCTCGGTCAGCGGGCTGTGGCTGATGCCGCGCATGGCGGCGCTGGAAAACAATCCGTCCAGGCTGCGCATCGTGCTCGACGTCGATATCCGCCAGGCGGACCTTGCCGACGAGGGCATCGATCTGTCGATCCGCTGCGGCCGCGGCCGCATCCCCGGCCGCGTCTCGGTGCAGCTGTTCGAGGAACATGTGTTTCCGGTCGCCTCGCCGGACCTCGCCCGCGAGATCGGCCGCGGCGACCCTGCCCGGCTGCTCAAATTCCCACTGATCAACGATTCCGACGCCTCGGCCTGGCGTGCCTGGTTTGCCGCACAGGACATCGACTATCGCCCGCGTCCGCAGGACCGCCGTTTCGAGGACTACAATCTGGTGCTCGGCGCCGCAGCCCATGGTCTCGGCATCGCGCTGGCGCGGCCGCCGATGACCGAGGATCAACTGAAGTCTGGCCGTATCATCGCCGCCGACGAGCGCGTCGTCCTCAGCCCGATATCCTACTGGCTCGACCGGCCTATCGGGCGCCCGCGCGCCGCCGCAGCCGAGCTTGCCCGGCGCATCGCGGCCCAGGCCGGACTGGCATCGGAAAAGATCGAGGATTTCATCGCAGCCGAGCAGTAGGATGCGGGGCATCCACTTTGCCGGCCTGCTCGGCTGGTTGCCGTCCGAAACGAAGCCGACTGAAGCCAATCTTGCCTCGCTCGGAGCTTGACCTTGCCGGCATTTTGTGGCGATGACATCGTCATGAACCTTGGCTCCATGTCATGATGAATCGCTTTGAAGGCCCCGGCGGCAAGGAAGCCCGTATCCGCTACCTGGACGGCGACTTCCAGGTGACCAGCCCCGGCGCCTTCGTGCGCTGTGCGGTCACCGGCGAAAGCATCCCGCTCGATGAGCTCAAATACTGGAGCGTCGCCAGGCAGGAGCCCTATGTGAGTGCCGCGGCCTCGCTGCGCCGCGAGATCGAGGCACATCCCGAACTGCGCAGCCGACGTTAGGGCGGCGCCATCAAAGCCGTTCAGTAGCGATCCTTCGCGCCCCCCTCTGCCCTGCCGGGCATCTCCCCCACTTGGGGGAGATCGGCAGCTTTAGCGCCCTGCTCATCCTGCGACGTTGGTGATTGGCGAAAGCCGGGGTGACGGCCGATCTCCCTCCTTGTGGGGGAGATGTCCGGCAGGACAGAGGGGGGCGCTGTCCCGCCAGCGTCAAACAGCTCTCCCAACGACGCAATGCTCCAAGATCACCCCTGCAGCTTGCGCTGCCGCCAGGCATCCAGCGTCTCGTCGATGATGCGTTCGGGCACGTGGTCGGGATCGAACACGGTGTCGATCTCCAGCACATCGAGCTGTCCGAGGAAATCGGCCGACGCGGCATCGTGGCGCAGCCGGGCGGCGTCCTTGGCGGTGGTGATGAGGCCAAGTCCGGCACCTCGCGCCGTCGTTGCCAGTTCGGCCAGTTCGTCCTTGCCATAGAAATGATGGTCAGGAAACGACCGGGCCAGCGCAACCTCGCCGCCGGCCTGACGGACCGTGTCGAAGAATTTGTCGGGATGGCCGATGCCGGCAAAGGCCAGATATCGCTTGCCGGCCAGCCCCGCCTTGCTGGTTGGCCGCGTATGCGCCTCGAAGATCGGCCGGCCGGCGCGCGCCGCCTGGCGAACGACGGCATCGGCAGCAAGGCCCTCGCCCATCTTCAGCAGCGCGCTGGTGAAAACCAGTTGGTCGACGATACCAGCCCTGAGCGGACCGCCAGGAATGACGCGGCCGTTGCCGACGCCGTAGCGTGCGTCGACGACGACCAGCGCATAGTCGATGTGGATGCGCGCGCTCTGGAAACCGTCATCCATGATCAGGAAATCACAGCCATGCTTTTCCAGCAGGAGGCGTGCGCCGGCGGCACGGTTCGGCGTCACTGCGACCGGCGCATGCGCAGCCAAAAGCAGCGGCTCATCGCCGACATGCTTGGCGGCGTCATGGTGCGGATCGACGACATGCGGCCGCGCAAAGGAACCGCCATGGCCGCGCGACAGGAAACCTGGATTGAGCTGCATGCGCCTGGCTTGCCGGGCCAGCGCGATCGCCACCGGCGTCTTGCCGGTGCCGCCGACGGTGAAGTTGCCGACGCAAAGCACCGGCGCCTCGATCTTCTCGCGCGCCGCTGAGCGCATGCGGCGACCGGCAACCAGCGCATAGACCGCCGACAGCGGCGCCAGCGCCAGCGCCCGCCAGTCCGGTTCTTCCCACCAAAAGGGGGGCGCTTCGCTGGCCATCTTAACGGCCGTTGGCGCCCTTGAGGCGCGATTTGACGACCAAAGGCTGAATGTAGGGTTCGAGCGACTTCAAGGTGAGCGCCAGCGCGCCGCGCATCTCTTCGACAGTCGCCGCACCCGCCGCCATCATCTCGTGGCGAGCCACCTCGTTGGTCAACAGGAAATTGACGGCGCCGGCCAGCATGTCGCGGTCGCGCACCAGCTTGGCGCCGCCGCTGTCGAGCAGGCGCTGATAGGTCTCGCGAAAATTCTGGACGTTGCGGCCGGCCAGCACCGCCGTGTCTAGCATGGCCGGCTCCAGCGGGTTCTGGCCGCCCTCCGAGGTGAGCGACCGGCCAACGAAGGCGATCTCTGTCAGCCGGAGATAAAGCCCCATCTCGCCCATCGTGTCGCCGAGCAGAATGTCCGTATCGGCGATGATCCGGTCGCCCTTGCTGCGCCGAGCGAGTTTCAGGCCCATGCCGGAAATCTGCGCGGCAAGCGCTTCGGCGCGATCGGGATGGCGCGGCACGACGATGGTCAAAAGACCGTGGTGCCGCTTGTGCAGCATCGCGTGAACCTCGGCGGCGACCGCCTCCTCGCCGTCATGGGTCGAGATCGCCGCCCAGGTCGGGCGGGCGCCGATCTGGCGCTTCAGCGTGTACAGCGCCCTTTCATCGGCCGGCGGCGGCGTGGTGTCGACCTTGAGATTGCCGGATACGGTGACCGGCCGGGCGCCGAGCGAAAGGAAGCGCTCGCCGTCGACATCCGACTGGGCGACAACATGGGCGAGATTCTCGAACAGCGCTTCGGCGATGTTGGCGCGCTTCTTCCAGGATTTGTACGAACGGTCCGACAGCCTGCCATTGACCAGCACCTGCGGCACACGCCGTGCGCCGAGCTCGAGGATGGTCATCGGCCAGATCTCCGATTCGGCGATGATCGCCAGATCCGGTCGCCAATGGTCGAGGAAGCGGCTGACCGCCGGCTTGAGGTCGAGCGGCACGTATTGGTGGATGATGCGGTCGCCGAGCCGTTCCTCGGCAACCTGAGCGGAGGTGACGGTCCCCGTCGTCAGCACGATGTTGACGCCGTAGTCGAGGATGCTCTCAACCAGCGGCACGACGGCGATCGTCTCGCCGACGCTCGCCGCATGGATCCAGATCACCGGCCCCTCGGGGCGTTCGCGCCCGGCGATGCCATAGCGCTCGCGCCGGCGAATGCGGTCCTCCTTGCCCCTGGAGGTGCGCCAGGCGACATAGGGCCCGACCAGGGGATAGGCGGCAGCGCCTGCGAAACGATACGCCGTCAGGAAAGTGCGCGCCCAGCGCTCGCTCATTTCGAGCCATCCACGAGGCGGTAGGCCTCGGCGGTCGCGGCGTTAAGCGCGGCCGTGACCTCCTGGCGCTTGCGTTCCATTTCAGCCTCGTCCGCAGTGGCAGGAACGAACACCGGCGCTCCGAGCACGATCGAGTAGCGGCCGAACGGCAGATTGATCGTGGTCTTGTCCCAACTGCGCTCCAGCACCTTGCGGCGGCTGGTGGCGATGGCGGCGGGCAGGATCGGCCGGCCCGAAAGCCGCGCCAGGAGAACGATGCCAAGCCCAGCGTCGCGCGGCGTGCCATGTGGAATGTCAGCGATCATGGCGACGTTCTTGCCGGCGGCGAGTGACTTTTTCAGGGCGATCAGCGCTTTGGCGCCGCCCTTGTCGCGACGCTTCGCGCCTTCGCGTCCGCCCGAGCCGCGCACCGCCTCGATCCCGAATTTCTCGATCATCAGAGCATTGAGCTCAGCGTCGGCGCTACGCGATACCATGGCGACTACTGGCCGTCCCTTGGGATAGTAGGCCGGAGTCAGAAGATGCTGGCCGTGCCACAACGCGACGATGGCGGGTTCGAACTGCGAGTAGGCGCCGCCCGACATCTGCGCCGATCCGTCGACAGCACGGTTGGTCAGGCGGACGAGGCGAACGAACTGCGCAAACAGGCTGGCGATCGCGTTCTTGACGAATCGCGATTGCGCCAGCGGTTCGCGTATCTTGCGCCAGAATGTCTTCGGGGTGCCACCGCGGCGCCGCCTTGCCGCGGACCTCGTGGCCGGCCCTTTCACGCCTTCATGATCCATCCATGTCAACCGGCAGGCTTGTTTTCGGGGTCGAGCAACCGGTGCAGGTGAACGACGAAATAACGCATGTGGGCATTGTCCACGCTGGCTTGGGCCTTGGCTTTCCACGCCGTTTGCGCGGATTGATAATCCGGATAGATGCCGACGATATCGAGCGTCTCGAGATCACGGAATTCTGTCCCGCCAAGCGTCTTCAGTTCGCCGCCGAACACCAGGTGCAAAAGCTGCTTCTTTCCGTCTTCCGCGGTCATGTCGGTCCTTCACATATCGTGAGTTTGTGACAGGTCTAGACCAAAGCCGCCGACTTTGGAACCATTGATGATACGTTCAGCCGTCCAGCCCTGCGACGACGGCGGAGAGGACGGCGAGCAGTTCGCCGCTGCCGGCAACCAGCGCGCCGTGCTGGATCACTTCGCCGGCATAGCGCGGTGCGCGGCCCTTCTGGTCGAGCAATGCGCCGCCGGCCTCGCTCAGAATGAGATCCGCCGCGGCGATGTCCCAGTCATGTGCGCTGGGTTTGACGAAGGTCGCGTCGAGCCTGCCATTGGCGACCATCGCCAGCCGATAGGCGAGCGAGGGAATATAGGGCACGCGGCTCAGCCGGCCCTGCCATTCCGCCGGCATCAGGGCGATCAATGGCTTCGGCCCGCCAATTTCGACCATCGCTGCCGGGCGGCGCACGGCAATGCGCCGGCCATTCAGGAATGCCCCCTCACCGGGCAGCGCCCAATAGGTCTCCTCCGTGGCAGGACATTCGAGCACGCCGGCAAGCGTGCGGCCGTCCTCAACCACCGCGACGCTGACGCACCAGGAGCGCAGGCCTTCGAGGAAGCCGCGCGTGCCGTCGATCGGATCGACGACGAAGGTGCGGCGGGCGGCAAGCCTTGCCGGATCGTCGGCCGTCTCCTCCGACAGCCAGCCATAGTCCGGCCGCGCTGCAAGCAAGGTTTGGCGCAGATAGGCGTCGGCGGCGTGATCGGCCTCGCTCACCGGTGAGGTGCCGCCCTTCATCCACACTTGCGGATTGTTGCCGAAATAGCGCATGGCGATGGCGCCCGCCTCGCGGGCAGCGTCGCGCAGCAGCGGCAGATCCTCACGAGCCCCGGCGGCGGAGGCGACCTGGTCAAGCTCCGGCAAGGGTCATGCCTTCGATCAGCAGCGTTGGTGCGGCGGTGCCGAAATTGCGATCGAGATCGCTCGCCGGAACCATATTGAGGAACATCGTCTTCAGGTTCGAGGCAATGGTCACTTCCGCAACCGGATAGGCGAGCTTGCCATTCTCGATCCAGAAGCCGGAAGCGCCGCGGCTGTACTCGCCAGTCACCATGTCGACGCCCTGGCCGAACACCTCGGTGACGTAAAAGCCTGATTCGAGCGACTTGATGAGGTCCTCGGGCGTCCGCTCGCCCGGCTCGATGGCAAGATTGGTCGATGACGGCGAGACGGAGGAGCCGTTGCGCGAGCCGCGCCCGTTGGTGGTCAGCCCCAATTCCCGCGCGACTGAGGTCGACAGGAACCAGTGGTTCAAAACGCCCTTCTCGACCATGAGCAGCTTTTCACCCTCGATGCCTTCGCCGTCGAACGGACGCGACGCCTGGCCACGGAGCCGGAGCGGCTCGTCGGTGACGGTGATCGCGGCCGCCGCCACCTGCTTGCCCATCATGTCGCGCAGAAAGCTGGTCTTGCGCGCGACGGAGGCGCCATTGATGGCGCCGGCGAGATGGCCGGCGATGCCGCGGGCGACGCGCGGGTCGAACACCACATCGACCGGTCCGGTCGCCGCCTTGCGCGCGCCGATGCGCCGCGCCGCGCGTTCGCCGGCCTTGCGGCCGATGTCCTCGGGCGCGTCGAGATCGGAGAAATGCTGGCGCGAGGAGTATTCATAGTCGCGCTCCATGCCGGTGCCCTCGCCGGCGATGACGCTGGTCGAGCGCGAAAAGCGCGAGGCGACATAGTGGCCGACGAAGCCATGCGAGGTGGCGAGCACCAGCCCGCCAAGCCCGGCGCTGGCGCCGCTGCCGGCCGAATTGGTAACGCCCTTGACGGCAAGGGCCGCCGCTTCCGCGGCCAGCGCCGCTTCCTTCAACTGGTCGGCCGAGACTTCCGTCGGATCGAACAGATCGAGGTCGCGCGGCTTCTTGACCAGCAAGGCCGGATCGGCGAGGCCCTGGTAGGGATCTTCCGGCGAGACTTTCGCCATCGCCACGGCGCGCTCGGCCAGCGCTTTCGGGTCGGAGGCAGCGGTTGCCGAGACGCTCGCCACCCGCTTGCCGACGAAGACGCGCAGCGAGACATCCTCGCTCTCGGACGCCTCGGTGCCCTCGACCTTGCCAAGCCGCACCGACACGCCGGTCGAACGGCCGCGCACCGCAACCGCGTCGGCGGCGTCGGCGCCGGCCCGTTTGGCAGCCTCGACCAGGGCCGCGACCCGGTCGGTCAATTTCGCTGAGTCCAGCGTATCGGTCATGCGCATAGTCCTGTTTTTCCGCCTGACATAAGGGGCGGCCGCTCCGCACCATCTATTGTTCTGATGTGGCTTGTGCAATGGCAGAAGTGGCAAGCGGGGTAGATCGGCCAGCAGACACCCGGTTTTGGGCGGCATGATCGAAGCGGGCCTCAAAGGTTGCTTCGCGGCGGTTTCGGACTGGCCGATTGCCCAATGGCGCCGTGCTCCGACCACAAGTGGACGTTCGATTGCGGTAACGCCTGTGTTCCTTTCCACGCATGATCGGCACCTGCCCGAAACCGCTAAATTTAGCGATTTCTTGTATGTCCTTGGAACTTTGTAGCTTGCGTTCCATTTTCAACGGCATGCGAGACCCTGTGATCCAAAGCATCAGGACTGCGGTGAACGTGTCGCCGCCGCGGTACTCGCTGGTCCTTCCCATATACAATGAAGAACAGGTGCTGCCGCGACTGATCGAGCGGATCAGTTCGCTGATCGGCCGGCTGGACGGCGAGACTGAGGCGATCTTCGTCGATGACGGAAGCCTCGATGGGAGCGTCGAATACCTGCGCAACGTCGTCGCCGTCGAGCCGCGCTTCCGGCTGATCGAGCTTTCCCGCAATTTCGGCCATCAGGTCGCGATCACCGCCGGCATGGATGCGGCTGCGGGTGATGCCGTCATCGTCATGGATGCCGACCTGCAAGACCCGCCGGAGGTGGTCCTCGATCTGGTGGCGAAGTGGAAGGAAGGCTTCGAGATCGTCTATGCCCGCCGTGTCAAGCGTGAGGGCGAATCCTGGTTCAAGCGCCTGACGGCGAGTCTCTTCTACCGCCTGCTGGAGAAGATGACGTCGGTCGACATCCCCCGCGACGTCGGCGATTTTCGCCTGGTCGGGCGCAAGGCTCTGGAAACCTTCAAGCAAATGCCCGAACACGACCGTTTCGTCAGGGGCATGTTCGCCTGGATGGGGTTCAAGCAGACGGCGGTGCCTTTCGAACGCCCGGCGCGGACCCTTGGCCAGACCAAATACCCATTCTGGAAGATGATGCACCTTGCCGTTCACGGCATCGTAAGCTTCTCCGAGAAGCCGCTGCGCATGGCGCTGTGGGGCGGATTGGCGATCTCCGCGCTTGCGGTGTTGTTCGGCATTTACGCCATCTTCGCCTGGATTTTTGAAACCGGCATCATTGCCGGCTGGACATCCACGGTGGTGATCGTGTCGCTGCTTTGCGGCATCAATCTTTTCATGACCGGCGTGGTCGGGCTCTATGTCGGCGGCATCCACGCCGAGGTGAAACGCCGTCCGCTTTACGTGATCGATCGGGTCGCCGGCTTCGACAAGGCGATGCGTGCCGCCAGTGAGAGCCGTCGACCGTTTCGAAAACCCAGGAACGGAGCCTCGGCTGATGGCCGAACTCTTCGACAGCTATAAATCGAATTATGGCGAGACGGTCGCAGGATCCATCCGGTTTTCCGGACTCGGGCACGACTTTTTTCTGATCGCCAAGGCCGACCTGCTGCGGCGTCTCGCCGTCGAGCGTGGGCTTCGACAGGGCGGGGTGCGGGCACTGGATATCGGCTGCGGCGTCGGGTCGCTCCACCCTTATCTCGAAGGCGCGTTCGAGAGCCTGGATGGCTGCGACGTTTCGGAACAATCGATCCTGCGCGCCGGCCAGGACAATCCGTGTGTGAGCTACCGGGCCTGCACGACGCCGCGCCTGCCTTATGGCGACGGCGCGTTCGATCTGGCTTTCGCCAGTTGCGTCGTCCATCACGTTCCGCCCGCCTCCTGGCTCGATTTCTTCCGGGAAATGCGGCGCGTCGTGCGGCCGGGCGGCGTCGCCTGCATCATCGAGCACAACCCTTACAATCCGCTGACGCGTCTCGCGGTGTTGCGGTGTCCGTTCGACCAGGACGCGGTCCTGCTCAACGCCGCCAAAGCAAGGTCGCTTTTTCAGGAGACGGGTTTTCAGGATATCCGATCCGAGCACTTCCTGCTGCTGCCGTCGGCCAGGTCCTTCGCCAGACGACTCGAGCGCCTGCTCGCGCCTCTACCGCTCGGGGCCCAGTATGCGTGCAGCGCGCATGTCTGAGGACCGTTCGACTGCCGGCGCCGGGCTGAAGCTGCTGGCGCGCTTCGGGTTGGTCGGCATCGCCGCGACAATCCTGTATGCTGCCCTGGCTATCGGTCTGGTCGAATCGAAATGGATCGGCCTTTCGCCGGTTCCGGCGTCGCTCGCGGCTTACGCGGCGGCTGCCGTGTTTTCATATTTCGCCCATAAATCAGTAACCTTCATGTCGAATGGATCGCATCGATCGGAAGCTGCGCGTTTTCTCCTGCTGACGGCGACAGGCTTTGCCGTGGCTTACGCAGCGCCGGCGCTCTTGACGGCGAAACTCGGCCTGCCGCCGATCATTGCCATTGTGGTTACATGCCTGCTTGTTCCGGCGGTCAATCTTCTCATGCTCGACCGATGGGTTTTTGCGCAGCGAGGACCCGGCGAGCACAGCGACCGCTCCACCTGATCCATGGCCTTCTGAGTTGGCCTCAGCCGAGGGCCTGGCTGGCCAGGACAAAGATGCGTGCGTTCGTGGAACCCGGGATATTGCTTGCGCCCCGAAGCATGGCAACCGGCCCGCCCACATGAGCGAGCCCCAGTCCTTCGAGCCAGGGTGAAAGGCCGGCGTCTTCAGGGATGTCGATGCGCACGAAGCGGCCCTGCATTCCGGAGAGAATGAAGGCGATCAGGGTTCTCGCTTGATCGCGATCCTGCGCCACGACCGGTCCGACGACCTCGCCCCTGCCAAATGCCCTCACGGCCGCGAAGGCCGCGATGCCGTCCTCGTTGGTGATGGCGGCAAACCGTCCCTCGCCCGCCAAGGCGTTCATGAGCGCGGCACGATCCGCACCGAAGGCGGCGCGATCGAGCACGGTGAGTGTCGGAAGGTGCTCGGACCCGATCCATTCCACGGCCGGAGGCGCACTGATCTGCCCGACGGTGCCCTGGTGCTGCCGAACATCGTGCGTCGCGACAAAACCCAGCTTTTCATAAAGAGGCAGTCCGTCGGCCGTGGCGGTAAGGCGGCACTCGCGGTCGCCGGCCTGCTCGAGCGCGGTGGTGGTCAGCCGCCGTCCCAGCCCGCGACCACGCATTGCCTCATCGACGATGATGGTGTTGAGAGTTGCGCAGGTATTTCCGAAAGGGGTCATGAAGGCGGTTCCCACCACCCTGCCGCCTTCCAACGCGACCTGACCTTCGCTCAGGGACCAGATCATGGCCCAGTCTTCCTTCCGGTGCGGCCAGCCGGCCGCTCGCGACAGGTCCGTCGCTTCCCCAAGATGGTGCGCTTCAAAAGGTTCGAATGTGACGGACTGGGTGTTCATGAGCACCAGGACTGTTGGAGTGGGAAGACTGACAGGACGATAGAACCGCCTCTTCCGCGCCACCCGCCGAATGCCGGCAATATTCGGTGCAAAAATACCAAAATGCCGCTGCAGTCAGTGCATTCTGCGGCACCGGTCGCCGATACTGCGAGCTATCATTGATTGCCGAGGCCGCCATGTCCCCTTTAATCCACCACATCAGCAGCGATGAAACGCTGCCCAAGTCAGCGGACGTCGTGGTGATCGGCGGCGGGATTGTCGGCGCCAGCGCGGCCTATTCCCTGGCGCGGCGCGGCCTGTCGGTGGCGCTGATCGAAAAGGGCTATGTCGGCTGCGAACAGTCGAGCCGGAACTGGGGCTGGTGCCGCCGGCAGAACCGCGATGCACGTGAATTGCCGCTTGCCAATCTGGCGCTGCGGCTGTGGCAAGAGCTGACCGGAGAGATCGGGCACGACCTTGGCTTTCGCCGTTGCGGGCTCATCTATGCGACGGACGATCCAAAGCAGCTCGCCGAATGGGACAAGTGGCGCGCGGTTGCGCGGCGGTTCGACGTCAAGACGCGGATGCTTACGGCCGAGGAGGCCACTGCCGCCGTTCCCACGGCTGGCGGCCGCAAATGGCTGGGCGGCGTCCACGCGGCAGACGATGGCAAGGCCGAGCCCTGGCTGGCCGCCCCGCGGATCGCCGAGGGCGCCCGCAAGCATGGCGCGACCATTCATCAGAACTGCGCGGCACGCGGCCTGGATATCACCAATGGGCAAGTGAGCGGCGTCGTCACCGAGAAAGGCCTGATCCGCACCAACGCGGTGCTGTGCGCCGCCGGCGCCTGGGCTTCTGCTTTCCTGCGCATGCATGCGGTTTCGCTGCCGCAGGCCAGCGTCCGTCAGACCACCTTGCGGACCGGTCCGGCACCGGATCTTGGCGGGGCAATATTTACCTCTGACGGTGCCCTGACGCGCCGGATCGACGGCAGCTACACGATAGCCGCCAGCGGCAGGGCGACGCTCGAGATCACGCCGCAGGGGATCCGCTATGCCCGCCCGTTTCTGCCGATGTTCATCAAACGGCTGAAGGCCGTCGAGATCGGCGTAAGTCGCTCGTTTTTCGCAGGCCCGGAAACACTCGGTCGCTGGCATCTCGACAGGCCGACCCCGTTTGAGCGCATCCGCGTCCTCGATCCCGCTCCGGACAAGCGAATGGCGGCAAGCATCATGACGCAGATAAGGGCCCTGTTCCCCGCCATTGCCGATGCCGGCATCGTGTCCTCCTGGGGCGGGTATATCGACTTCACACCGGACGCAGTGCCGGTGATTTCGGCGGTGGACAGCATCGGCGGAGCGTTCGTCGCCGCAGGCTGTTCCGGACACGGCTTCGGCGCCGGCCCCGGCATTGGCCATCTGGCGGCGGATCTGGTCGCCGGTGACGCGGCAAGCGTCGATCCGACGCCATTCCGCCTGTCACGCTTCGCGGACAGATCCAAAATGGAAGTCGGCGCCTTCTGACGCGATTGACCGCAATGGCAACAGCAAAGGGCGCTGAGCGATCGTTACCTACGGGCTCAGGCGCGATCTGGACCGTTTGATGACCGCTCTCGCCGATGCGGTCGCCGCCGCCGCACCCTCTTCCGGCATCCAATACATACAGGCGCGCTTCAGGCACACAGCTTCACCGCGTCCACGGCGCATGTCCGCCATAGTCCGGCGTGGCAGTTCGTTCCTTTCGGACAGAGGAAGCTGTGGTCAGTTCTCAGCGATGACGAAGATCTTCTTGAGTGGACCCTTCGGGGCGAGCTGATTGACTGTTCCGTGCGCAACGAAGATTGCGTCTCGAGCTTTGTTCCGTCGCCGTCGGTCACTTCGGCCCGGCCTACCAGCGCCATGGCACGCGCGTTCCCGTGCCCCGGCTCCTGGCCTGTCGCCAGAGCATATCCGCGACCGTCAGATCCTGCAGCGCGAGCCCGGTCATATCGAAGACCGTGATGTCGGCGGCATCGCGCGTGAACGGAATTTTTCCGGTCAGAAGATCGCCGATTTCGATTGCCCGGCAGCCGGTGTCCCACTGGCCTTCGCCGACAGCGGCCGATTGCTCGCAGTCGTCGGCAAAGAGCCGTACCCGGCGAAGCAGGCCGTCGGGCAGTTCCCGCTTGCCTTGCGTATCGGCACCCACGGCGTTGATGTGCGTGCCGGGCCGCACCGCTTCTGGCGGAAACAGCGGCCCGCTGCCGGGGGTCGCGGTGATAATGATATCGCTCGAGCCGACAGCTTTGGCGGCTTGGTTCGAATGGGCCGGCGCGAAATCCTCGAATGCCGCCTCGAACGCCGCGTCGGGGCGGCCGTCCGCCGTCAGGTAATGGATGGTGTCCAGACCGGGCATCTCACGCAGTGCCAGGCGCAGCTGGATCCGGCCCTGGGTGCCGGTGCCGAAAACGCAGATCGACCGGCTTTCGGGGCGGGCCAGCAGGGTCAGGCCAATGGCGCCAGCCGCCCCTGTGCGCAAGGTGGTGATGGCGTTCCCGTCGATGATGCACAAGGGACGCCCGGTGTGCGGGTCGAAAAGCACGATGGTCGCCTGATGCGGTTCCTTGCCGAGCTCGCGGTTGGCTGGCCAGAAGCCCGCTGCCTTGAAGCCCAGAAGATCGGCTTTCGGCACGTCGCCCGACTTGATGCCGAAAATGCCGCCGGTATGCAGCTTCTCGCGCACAAGCGGAAAGACCCTGCCTTCGCGCGCACTGTGAAGCTCGAAGGACCGCCGCACGGCATCGAGGACGGCATCCGGCTCCA
Source organism: Mesorhizobium sp. WSM4815 (assembly GCF_055811575.1). Classification (NCBI taxonomy): domain Bacteria; kingdom Pseudomonadati; phylum Pseudomonadota; class Alphaproteobacteria; order Hyphomicrobiales; family Phyllobacteriaceae; genus Mesorhizobium; species Mesorhizobium sp. WSM4815. The sequence goes on along the minus strand of NZ_JBVVQS010000075.1, from coordinate 63,480 downwards.
ACAGCGGCGCGACCTGATCGCCCGCAAGCAGTACCAGCTGCGACTCGTCTGCGGTGACGGACATGACATCTCCCCGGCTTTCCCTCATTCTAGCCAGCGGTTCTCGGGGGAAGACAGCGGTGTTGGCTAACGAGCGGCATTTCCTACGGTTTGTCGCCCGCCATTCGGGCGAATGTTGCGCCGACCTTCCCATCGAATGCGATCGCTGGTTCGCGCAAACACGTATCCTCGCAGACAAGCAAGCCCACCATCGGCCAGCCCACCACCGGCAAGCGTAGAAGGCGACCCGCAATGCCCCTCAATATCCCGACATTCGACGATGTTCTGACCGCCGCGGCGCGCCTCGCCGGATTGGCCCACCGGACGCCGATGCTGACCTCGCGCACCTTCAACCAGCTGACCGGCGCCGAGGTGTTCTTCAAGTGCGAGAACTTCCAGCGTAGCGGCGCGTTCAAGTTCCGCGGCGCCATGAACGCGCTTCTGGCCTTGGATATTTCGGCGCGGGCGCGCGGAGTGGTGGCCTATTCTTCGGGCAATCATGCGCAGGCGCTGGCCTATGCGGCCGCGATCAAGGGCGTGAAGGCAGTCATCATCATGCCCAGGGATGCGCCCGAGCTGAAGGTGCGTGCCACCCGCGGCTATGGCGCCGAAGTGATATTCTACGACCGCTACACGGAGAATCGCGAAGAGATTGGCGGCAGGATCGCCGCCGAGCGGGGAGCCGCCCTCATTCCACCCTATGACCACCCCGATGTGATTGCCGGGCAAGGCACGGCGACACTTGAACTTATCCAGGAGGCCGGCTCTCTCGATGCCCTTTATGTCTGCCTTGGTGGTGGCGGCCTGCTCGCCGGCGCCGCACTGGCGGCAGCGGAATGCGCGCCCGCCTGCCGGGTCGTCGGGGTTGAACCGGAGGCCGGCAATGATGGTCAGCAATCGCTCGCGCGGGGTGAGGTCGTCACCATCGAGGTGCCGAAATCCATCGCCGATGGCGCGGTCGTCACCCATCTGGGCGCGCATAATTTTCCTGTCATCCGCGACAAGGTTGCCGCTATCACCACGGTCAGCGACGACGAGCTCATCGAATTGATGCATTTTTTCGCCGAGCGCATGAAAATCGTGGTCGAACCCACCGGCTGCCTTGCAGCGGCGGCGGTTCGCAGTGAATCGCAAAAACTGCGCGGCCAGCGCATCGGTGTCATCGTCAGTGGCGGCAATGTGGATCTCACGCGCTTCGCCAGCTTGATCATGGCGGCCGCAGACAAAACGCCGCGCGGGCAGGCCTAAGGCAGGTCGGGCGCAGCTGGTATGGTGCGGTCCTGCGCTGGCAATGCACTTTTTGGTTGTAACGCCGTGATGCAGCGTTCGGTGAGTACGCGCATTGCGTGCGTCACGAAAGGCATGGGACTGCAGGCCGTTGAGCGTGATCAAATCGCATCCAGCCGCAACGACACCAGCTTGATGGAGCGCTTGTAGATGTTGCTGGCGGCCGGAGTCGGCGGAATGCCGTCGAGATAGTCGAAGGCGATTTCGAGTATATCGGCCTTGCCGAGAGCCGCCGGTGGAACGACGAACGAGACCGTTCGTGGTTCTTTGCCAGACAGCGTCTCCGCATGCACCCGAACACCGTTCACCGAGATCACCACCCTTTGCGTGATCTGCGGTGGACGAATGACGGCGGCCATTTGCAGCGTGGCCATCAGGCCGTCGCGGAGCGGCGGTATCTTCACGCGAAGCCGCGAGGTCTCGCCTAGCGAATGGGTGCCGTCGCCTGCCGACCCCGACCAGCCGCAGACCTTTATGCTGGCTGCCCGTTTGGCGCCGTCGCTCCGGAACGACACCGTCTGGCCAAGTGTGTAGCTGCCGGTCGCATCGCGATTGAGGCAGGTCGTCGTCTGATCGATGTAAAAGGCGCGGTAATCGGCGTTGACGTTCGGATTGAGAGCCAGCGCTAGGATGACGATCTCGGACCCGGCCAGAACTGCCGCAAGCGCGTAGCCGCCAAGCGAGGCGGCGCGCCGATACGGGGCCGGAATGTCAGACCAGGGCAAGATAGCCTCCGATCCACGCCACAGTCATGAAATAACAGGCGCCAAGGAAGAGAACCAAAGCCGCGAGCCAAATCAGCCTCGACGCCGACAACAGGACGACGAGCAACATGGTCAGGGGCGCAAGTCCAATGACATATCTGACCATCGAGGCCAGGTTGGTGATCAGCGGCAGGATGATGCAGAGCGCGCAGAACAGTGCCGCGCCATATTGCCTGCGTACCGCCAGGACGGCCGACAGCGCCAGACCGGCGATCGCGGCGAGCGCACTCCATTGCGGCGACGTAGGCAGCCATCCGGTGGTCGGGACAGCTGAGAGCCCGTCCCACAGGAAGACCAGCGGATTGCCCGCCACCCGTCCGAAGGCGCGCTGGATGTGCAGGAATGCAAAGCCGTCTCCGACGGTGAGGTACAGGAACAGGATGTAAGCGAACAAACCGGCCGGCGAGATAAGGACAGCGACCAGCAGATCCGGTCGGCCAAGCAGCCAGCGTGGGAAAGACAGCGCCGATCCGCCCTGCCGGCGATGCTCGCTGAACATTTGAATGACGGTTGCAAAGACGACGAAGACTCCGACCAGCCTGGTCGCCGACAGCAGCGCGGATGAAACGCCCGCGGCGAGATAGCTGGAGCGCTTGAGCGCCAGAAAGACGCAGGAGGTCAGCAGCACGAAAAGCGGTTCGCTCAGGAAGGTCGTGAAGTGAAACGAGAACGGCCCGCTGAGCAAAAACGCGCAATACAGTATATAGGCACGCATGTTCTTCTCGAGCAGCGGCCACGCCACCAGACAGGCGGCGTAGCTGCACGCAATCGAGGTGATCGTCGCGATCAGTATCGTAGGGAAAGGGAAAACTGACCGGATCGCCGCCACCAGCATCGGATAGAGGGGGAAGAAGCTCCAGCGACCGACATTGCTGTGGTTTGGAATGGGAAAACGCTCATAGCCCTGTTCGCTGATGCCCACGTACCAGGCGCAATCCCACCGGCACAGCGCACGGGCATAAGCCGCAAAACCTGTTTCCTCCGACACCGAAGCAAAAGCCGTATAGCGGATGGCCAGTCCACCGATCACGAACAGCAACGGCACCGCCGCGACGGTCATGACCATGGCGCGAGCACCAGCGCTCGGACGCGCGACATCTTCGAGCGCCAACTCTGCCTCCACCCATTCGAGCGGCTAGCGCCACTCTCCCCTCTAAATTAGCGCCGCCGGGGCAAATTCAAGACATCCCTGTCGTCGGCGGCATCATCTTCGTCCCCGGATCACGAGTCTCTCAGCCAGACCAGCATCTCGCCGGGATTGCGGTTGTCCCAGGCAAAATACGGCACGGCGGTGATTTTTGCTTCCTCAACCGCCGGCGGTTCGGTGCGATAGAGGCCGTTGTCCCAGTCTTCAAACGCCTCTTTCCTGGCAACAGCCGAAAGCGTCACGACGCCGCCCAAAAGGTTGGGCTGCTGATGCGCCTCGATCTCGGCTGTCGGCGGCAAGGCGATGCGGTGCAGCTGGCCGGCATTGTCGGTCTCCTCGACGCAATAGATCAGCGGGCCGCGGGCAAGCGCGACGCGGCCGATATCCTGCCGCACCTGCGGGTTGGCATAGAGCCGGTCGATGGCCATTTCGAGGTCGAGCTCGACCTGGTCGCCCTTGCGCCATTCGCGCCGGATCGCGGCATAGCCGTCGCTGGTGACCGCCTGCAGATCGAGCGCCTCCCCGTTCACCTTGAGCGCCGCCTTGCGGCACCAGGCCGGCAGGCGCAGGTGCAAGGTGAATGTCGTCGGCGCCTCGGGCTCGATCGTGATCGAGACCGCGCCGTCCCATGGATAGTTGCTGGTCTGGCGCAGCTCCATTTGCGTTCCTGCGATATCGAAACGAGCCGTGCTGTTTCCATAGAGATGGACGGCAAGGGCATCGCCGGACAGGCCGTAGAAATAACTGCCGATCGAGGCGACCATGCGGCCGATATTGGGTGGGCAGCACGGGCAGCGATGCCATTTCCAGCGGTTGTGCTTGCCCCGGCTTTCCAGCGGATTTTCATAGAAGAACAGCGTGCCGTCGAGCGACAGGCCCGAAATCGAGCCGTTGTAGAGCGCCCGCTCCATCATGTCGGCGTAACGCGCATTGGGGCCCATGCCGAGCATGCGGCTCGCCCAGAACACCAGTCCGACCGAAGCGCAGGTCTCGGCATAGGCGGTTTCGTTGGGCAGATCGTAGTCTGATGTAAAGCCCTCATTGTGCGACGACGGTCCGAGGCCACCGGTGATGTAGAGGTTCTTGGTGGTGAGGTCGTCCCACAGCCGGTCGAGCGCCGCGCGCAGCGTGTCGTCGCCATATTCGGTCGCGATATCGGCCATCCCGGAATAGAGATACATCGCCCTCACCGCATGGCCGACGACCTTGTCCTGCTCGCGCACCGGCTTGTGCGACTGGCTGTATTCGTAGGTCTTGAAATGATAGGCTTTTGGGTCGGCGCCGCGGGCACGCGCCTCCTCGTCGAAATAATGCGGCTCAAGGCCGCGCTGGTCGATGAAGTATTTTGCCAGGTCCATGTACTTCTGCTCGCCGGTGACCCGCGCGAGCTTGACCAGCGCCAGTTCGATCTCCTCATGGCCGCAATAGCCTTTCTTCTTGCCGGGCTCGGCGCCGAAGGTCTCGGCGATATGGTCGGCATAGCGGCACATGATGTCGAGCAGCTTGCGTTTTCCCGTCGCCTGGAAGTAGGCGACCGCGCCTTCGATCAGATGGCCGGCGCAGTAGAGCTCGTGGCAGTCGCGCAGATTGGTCCAGCGCAGGCCGGGCTGGATGCGCTGGTACCAGCTGGAGAGATAACCGTCGGGTTGCTGCAGCTTGCCGTACATGTCGATGACGGCGTCGATCTTCTTCTCCAGCGCGTCGTTGCGGCGGCGGTACAGCGAATAGGCGGCGGTCTCGATCGTCTTGCCCCAGTCGGAGTCCCAGAACATCTGGGTGGTCACCGTCGAGCCGGTGAATTCGTTGCCGGCGGCGGCGGCCTCGTCCGGCGAGGGTGAGTGGAACGGAATGACGACGCCCGGAGATGGCCGGTCCGGATCGATCTGCTCGAGCATGCGCGCCTCGACGCAGCGATCATAGAGGATGCCGGCGGTCGTGGTGGCGACGGCATCGGCACGGTCGCCCCAGAAGCCGCGCACATCGACCTGCGGCACCGGCAGCGGGCGGAAGGCGCGTTTTGGCTTGTCCGACTTGCCGGTTTGGTCCAGCTCGGCAGCCGGCTTGGCGGATTGCGATGCGGTCATCAATTTACTCCGGTTCGGTTCGAATGGTCACTTCACGGCCCCTGCCATGAGGCCGCGGATGTAGAAGCGCTGCAGCAGCAGGAACAGCACCAGGCATGGCACCATCATCACGGTGACCCCGGCCTGCACCGCGCCCCAGTCGATGGCGCCGAAGCGGCCCGACTGCAGCGCCGTCATCATGATCGGCAGCGTGAATTTGGACTGGTCGGTCATCAGCACCAGCGCCGCCAGAAACTCGTTCCAGGCGCCGAGGAACGCGAACAGCGCGATGGTGACGATGCCCGGCCAGACCAGCGGCAGCATCACCCGAAGCAGCATGGTGACATTGTTGGCGCCGTCCATGCGCGCCGCCTCCTCGATCTCGCGCGGCACCGCGTCGAAGGCATTGCGCATCATGAAGATCGAGAACGGCAGCTGCAGCGTGACATAGACGCAGACCAGCCCGGTCAGCGTGTTGTGCAGGCCGATCTTGGTCAGCACCAGGAAGATCGGCGTCAGGATCGACTGGAACGGGATCATGATCGTCGACAGGATGAGGACGAAGAGCAGGTTCTTCAGCGGAAAGCGGAAGCGCGAGAAACCGTAGCCGGCCAGCACGCTGACGATCACCGACAGCACCACCGTCATGACCGAGACATAGATGCTGTTTTGCGCCGGCAGCCAGAGGCCATCGCCAAAGGTGTTGAGCGTGGCATAATTCTCGACCGAAAAACCCGTCGTCGGCCAGGGCGGCAGCGGCGGCTGGCGCGATTCCTGTGCCGGCTTGAAGGCCGAAAGCACGGTCCAGACGATCGGCGCCAGGAACAGCAGCGAGGCGACGATGCCCGTCGCGTGCTCGGCGATCTGCATGCCGATGCGGCGTTTGCGGCTCCTTGCCTGCGCCATCAGTCAACGCCCTCCGGTTGGCGCAGCAGCCGCAGCTGGATCAGGCTGAGCGCGACCAGGATGACCAGCAGGACCATCGACAGGGCGGCGCCGTAGCCGAGCTTGAACGACACGAACGACTGGTTGAAAATCCAGTAGACGGCGGTCAGCGTCTGGTTGCGCGGTCCGCCGCGCAGGATGATGTAGAACTGGTCGAAGGCGAGCACCGAGCCGGCAACCGACAGGATCAGCGCCAGCGCCAGCGTGCGGCGCATCAGCGGCAGGGTGATGGCGCGAAACCGCGCCAGCGGCCCTGCCCCGTCGATCATCGCCGCCTCCTGCAGATCCGGCGGGATCGATTGCAGGCCGGTCATCAGGATGATCATGGTAAAACCCGCCACCTTCCAGACGACCATGGCGATGATCGACCAGAACGCCGGCTGGAACGTCGCCAGCAGGTTGACCTTCCTTTCGGTCAGGCCGAGCTCGAAGGCGGCCGGGCTGAACAGGCCGGAATCGACATTGAGCAGCCACGACCACAGCAGGCTGGCCGAGGCGAAACCGATGACGGCCGGCATGAAGAACGACGTCCGATAGAAGCCGGTCAGCGGCCGCGGCCTTTCGATAAACAGTGCCAGCGGAAAGGCGACGACGAAGATCGCGATGGTGACGATCACCGTATAGTAGCCGGTGAATTTGAGCGCGTTCCAGAACCTGGTATCGCGCAGGATCGCCCAGTAATTGTCGAGGCCAATGAACGAGTGCGCGCCCATCAGCGGCCAGTTGTGCAGCGACATCCACGCCGTCATGCCAAGCGGAATGATGAAGAAGACGACGACCAGCGCGACGGCCGGCGCGACATAGAGCAGGCCGACCCACTGCCGGCGGCCGGCGCCGACCAGTTTTCTGGGGCGGGCTGGGGTGGAGATGGCTGCGATGGAGGTCATGGCTGTTCTTCCATTAGCGCTGCGTCCCCCTCCCCCTTGAGGGGAGGGTCCGGCCGAAGGCCGGGGGTGGGGTCGCCTGTGCAGCGCGCCGACGCAAAGAGAACGTCGAGCACTGCCGCAACGACCCCACCCGGACCTGCGGTCCGACCTCCCCTCATGGGGGAGGTAAGCCGGCGCTTACTGCTGCGGCGCCGAATCGATGATCGACTGCATGGTTTCCTGCGCATTGGCGATGGCGCCATTGACGTCTTCGCCGAAGAAGACCTCGTTGACCATCTGGTTCCACGGACCGTTGGCGGAGTTGATCAGGTCGTTGAACACCACCGAATAGGGCGTGCGGCCCTTGGCCATGGCCTCGGCGGCGATCTTGTAGCGCGGGTCCAGGTCTTTCAACGCCTCATTGGCGATATCGCCGCGCACCGGAAGGCTGCCGTATTTCGCCAGGATGGTCTGGCCCTCGAGCGAATAGGCGAAATCGAGGAACTCCTTCACGACAGCGATTTTGGTGGTGCCCTTGGTGACGACGAAATTGTCGCCGCCGGCAAAGGACGACCAGCCGCCATCCTTGCCAGGCAGGAAGGTGACGCCGTAGTCGATGTCCGGATATTGCGTGTTCAGCGCGCCGATGGCGAAGGCGCCGGACGGCGAGATGCCGATATTGCCGGCGGCAAACGCCGCAAAGAAGTTGGAGCCGGTATCGGTCTGCGCGCCGGCCGGCACCAGGTCCTTCTTGACCATCGAGCGGTAAAGATCGATGGCGCCGCGCAACTGCGGGCTGTCGAGCGTCGCCTTCGAGCCGTCCTCGGTGAGGATGTCGCCGCCCGAGGCCCAGATCAGCGGCGTGAAGGTGAAGATGTTGCAGCCGCCGCAATTGCCGGAGAAATAGAAGCCTTTGATATCGCCGCCGAGCGCGTTGACCTTTTCGGCATAGGCCTCGATCTCGGCCCAGTTGGTCGGGCCCTTTTCAGGGTCGAGGCCGGCCTGCTTGAACAGTTTCTTGTTCCAGATCAGCACCGAGCTATCGGCGGAGAACGGCAGCCCGTAGATGCGGTCCTTGTAGGTGCCGGTTTTGACGTGCGCCGGCGACAGGCTGTTGAAATAGGGCAGCGATTTCGCCCAGTCGGTGATGTCTTCCAGCTGGCCGGCGGCAGCGAAGGACGGCGTGTAGATCAGGTCGAGCGACAGCGCATCGGGCGCTGTGCCGCCGGCGGCGGCAGCGCCGTATTTCGGGATGATCTCGGCATTGGGGATGATGTCCAGCTTGATCTGGTTCTCATGTCCCTTGTTGAAGGCATCGACGATGCGCGGCATGAAGTTCGAGCCGTCGGCCCGGACCCAGATGTTCGCGGTCTCGGCGGCGGCGGACGGAAAGCTCAGGATGCTCGCGGCAATAGCGAGCCCGGCAATCATAGTTCTCATGGTTCTCCTCCTGATGGTTTTGCTTAGGCCGCGCTCCCCGCACGGCGTCTTAATCTCAGCCGTCCGGTGGACGGCCGCATGACTGACGCACCACCAGCCGGCACGGCAGTTTTCGGATGCCCGGCTCGGCGGGTTCGCCGCCGACGAGCGAAAGCAAGGTGAGGCCGGCCTCGCGCCCGAGTGCCGCCAGGTTCATGTCGACGGAGGTCAGCGGCGGGCGGGTTGCCTCGGCGACGATCTGCCAGTTGTCGAAACCGATGACGCCGACATCGCCCGGCACGCCAAGCCCGCGCTCGCGCAGCGCGTCGATGACGCCGCGCGCGATCTGGTCGTTGCCGCAAAACACGGCATCGGGCTTTTCGCCCCCGCGCTTCGACAGCTTACCGTCGAAAAGCGTCTTCACCGCCTCGTGACCCCACGCTTCCGACCACGATCCGAGCAATGGTTCCATGACCGGCAAGCCTTTCTCGGTCAGCACGTCACGATAGGCCTGTGCCCGCGCGTGCACCACCGCAAAACTCGCCGGCCCGCTGACATGGGCGATGCGCCGCCGGCCAAGCCGGCAAAAATGCTCGACCGCCAGGCGCGCACCGCCGGCGTCGTCAGAGACAAAAGCAATGGCGCCGGGGTCGGGCTGAGTGAAGGCGTAAATCACGGGAACGCCGAGATTGGAGAGATCGACCGGCAGATGGCGGTCGATCCGCTTGCCGGTAGCGATGATCCCGTCGACGCGCTTGTCGAGCATGGCATCGACATGAAGCTGGCCGAGGCGCTGGTCGTCCTCGACATTGCACAAAAACACCGAGACGCCCTTGTCGACCAGCGCATCCGAAATGCCCGACATGACCGGCAGCGAAAAGCGGCCATAGGTATCGTTGGTCAACAGGCCGACGGTAAAGGAGCGCCGGCGCAACAGGCTCTGCGCCAGGCTGTTCGGGCGAAAGCCCAGCCGCTGCGCCGTCTCGCGAATGCGCTCGCGGGTCTCGGCGGTCATCCGCCCCTGCCCGTTGAGCGCTTTCGACGCCGTGGCCACGCTGACGCCGGCAAGGGAGGCCACCTCACGCAGGGTGACGGGCTGCTTGGCGGGCGCTGGCGAGGCGTCGGAAACCATGGTGCGCGGCGAATTCCTTAATTGGAAAAAGGTTTTCTCTTATTCGTCCTGCGAGGCGTTGATTGGTGGGTCAGCGAGCGTAGCGCGATTGGGAAAAGGTTTTCTCAGGAGAGATTAGGGGAAGGTGGTGGGGATGGCAAGAGGGATAGATTTGGTTTTGGGCGTGTCTAAGATTTCTTGCTAGGTGCTGTGATCTACGACCGCTTTGCGCCATTTCCAGACATTCCCGACGCTCTTCACGGGAGCGGACCTTCGCTTATCGTCCGAAACCGACCCCAAGCGGTCATCTGCGGTGCAGGCGATGAACGTCTCAATTGAGCCCATTCCAGACCTTCCGGTGCATGCACAGCAAAGGGCCTTGCGGCGATACAATGCCTCCGACTTCTGCTATGGTGCATTCCTCGAGCATAGGTGGTCTTAAAGAACGCCGTCGTGGATCGCAAGCTTGCTGCCATTCTTGCTGCCGATGTGGTGGGCTACTCCGCGCTGATGGAGCGTGACGGCCAAGCAGGCGGCCGACGCGCGCATGTGGGCCGGGGTCCATTTTCGCTCCGATGTGGTTGCGGGCCAAAAGATCGGTGAGGGTGTGGCCGAGCAGGTCATAGCGTTCGCGGTTCCACCGCCCAGCGGTGGGCGCGACGCTCGCCTTCGATTGGGGGCTCCTTGGGCTAAGCACTACGGAGCCCTAGGTTCCGTAGTGCTTAGCCCAGAGCTATCGGAAAAAGGTGGCCGAAGCGCACGGGGGAGAGTCGGATTGTCAACCGAGCATGTAGAGCGGCGACTTACGGCCATTCTAGCGGCCGACATCTCCGGCTACAGCCGACTGATGGGCAACGACGAGGAAGGTACGCTCGCCCAGCTGAAGGCGCATCGGCGTGCTCTGGTCGACCGAAAGATCAACGAACACCGCGGGCGGATTGTCAAGACCACCGGCGATGGGATGCTGATCGAGTTCGCGAGTGTGGTCGAGGCCGTGCGCTGCGCCGTCGAGATCCAGCGCGGCATGGCGGAACGCAATGTCGCGGTGCCGGCAGGACAACGTATCGAGTTCCGCGTCGGCATCAATGTCGGCGACATCATCATCGAAGATGACGACATTTTCGGGGATGGCGTCAACGTGGCGGCTCGCTTGGAGGGGCTCGCGGAGCCTGGCGGCATCTGCGTCTCGGGCCGCGTGCAGGAAGACGTGCAAGGCAAGCTCGACATTGCCTTTGAGGATATCGGCGAACAGAAGCTCAAGAACATCGCTCGGCCGGTGCGCGCCTTTCGCGTGCGGCTCGACGCCACGGCCGCTCCGGCGCCCGCCGGCTGGCGCCGGGGATTGTTCGCCGCTCTGGCTCTGATGATTTTGCTTATTGTAGGCGCGCTGTGGGCCGGTCTTGGCTCTGAGTGGAAATTTCTCAGCATTCTGCGCTCTGGCGATCAATTCACAAAAAGTGCTGAAGTCAGCACGAAACCCGCGATCGCCATTCTCCCGTTCCTGAACCAGAGCGACGATTCGGCTCGTCAGTATTTCGCGGATGGATTGACGCAGGATATCATCAACGCACTGGGTCGGTTCTCCGCGCTGACCGTGATGTCGTGGAACGCTGTCTTCCCCTACAAGGGAAAGCCCGCAAGCCCGGAGGAGATCGGCCGCGGTCTCGCCGTCAGCTATCTGGTCGAAGGCAGCGTCCGCCAGACCGGCGACCGCGTGCGGGTCATCGCGCAACTCGTCGACACAAGGCAGGGACGGGTGATTTGGTCTGCACGCTTCGAGGAGGCGCTGGCGGACGTGTTCGCGCTGCAGGACAACATTGTCACTCGCATCGTCAGAGTCCTGGCGATTCGCGTGACCCAGATCGAACAAAATCGGGTGTTCGCGAAGCCAACCGAAAATCTCGCAGCCTATGATTACGTGCTGCGCGCCAGGCCGGCATTGCAGAGCCCGACGCATGCAAACAATGTGGAGGCGCGCGCCCTGCTCAGACGCGCCATCGAGCTTGACCCGAACTACGCTGCTGCATATGCGGCACTTGCCGAAACCTATCACATTGCCAGCTCGATGGGCTGGGCGGAATCGCCAACCGCCTTCCTGAGCCGTGCCGAGGAACTGGCAATCAAGGCGCTGAGCCTTGATGATTCCGACGTGCGCGCGCGCATCACTCTCGGCCACATCCACCTCTTTCGTCAGAGATACAACCAGGCAGAGGTTGAGATCGAGCGCGCCATTGCGATCAATCCGAACGATGCTCACGGCCTCGCCGGGCGCGGCACCATCCTGTTGTGGCTGGGACAGACGGATGCGGCGATCGAGGCCTTGGAGCAGGCGCAGCGTATCGACCCCGATCTCAATGCGATCGATCGCTTTGCGCTGAGCCTGGCCTACTATCTGAAACGCCGTTACGACGCGGCGATCGAACAGGCGGAACTTAGTCTTCGAACAACCGCAGGCGCGAACTTCAGCCGTATCCTGCTGGCGGCCGCCTATGCACAAGTCGATCGAGCGGAGGACGCCGCGCGTGTCGTGACGATGATACGCCGCATCGACCCAACCTTCGACCCGCAGGAGTTCGGAACCAAGTTTCTAAGCTCTGGCGATCTCGAACATCTGCGCGACGGATTCCGCAAGGCCCGCCTCTACCCCGTCACAGGCGACCTGCCACCGGCCGAGAGAATGAACCGCTAATGTCCTTGAAGTAGCGCGCGGTTCTGGTTGGCCTTCGCGATGTTCGCAGCAAGGTCCTGCTGGAAGAGCGCGGGTCCCATCGGGGCCGGTTTGCCGAAAATATAAAGCTTTCCGTCGCTGATCAGCCAGTTCTCCGGGTTGGCCTCGTCGATCTCGCCCAGGGCCAGCGCCATTGCACAAAAATTTCCGAACTCTGGCGCGTAGCGAACAGGATCGGCCTTGAAAAGCTCGCGATGCTCGGCGTTCGCGAAGAGGTAGCGGTGCTCATCCCATTCGTACTCGATCTCCGGCAGCCCGCGCGTGGGGCTTCCGATGGTGAAATAGGCAACCGGGTCATAACCCTTGATCGCCAGCGGAACCGCTTCCGTGGCAAAAGAGGGCATCGAGGTCGCAAACAGGGCGGCTGTGACCGCCAGAACGAAGCGAATGGCATTTCGCCGAGAGACATTGTGCATGGCGAATTCCCTGATTTGACCGTCCCGGGCCGCTACCAGCCCCGCGGCAAGCGAAACCGTCTGCGTCATTCCGTTCGGGCACTAATTATCGCTCTTGTAGCGCTCGGCCGCAACACGTTTCGGAGATTTTCGGAGTGCGAATGTGGTGAGGCCGGCGCCCATTGCAGGGGCGCCGGGCTCCATTCTTCGTCTGCTTAGTCCGCATCGCGGTCATTCGTGCTCATCGCATTGAGGGTCTGCTTCCCACCCAACCTAGTCCTCCAACGGCTTCTTCCGCGTGCAGAGCGGTTAAAAGCACGGGTCGCCTCGATTGCGCCACCTGCTGACGTTTTGCGCCGGACGCAGCCAATGTCACGAGTCGACTCCGAAGCGGGTCTATAGATCGGGGCGCAGGGGAACGGCAACTTGGAAGCCCTGTTGCGTCTCAGGTCACAAAGCGTCAGAAGATGAAGGCGCGTGGCGCCTGCAACTTTCTGATACGTGGCGAACAAAGTTCCGTTCTACCCCTTTGGCCTCGACCGGCGATCGGCAAAGAAGGTTTCGAACGGGTCGAGCACGTGTCCTCTCCTTCCGCTAGTCAGCTCCGTCCTTTCTCGCCCGCTCGATGAATTTCTCCGCGACCGCTTTGCCGAGTGCGGCACCGGCCTTGTTGTCCATCTCATAGTGGATGCCGGCCCAGACGCGCGAATCGCCGGCCTCTTTGCCAACTTTGCGGATGAATTCCGCATGGCTGGGAAACAGGTATGCCAGGACCTCGCATCGGGCAGTCGAGAGCGTGGAGTGGTTCGACGGATAACTGGGATGGGCTGGAACTGCGAACAGGGGAGTGATGCTCGCGTCAAGCATGTTAGGCCGCAGATACCAATAGGCGTACTTCCCGTCGTTGCTTGCAATATAGGCGTCGTAATAGACCGTTGCGAGCATCGCGTAAGCCCGCGCGGCACGCGGCGGGTTCGTATCCGTCTTGTCCTCGAACATCCACTTGCTGGCATAGTCATACCAGTCGGTGAACAGGCCGGATGGGCTTTGCCAGTAGAACGCTTTGTAGCTGCTAGGGAATTTTCGTTCAGACTGTCGGATTGCATCCATCTCGGCCTTTACGGCCGGGGACTGGCAGTCGGGCGGCGCCGGCGGCCTGAATTCATCGGGTGCAGCCAGCACGATCGGCTTCCAGTTTGGCATGTTTACATTGGCGGGTTTGTTCCCGACCCACATGCACGGCCCAGTCGGAACAGTGCCGCTCCACACTGCATCGGAGCCATCGGCCTTTGCCCGCGCAATCACCTGCTCTGCGACCCTGCGCCCCAACTCCAGGCCGGCGGAAGAATCGCTTGGGAACTGGACACCGGCAAGGACACGCGACTGTGCCGCTTCTTCGGCCATTGCCTTGAACGACGATGTCTCTTCGGGAAAGAAATAAGAAAGAACGGTCGCGGCAGCTCCGGCGGCTGCGGCATGCTCGGATGGATAGGAGGGACTCCGCGGCGGCGGCAGCGCAGTCGCCAGTGTCGCATCCGCCTCGCTCGGGCGCGGCCGATTGTAGAAGTACTTCGCGTCCCAGGCAGCAATGGTGGCGTCGTACATCGCCATCGTCAAATAGGAGTAGACGCGGTGCGCATTTGGAATCTGCTGGCTTTCGAGAAGGCGATTGTTGACCAGATCGATCCATCGGTACCCAGGCGAGCCGGCGTCCCAGAAGGTGATTTTGTCGGCGGCAGCCGGATCCTTTTGCGCCAAGAGATCCCGCATCTGTGCCAATTCGGCTGCTGCGGCGGAGGCGTCAGGCGGCGGCGGGACTCGGAAGTCCTCGCCAGACGTGATTACCCACGTCTTCCACGTTCCAGCCTCTGGTTCTATCAAATCCGATTGGGCGAAAGCGCAGTTCCCTGAAAAAAGGATTACCGCGCAGGCCTTGCCGAAACCGCTAAGCATGCGAGCCTCCCATAGGTCCCTCCGCCCAAAGACGGAAGGTTTTCCGTTTTCAAACCTTTATTTTAGTGAAGACTAATCATACTCCCAGACGCTGCCGGGTAAAAGGGATAAAGTTAGAGCCCGGCAGTGTCGATCTCAGTCGACCTGTCGCCCGGTGCCAATTCCAACCGGCAGGAGAAGCGCGAAGCAGTGGTGGGCGGTCGGTGCTTGTTGCCCGAGATGGTCATCTCCTCCAACAAGAGGGGAGATCGGCAGTTCGGGCCTTGGCGGTCATCTTGCAACGCTGGTGATTGGCGAAGGCGCCGATGACGGCTGATCTCTCCCCTTGAGGGGGAGATGCCCGGGAGGGCAGAGGGGGTCGGTTCGACCGGGCGCGGTCTCCTCTCTTGCGACAGTGGAGGTTGGCGCATTACGCTAGACGATCCCCTCTGGCCTGCCGGCTTTCGTCGTTTGGAAAGCCAAGCAATTGGCTTTCCGTCCGCTTCGCGGACCACTCCTCAACCCCACAAGGGGGGAGATCGGCAGCTTCAGCCTCGGCGCCCCTCCCCGCCTGACTCTGCCTTCTGCTCGGCCGCGATCAGCATCTCGACAAACCTTGTCACCTTGGGCGGCCGAAAACGTGCGGCGGGGTAGACTGTGTAGATGCCTCCGGAGGGCAGCCGCCATTTGGGCAGGATCTGGACGAGCCGCCCTGCGGCCAGCTCATCCCGCACCAAAAAGTCCGGCAGCACCGACAGGCCGGCGCCGGCGCGCACGGCCGCCAGCACTGCCGGCGTCGCGTCGATGGCGATCGTTGCCTGCATGCGCACAGCCTCATGCTCATCGTCGCCGCGCGAAAATTGCCAGAGCAGCGGTTCGCGCAGCGCCATGTTGGCGACGAAGGGCAGCCCGGCCAAGTCTTGCGGGTCGCCGGCCTTGAAGCGCCCGGCAAACTCGGCGCCGCACACCATGAATTGCCGAAAGATGCCGATGCGTCGTGCCTGCAGGCTGGAATCGGCCAGCCAGCCGACGCGGATCGCCACGTCCATCCCACCGGACGCCAGGTCGATGGTCTCGTCGCCCAGCGTCAGCTCCACCCGGCAGGCGGGGTAGCGCGCGCTGAAGGCGGCGACCACCGGCACCACCGCTGAGGTGCCGTAATCGTTGGACGCGGCGATGCGCAGCGTGCCGGTCGGCTCGGCGGCGGCCTGCGCGAGCTCGTCGAAGGCATCCTCGGCCTGCTGCAGAACCTGCAGGCAGCGGGCATGGAATGTCCGGCCGGCCTCGGTCGGATGGACGCGCCGCGTCGTGCGGATCAGCAGCGTCGTTCCGACATCACGCTCCAGCCGCGCCACCTGCTGGCTGACGACCGCCTTGGTTATGCCCAGCCGCTCGGCGGCCCGCGTGAACGAGCCGGCATCGACCACCGCAGCGAAATAGGCCAGCCGGTTCAGGTTCATGCGCGGCTCATGGCTAATGCGACCTCATTGTCAGGCAATGGCATACATTACGTCTATTTTGTTGGCCTTCAATACGCATTCCGCCTCCGCCATCTTCCCGGCATCGAGGCTGCGCCGGAAGATGCGCCCGCCCGAATTCCGCATTCTCAAGCCCAGGAGAGATCCATGTTCACACGGAGAGCCATCATGAAAACCACCCTCGCCGCCGGCGCCGCTGCCATCTTCGCTCCCGCCGGACTTGGCCGTGCAGCCGCAGGGCTTTCCTGGAAACATTTTCCGGCTGGCGAAAACGGCTTCTTTCGCGCCCCGGTGCTGATCACCGGCGCCTCCGAGGCGCTGCTGATCGACGGCGGTTTCACCTATTCCGACGGCCGCGCCGTGGCCGAGGCGATCAAGGCGACCGGCAAGACGCTCACCACCATCTATGTCAGCCAGTCCGACCCTGACTATTATTTCGGCCTCAAGCCGATCAAGCAGGTTTTTCCGCAGGCACGGGTGATCGCCGCTGCCAAGACGGTGGCCGCCATCAATGGCAGCGTCGACAAGAAAATCGCCGTCTGGGGGCCGCAGCTCAAGGAGAATGGCCCGCAGGCGCTCGCCGATGTTGTCATCCCCGAAGTCTTCGACGGCAAGACGCTCACCGTCGATGGCGAGACCATCGAGATCGTCGATGCCGAAGGCCTTGCCAATCGGCGCTATCTCTCGGTGCCGTCGCTGAATGCGGTGTTCGGCGGGGTGATGATTTTTTCCGGCGTGCATGTCTGGACCGCCGACACGTCGGGCAAGGAACAGCGCGCCGCCTGGCTCGCCAATCTCGAAAAGATTGTTGCCGCCAAGCCTGAAATCATCGTGCCCGGCCACATGACGCTGCAGGCCGCCACCGACCTTTCGGGCGTCGAGCACACCAAAACCTATCTCATCGCCTTCGAGGAAGAACTGGCCAAGGCCAAGGACGCGGCCGCGCTCAAGACCGCCATGGAAGCCCGTTTTCCCGGCCTCGGCATGGGCGTGGCGCTCGACATCGGCTCCAAGGTCGCCACCGGCGAGATGAAGTGGGGCTGAGAGCGCCAAGCTGGAATGAAGCTGCGCTCCAATAGGGATTCTTGCGAAGATGGACCCCCACCCTAACCCTCCCCACAAGGGGGAGGGAACGCTGCCGCGCGCCCTCACTTTGCCTTTGGAAAGACAGGCAATTTGCCGAGATCAGCGCCAGCCGAAGACTCCCTCCCCCTTGTGGGGAGGGTTAGGGGTGGGGTACATCGTAGAGCGAAAGCCTCGGCTATACTGGGAGAAGTGCCCGGCAGGGCGATGAGGGGCAGCGCAAACCTGGGGTGATTGCCGTTCGCGGTCGCTCAGCCCCCTCACCAACATTCTGAATCCGCCCCCAGGTGCTCTTGGTTCCCCAGATGCCGGAGCGATGCGCCTCGAGCTGCACGATCTGGCTGTGGTCAACGAACAGGTTGATCTCGCGGCGCGCGATGGATCCGCGCAAATTGGCTGGGAACCCCTTGGGGTCACCGGGTGTTGGCACGCAGGAGATTCGAGAGCGATGCCGCAGATCGCGAACAACGCCGCCGCAGGATCTGAACGGTCCGTCCGAAGCAGCGCAAAGCTGTTCCTGTGCGGCGACGTGATGCTCGGGCGCGGCATCGACCAGGTCCTCGCCAGTCCCGGCGATCCGCACCTTGGCAAGCGCTTTGTCAAATCGGCGACGACCTATGTCGAGCTTGCCGAACGCGTCAATGGCCCGATCCCGAGAAAGGTCGACGAGGCGTATGTCTGGGGCGATGCGCTTAACGAATTGGGTCGTGAAGCGCCCGACGCGCGGATCGTCAATCTCGAGACCAGCATCACCACCAGCCTGTCCTTGGCGCCCAAGGGGATCAATTACAAGATGAACCCGGCAAACATCGGCTGCCTGGCGGCGGCACGGATAGACTGCTGCGTGCTCGCCAACAACCATGTGCTCGACTGGGATGAGCCTGGCCTCGTCGAGACCCTCGACACGCTCCGACTTGCCGGCCTCGCCTATGCCGGGGCCGGGCTTGACGCGGACGAGGCGGCGGCGCCTGCCGTCATTGAACTGGCCGGCGGCGGCCGCGTGCTGGTCTTCGGCTTCGCGCTGGAGTCGAGCGGCGTTCCAGCTTCATGGGCAGCCGAAGCTTATAAGCCAGGCGTCAATTTGCTGGCGGATGTCTCGGCCCGGTCGTTCAAGCAGATCGCCCGATCGGTGCAGGCCATAAAACAGCCTGGCGACCTCGCGGTGGCCTCGATCCACTGGGGCGGCAACTGGGGCTACCTAGTCCCGGCGGAAGAACGCGCGCTTGCCCATGCACTCATCGATGTCGCAGGTTTCGATGTCGTGCATGGGCACTCCTCCCACCATCCCAAGCCGATCGAAATCCACAACGGCCGGCTGATCCTTTATGGATGCGGCGACTTCCTCACCGACTATGAGGGGATAACAGGGTACGAAACGTTTCGTGGTGAGCTTGCGCTGATGTACCTGCCGCGGCTCGCCGTACCGGGCGGTACGCTTGTTTCGCTCGACCTGGTGCCGTTCCAGCTCGCCAGGTTCCGGCTAAACCGCGCCCTGCGCGAAGATGCCGCCTGGCACGCTGCCATGCTTGAGCGCGAGTGCTCACCCTTCGGCACACATGTGGCGCTCGGCGACGACCGTCTCGCTGTCCTTTGGTGAACCGCCTGCGGTCGGCAGGCAATGGCGCTAAAGCGCGTCGCGTTCGACCGGCTCAAGCGACGCGCTTCAGGTTGTTGTTTTATGCATGTCGTTATCGCAAAACCGCTGCACACCCTCGGGTCAGGCCCGAGGGCATGCTTTTGCGCGACATGCACTAATTTTCCAGCCTCTCGGGCCGACCCCGGCCAAGCGCACCGTCGGCGCGGGCCTGCAAATAGGCGTAGATGTCGTCGATGTAGGGAGCGACGTTGGGATCGTCGGCGAAGCCCTTCATCACCGAAGCGCCGCTGCGCACGCCGTCGCGAACATTGCGCCGAAAGACCTCGATGCCGGGCAGCCGGTCGACAAGCGCCGAGGCGAAGGTCGAGCCCATGCCGTCGGGGCCATGGCAGTGATTGCAGCTGCCATGGTAGCGACGAAAACCGTTATAGGTTCGCGCATCGACCTTGTTGCCGACAGCCTCGTAGAACTTGCCAGGGGCCAGCTCAGCCTGCGAAGACGCGGCGAAGCCGGCGGCAACGGTAAAGACAACAACAGCCAGGACGAACCATGGAGACATCGTCTGTCGCCCATGTTGCAGGCTCATCCAGCGCCGCCGCAACGCGCATGCCCCCGGACCACTCGATGTTGGATCACTGATGTTGGATCACTCAACCCTGGATCAGTCGACGGCGAGCTTCGGGGTAGAAACCACGATCCCGTCTATCGGTTGTGGGCTGACGACAAGCTTGCCGCCGACACGCGATATCTCGATGATCTGGTCCGACTCTCCCAGCTTGCCCGGCACCGAGACCGCGACTATCTGGTTCTCGGTCAGTGTCGCCACGAAACGCACTGGCAAGCCAGCCTCGCCCTGCGCGATTGTGGTGACCACCCGATACCCGTCCTCCTGAGGCGTATAATAGACGACACCAAGGAAGCCGGCGAGATCGATGCTTTCGGCCTTCATGGCTCCAAGCTCGTCGGCATGCGCGGGCATCGCCGCCATGCAAAGTGCTGCAAAAGCAATGTACCTGTACATAATGCTGCTCCATCCCGAATTGTCCGGGACGAACCCGGCTCAAGTTTTCAACAATAGACGGTTGCGCGCCGTGTTAGTCGGCGCACGCAGGCAGAAATTCTGGATTAGTCCCCCCGGCTGCACCACAGTGGCGAAGGCCCGCGAGCCAGGAACGCGCTGAACCCCACTGGTTGTCACAGTTAAGTGTGACCTTATCTTCTGGGCGAGAGTATTTCACCGCCCGGGTCCTTGCGCATCCCCTGTTTGGGGGAGATAATCGGAATTTAAGCGATCGCTAAAATTTGGAGAGGCGAGAGCACCTGTGGGAGCGCGCTACTTTCCGCGTCGGACGCGCTGTCGACATGCGGGGGGCCGTCGATGGCCAAGGCATTGTCGCATCATGATCTGTCGAAGCTGATCGGCTCAATCTATGATTGCGCACTCGACCCGGGGCGATGGGAGCAGGCGCTGGCTGGGATCAGGGATGCGCTCGATGCCCAGACTGCGGTTCTGCAGCTTGACGACCTCGCCAATGATCAGCTGCTGATCTACAGGACCGTGGGAATAGAGCCATACTGGCTGGAGCAACAGGCGAAATATATCCCCGAGATCCACGCCCGGCTGCTCGAGGATCTCTCGACATGGCCTTCGCTCGATATGCCGCATGTGGTCTCACGCCATATCCCTCAAACCTACCTGGAGACCTCCCGATATTTTCAGGAGTTCCTGAAGCCGCAAGGCCTGGTCGACGTCATGTCGTTCTTCCTGATCCACACCCCTACCCGCCTTGCCGGCTTCGCCGTTGCTCGGCATAAGCGGCAAGGCATCATCACCGAGCGCGAAATCAAGCTTGGCAGACTGTTGCAGCCGCATGTGCGCCGTTCGGTGATGATCAGCAACATGCTGGACATCGGCACTGTCGAGCGCGCAGGAATGGCCGAGGCACTCGATGCGCTCACATGCGCCGTGGTCCTCACCAATGAACGTGGTGCCGTCCTGCACGCCAACCGCTCGGCCAAGCACATGCTGCGGAGCGGCGGCCCGATTCAGGATGTCCGTGGCATTCTGCAAGCGAAGATCCCGTCGGCTTCCAGGGAACTTCACAGCGCCATCATGCTTGCGGCTCAGGATGAGGTCAGCATCGGCAAGACAGGGCTTGCCGTCCTCCTCAGCGAATCCGGCCTGCCGCCCGTCTTCGCCCGCGTGCTGCCGATGGCCGGCGGCGACCTGCGCGCCGGCATGGAACCCGCGGCGGTTGCCGCGGTGTTCATCGGCAATGCACCGGACGAGCATGACGCCGCCGGAATGCTGGCGAGAGCCTTTGGGCTTACGCTGGCCGAAACCCGCGTGCTCGCCAGCCTTGTCGCCGGGCACACCTTGGCCGAGACCGCCGCCAGCCTTCACATTGCCAACGCGACCGCCAAGACGCATCTCGACAATATCTTCCAGAAGACCGGCGCCTCCCGCCAGGCCGATCTGATGCGCCTCGTCATGCAGATCGTTCCGCCCGCCGGGCAGCCTGGTCCCTGAACCACACTCGTTCACCGCTTTGGATACAGGTATCCAACGCCGCGGATGGTCTTGATCAGTTCCGGCTTGGCCGGGTCCAGTGCCGGACCGGGAAGCGATCAGCCAAACGGTTCCGGTCCGGCGGAAAATGTTCGGCGCTTGCGCTTGTTTCGATTGAAGCCGCCAGGCGTCAGACTTTCCGCGCCACGCCCCCAACCTGCTTGGGCCGCTTGCTCGTGTCGACCTTGGCCCGCGCCTCCACCGCCTTCTCGATCTCCCGCTTCAGCTCGTCCTTGATATCAGCCGTTTCGGCCATCAAGGCGTCGATCTTCATGAAATCGAGCACGCGGTATTTCGACACCGCCGGCCTGACCAATATGTCCGGCTGGCATTGCCTCAGCTTGGCGGCGATGATCGACTGCATCATCAATTGCGTGGCGCCGAACATCAGGTCGACGGAGGTCGGGTATTTGCGCCCGCCTTTGGCCGGCGCGCCGACGACGTCGACGGCGATGATGATGTCGGCGTCGTCCTCGATCAGGTCGAACGGCACCGGATTGTAGATGCCGCCGTCGATCAGTAGCCTGCCGTCGCGCATCACCGGGCGGAATACCGCGGGAATAGCCGCAGAGGCGGCAAGCGCTGAATGCAGGTCGCCGTCGCGCAGCACGGCGAGCTTATGGCCGAAGAAATCCGTTGCCGTCACCTTCAACGGTATTTTCAGCTCGGCGAAGCTTTCGGGTATGGCGTCGGGCATGAATGCCTTGAGGATGCGCTCGACATTGAACTGGGTGACACCCAGCCCGCCCTGCAGCGCCTCGGCAAAGGTGCCTGGCCGCGCCCGCCACATGCGCGCCGCCACCTCGGCGCGGCGGCCGAGGATCGAGCGCATGTAGTGGTGAATGTCGCTGCCGGCCATGCCCGAAGCCATGCCGGCGCCCATGATGGCGCCGATTGATGAGCCTGATATGGCGACCGGCCTTATACCCAGCTCGTCCAGCACCTCGATGACATGGATATGCGCCAGCCCGCGCGCGCCGCCGCCGCCGAAGGCGATGCCGAAGCTCGGGCTCATCCCCTGCCCCCCATTTGGGCTCATTCCTCCTTGGCCTCGCCGTGCTTCGGCCCGACGACCATGACGGCCGGCTCGGCGGAAAGCAGCTTTTTCGCCGCCGCCTTGACCTGATCCAGCGTCACCGCGTTGATGAGGGCGGCGCGGCGCTGCATATAGTCGCTGCCGAGCTTGTCGAGCTGCAGCTCGAGCAGCGTCGCGGCGATGGCGGCGGAGGAGTTCAGATTGTTGATGGCGTAGGCGCCGATCAAGTATTTCTTGGTCGCCGCCAGTTCTGCTTCGGTCGGCCCTTCCTGGGCCATGCGCTTCACCACCTCGCGCACGACAGCCAAAGTCTCGGCCGCCCGGTCCGCGCGGGTCGCCGTGGTGATGGCCAGGGCGTTGGCGTGCTGGTGGTCGACCAGGTCGGAACTGACGCTGTAGGCCAGGCCGCGTTTTTCACGCACCTCTTCGAACAGCCGCGAGGTGAAGGCGCTGCCGCCGAGGATCTCGTTCATCAGAACCGCGGCGAAGAAATCCGGCGCACTCCGCTCGACGCCGGGATAGGCGAGTTGCAGCGACGTCTGGGGCTGATCGTAATTGACTTCGAGCTGCTGGTTGAGTTTCGGATCGACATCGGCGACCGCGCTAAGCGCCTGATGCTGTGGCAGGCCGCCGAAGACCAGATCGAGCTTTTTCTTCAACGTCTCGGCATCGATGGCACCGACCACCGCCACATGCAGGCCATCACGAGCAAAATTCGCCTTGTGAAAGGCGATGAGATCGTCCGGCGTGATGGTGGCGATGCTATGCCTGGTGCCCTCTTCGGGCCGCGCATAGGGATGGGTGCCGTATAGTGCCTCCAGCCATTTGCGCTGAGCGAGCGTGTCCGGGTCAAGCTCGTTGGCGATGATGCCGGACAGCACTTGCGCGCGAATGCGGTCGATTGGCGCCTGGTCGAAACGCGGCTCTGTGACCGCCAGCCGCAACAGGTCGAACGCCGCGTCGCGCTGCTCGGCAAGCATGCGCATCGAGCCATAGATGCCGTCGCGCGCCGCTTCGAAGCTCATCTCGGCGCCGACGTCGTCGAGCTTGATCTGGAAGGCCTCGCTGTCGAGATTGCCGGCGCCCTCGTCGAACAGGCCGCTCATCAGATTGGCAAGGCCCACCTTTCCAGCGGGATCCTGCGTCGTGCCGCCGTCGAAGGCAAAGCGGATGGCGACGAGCGGTACGGAATAGTCCTCCACCAGCCAGGCGGTGATGCCCTTTGACGACGTCACCTCCTGGATGCTCATGGCCGCACGAGCGGAAAGCGCCGGCAGGACGAGGAAGACGAGGGAGAGGAGCAGGGTAACTAAAGGGGCTATGCGCGACCTTCCCTTCTCCCCTTGTGGGAGAAGGTGGCCGAGCGAAGCTCGGTCGGATGAGGGGTGCTCCAGCTTGGTACCGACAGCACTCCGTCCAACACCCCTCATCCGTCTTGGCGCTGCGCGCCAATCCACCTTCTCCCACAAGGGGAGAAGGCAAAACGCGCCGCTATGCTGGTTCCTCATCAAATCAATTCCCTGCCTGTGTCTGCGGCAAGAGATAGCCTGATGTCGAATGGTTGAGATTGAGATAGCGCGCCGCAACCTGCCTGACTTCGTCGGCGGTGACCTTGCGGATGCGGCCCGGCCATTCCTCGACATCCCGGACGTTACCGCCGGTGGCGAGCGTCGCGCCGTAGATGTTGGCCATCGAATCCTGCTTGTCGCGGGCGAAGATCATCGAGCGGACGAAACGATCCTTGGCCTTCTCCAACTCGCCCGATGTGACGCCCTCGCTGGCGATGCGGGCGACCTCGGCCTCGACCGCCGCCTGGACATCGGCCAGCTTAGCGTCGCCGCGCGGCGCGCCATAGACGGTGAAGTTGGTGGCATCGAGCATGGTGCCCTGGAAAAAGGCGCCGGCCTCGGCGGCAATGCCTTGCTTGACGACAAGCTGCTGGTACAGCCGGCTGCGGCTGCCGCCGCCGAGGATCTCCGCCAGCAGGTCCAGCGCTTCCGCTTCGCCCGGCTTTGCGGTGTGATAGGAGGGAACCACCCATTGCGTCGAAAAATTCGGCACGCTGACACGCGCGTCAGCGAGCGTCACCGTGCGCCTGGTGTTCTGTTCGGGTTCGACCGGACGGATGCGCGGCGGCAGGTCTGGACCACGCGCGACCTTGCCATAGGTCTTTTCGGCCAGCGCCTTGACCACCTGCGGCTCGACATCGCCGGCCACCACCAGCACGGCGTTGTTGGGCGTATAATATTTGTCGTAGAAAGCCTTGGCGTCGGCGCGGTTCAGCTTCTCCATCTCCTGCATCCAGCCGATCACCGGAATGCGATAGGGTTGGTTCTGCCAGAGCGTGGCGTCGACCTCCTCGCCGAGCACTGCCTGCGGATTGCTGTCGATGCGCGAGCGGCGTTCCTCGAGGATGACGTCGCGCTCGGTGGCGATGACGTCGTCGTTGAGGATGAGGTTGCGCATGCGATCGGCCTCGAAATCCATCATCTGCTCGAGCGCCTGCGGCACCACCGTCTCGTAAAAGGCGGTGTAGTCATAGGAGGTGAAAGCGTTGTTCGAACCGCCGATGGCGGAGACGGCGCGGTCGAACGCGCCGGCCGCATGGTTGGTCGTCGCCTTGAACATCAGATGCTCGAAGAAATGGGCGATGCCGGACTTGCCCGGCGGCTCATCGGCGCTGCCGATCTTGTACCACACCATATGAGTGACGATCGGCGCGCGGCGATCGGGGATGACAACGACCTCCATGCCGTTGTCGAGCAGGAAATTCGTCACCTTGCCGTCTTCCGGCTTGGTGTCGGCCAGAACCGGGCCGGTCATCACAACAGCCAGCGCAAAAAGCGTTCCGCGCAGCCAGTCAGCCTGAGATGTCATTAACGACTCCGGTTGTCATGGGGTGGGACGATAGGCGGGGGTGTTGCCACAGGCAAATTGATTTGTTCGTCATTTTGAAGGCGCTGCGCTCCCTTCATCCAACCTCGAGAAAGCGGATAACCGTCTCGCCATAGCTGCGCTCGTCGACAACCGAAAAGCCTGGCCCTGCCTCGAACGGCGCCGCTGCCGCCTCCTCGACGACGCAGAGCGCGCCGGGGGCGAGCCAGCCGCCGGCCTTGGCCGAGCGCAAGGCACGCTCACCCAGGCCCTTGCCATAGGGCGGGTCGGCGAACACCAGGCCGAACGCGGCCATCGTGCCCGCCTCGCCCAGAGCCGTAGCGTCGCGACGGAATATCTTGGTACGCCCGGTGAGGCCGAAACCCTCGACATTGGTGCGGATCAGGCCGCGCCCTTCCGCCGATTCTTCGATGAAGACGCCATAAGATGCGCCGCGCGACAGCGCCTCGAGGCCGAACGCGCCGGTGCCGGCGAACAGGTCGAGCACCCGCGCGCCGACCAGCCTGTCGGGGAAACGATGCGCCAGCACGTTGAAGACAGCCTCGCGGGTGCGGTCGGTGGTCGGGCGGATGGCGCTTGAGCGGGGCGTCGCCAGCGGACGCCCGCGAAACTCACCGCCGACGATCCGCATTGCCTCCCCTGGATCCCTTGGGGCCGCTGCGCGGCCGGTCGCCGCCTTTGCCGCCATCATTTGGGCGTTCGCCACGCGGCTTTCCGAACGGCTTTGCGCCTCCGGGTTTTCCCCCTCCATGGGCGGGCTTGCCAAAAGACGGCTTGAACGAGGCCTTGCGTTCCTTGGCTTCGGCCGCCCTGGCGGCATCGGCGTCCGCCCTGCCCTTCCCGATCGGCCGCGCGCCGGGCGCCATCCAGACATTGGCCTTGCGCTGGCCCGGCGGCTCGATCGGGCGCTGCTCGCGTTCGGACTTTTTCCCGCCGCCCGGTTTGCCGCCGAAGCCGCCCGGCCCGCTACGTTCAGATTTGGGGCCGCGCACAGCAAAGCTCTTTTCCGTCCCGAAGCTTCTGCCGGGACTTGTCGACAGCTTGCCCAGCGCCTCGTCGCGGCTGCCTTCGCGGCGCTTGCGGTTCTTGATCAATCCGCCTTCGCCGATCGGACGGCGTTCGCCGTCGCGGGTGAATTTCGGCCGCTCAGGTTCCTCTTCGCGCACCGCTTCGCGCCGCACCGGCCTGTTGGAAAACGGCTTGGTGATGTCAGCGTCGAAATTGGCGCCGGACTCCTCGACCAGGCGTTCGCCGAGCTGGTCGCGCAGCACCCGGCCCTTGATCTCCAGCACATGGCCCTCGGGCAGGTCGTCGAGCTGGAACGGTCCGTAGGAAATGCGGATCAGTCGCGTTACGTCGAGGCCAAGCGAGCCCAGTATGTTCCTGACCTCGCGGTTCTTGCCTTCACGCAGGCCAAGCGTCAGCCAGGCGTTGGTGCCTTGCTCGCGGTCGAGCGTCGCCTCGATGGCGCCATAGAAGACGCCGTCGACGGCGATGCCTTCGCGCAAGCCGGCGAGCGCACTTTCCTCGACCTTGCCGTGGACGCGCACGCGGTAGCGCCTGAGCCAGCCGGTCGCCGGCAGTTCGAGCACGCGCGCCAGCCCGCCGTCATTGGTGAGCAGCAGCAGGCCTTCGGTGTTGATATCGAGCCGGCCGATGGTCATCAGCCGCGGCAGGTCGGCCGGCAGCACGTCGAAGACGGTCTTGCGGCCCTCGGGATCACGATTGGTGGTGACGACGCCGGCCGGCTTGTGGAACAGGAACAGCCGGGTGCGCTCGATCGGCGGGATCTCCATGCCGTCGAGATGGATGATGTCGCCAGGCATCACATTGAAGGCCGGCGAGGACAGCACCCTTCCATTGACCTTGACGCGGCCGGCCGCGATCAGCTCCTCGGCATCGCGACGCGAGGCAAGACCGGCGCGGGCCAGCCGCTTGGCAATGCGCTCACCAGCCTCTTCCGTCGCTTCGGCGGGACGCGGGCGCGGTTTGAAGCCGCCCGATGCCCCTTGGGGCCGATCACCGGCAAAATCGCGCTTGGGCCGATCGCCGAAGTCGCGTTTTGGGCGATCGCTGAAGTCTCCCTTGGGACGGTCGAAGCGCCTTTCGCTTCGCTCGCCTTCGGCAGCCGCCGGCCGGTCGCCGCGCGGCGCGTATGGCTTGCGCGGCCCCTCGCGCTTTTCATAAGGCTTGCCTTCCGGACGCGGCCCCTTGCTGAACGGCCGGTCGCCGCTTTTGAAGTCGCGCTTCGGCCGCTCGCCGTCAGCCGCCATTGGCCGGTCGCCGCGCGGCGCGTACGGTTTTCGCGGCCCTTCGCGCTTCTCGTAAGGCTTGCCTTCCGGACGCGGCCCCTTGCTGAACAGCCGGTCGCCGCTTTTGAAGTCGCGCTTCGGCCGCTCGCTGTCAGCCGCCAGCGGGCGGTCGCCACGCGGGGCGTATGGCTTGCGCGGCCCCTCGCGCTTCTCGTAAGGCTTGCCTTCAGGGCGCGGCCCCTTGCTGAACGGCCGGTCGCCGCTTTTGAAGTCGCGCTTCGGCCGCTCGCCGTCAGCTGCCGGCGGGCGGTCGCCGCGCGGCGCGTAAGGTTTTTTCGCGCCGAAGGACGGCTTGCCGCCCTTGCCGGCAGCGACATCGCGACCACGCGGGCCAGATGGTTTCGAGCCGTTCTTGCCCGGACCCTTTTGGCGCGGGAATTTCTTGTTTTTGTCGTCCATGTAGCTTTGCTCGTTTGCACTACAGCGCCGCGCGTCCGTACGGACGCGCAAAGGACGCTGTAGGACTTTGATTTGGTGCATGATCCCTTCCGAAAACCGATTCCGGTTTTCGGGATCATGCGCTAGATAACAGGATCACGCCGGAGTAGCGAGGAGATAATCGGAATGGAAACCGCTTGAAGCGGCCGGATTTCATGGCGCTGGCACTGAAGGAGGCCGAAGCCGCCGCCCTGCGCGGCGAAGTGCCGGTCGGCGCGGTCATCGCCAGCGGCGATACGGTCGTTGCCAGTGCCGGCAACCGCACCCGCGAGCTTGCCGACCCTACCGCCCATGCCGAGATGCTGGCGATCCGCGAAGCCTGCCGCAAGCTGTCAAGCGAGCGGCTCACCGGCCACGATCTCTATGTGACGCTGGAGCCCTGCGCCATGTGCGCCGGCGCCATTTCCTTCGCCAGGCTGCGCCGGCTTTATTTCGGCGCCGCCGACGAGAAGGGCGGCGCTGTGGTCAACGGCGTGCGCTTCTTCGCCTCACCGACCTGCCACCATGCACCGGACATCTATCCAGGCATGGCCGAGAGCGACGCAGCCCTGCTGCTGAAGGATTTTTTCAGGGAGCGACGCGAACCCTAACGTCGCAGGATTTCTTAGCGCCGGCAGCTTACCACGGCAGCCAGTCGAACATGCCGCCGCTCTTGTTCTTGGCGGCCGCTTCCCGCTTGAGGCGGCGTGCTTTCTTGTACTCGTCCTCGCCGAGGTCGTCGACCGGCGCGGTGGCGGAAGCGGCGCGATACTGCACCGGCGGCTCGCTCAGATATCGGCGGGTGTTCGGGTCGCCCTGCTTTTGTTCGGCAAGGCGGCGCTTGACTTCGGCGGCGCGGCCCTTGTCCGAATCCGCCGGCTTCCAGGCCGGCGGATGACTGGAACCCGAGTCCTTCATCGCAGACTTGATCGCGACCGGATCCGTCTGGATGTCATCGACGATCTGCGCCTGGTAGGACGGATCGTCCTGGTTGAGCGTGGCCTCGGCGCGCAGGCGAGCGCGGCGCTGCTCGGGCGATTCCGGCCAATCGGCGCTTGCCGTGGCGCTGTCCTGCGGCGGCGGCAGTTGCTTCTGGCCCGGCGCCGGCTTCACCAGTTCGGGGCGCGGCTTGTAGTCGATCCGTTGCTTGTTCTTCGGCATGACTGAAAAAGCGCTGGTGAGATCGCCGGCAAGCTGGGCGGAGGCGGTCTTGTCGGTCCCGTAGGTCGGCGAGCCCATGCAGCCGGACAGGGCCAGGCCGGATGCGACAAGCGGCGCCAGCAGCGCAACGCGCGCGCAAGTTCTTTCGGTCATGCCAAAAAGTCCCACTCTAGACAGCCTCTCGATCGCCGCCGGCCAAAGGTCCGGTCCCCATCGCCTATGCTCTTCCGACGGAAATCCGGCGACAATTTGTCGTCCGGAGTTTCGCGTGTTTATCTCAACCACTCGTTAAGGGCAACGAGCCGAGGCCGATCAGCCGCCCGCCGTGGCATTTGTGCACCGCCTTATATACGACCAAGCGCCTTCAATTCATGCAGCACCGCTGCGTCCCGCGCCGAAACGTCGGGGAATTCCTTGTCCTGCCCGACATCGGCCGTGTAGCGCCATGAGCGCGCGCATTTGAGCAGGCCCCGGTCCTCGGCCTTCTCGACCACCACGGCGACGCCCTTGACGTCGTCCAGCGTGAAGGCGCCAGAAGGCGCGTTGCCATGCGCAATGACCAGATCGCTGGTGATCGCCATTTCGGCCATGTCGACATCCGATATCGCCGCTTCGAGCGCCGCATGATCGAGCGTGACGACCGGCACCGCTTCCAGAGACGAGCCGATGACCTTCTGGGCGCGCGCGATTTCCAGCGCGCCGGTGACGACGCGGCGGACCTGCCGCACCTTGCGCCATTTTTCCGCCAGCGCCTCGTTCTTCCAGCCGACCGGGATTTGCGGAAACTGGTCGAGATGCACCGAGACGGCGTCCGGATGACGGTCGAGCCAGGCCTCCTCCATGGTGAAGGGCAGCATCGGCGCCAGCCATTTCACCAGGCAGTCGAACAGATGGCGCACCACCTGCACGGACGCCTTGCGCTTCACGCTGGACGGCGCCTCGCAGTAGAGCGCGTCCTTGCGGATGTCGAAATAGAAGGCCGACAGCTCGACCACCATGAAGTCGAGCAGCGTGCGGGTGATGCGCTTGAACTCGAAGGCGTCGTAGCCCGCCCGCACGACTTCATCGAGCTCGGCGAGCCGGTGCAGCATCAGCCGCTCCAGCTCCGGCATCCTGTCCAGCGGCACGTCCTCGCCATCGTCATGGGCAAGCGTGCCCAGCATCCAGCGGATGGTGTTGCGCAGCTTGCGGTAGGCGTCGATGTTGGTCTGCAGCACGTTCTTGCCGAGCCGCTGGTCTTCCCAGTAGTCGGTGGTCACCACCCATAGCCGCAGGATATCGGCGCCCGACTGTTTGATGACGTCTTGCGGCACGACAGTATTGCCGAGCGACTTCGACATTTTCCGCCCCTCCTCGTCCATGGTGAACCCATGGGTGACGACGGTGTCGTAAGGCGCCCTGCCCCTGGTGCCGCAGCTTTCGAGCAGCGAGGAGTGGAACCAGCCGCGATGCTGGTCGGAACCTTCGAGATAGACGTCGGCCGGCCATTTCAGATCCGGACGATCCTCCAGGGTGAAGACATGGGTCGAGCCGGAATCGAACCAGACGTCGAGGATATCCATCACCTGCTGCCATTTCGAGGCATCGTGGTTGCCGAGGAAACGCTCCTTGGCGCCGGCCGCAAACCAGGCGTCCGCGCCTTCCTTCTCGAAGGCGTCGATGATGCGCTGGTTGACCGCCTCGTCGCGCAGGACGTTGCCGTCGGCATCGGCGAAGACGGCGATCGGCACCCCCCAGGCGCGCTGGCGCGACAGCACCCAATCGGGGCGCTCCTCGATCATGGCGCGGATGCGATTCTGGCCGGCGGCCGGCACGAAGCGGGTGTCGTCGATCGCCTTCAGGGCACGGCTGCGCAGTGTCGTGCCGTCGCCGAGCTCCTTGTCCATAAAGACGAACCATTGCGGCGTGTTGCGGAAGATGATCGGCTTCTTCGACCGCCACGAATGCGGATAGGAATGCTTCAGCCGCCCGCGCGCGAACAGCGCATTGCGCTTGATCAACTCGTCGATGACCGCCTGGTTGGCATTGCCCTTCTTGCCGTTGTCGTCGATGACGCGCGCCGCACCGCCCTCGCGGTCCGCGCCGAAGCCTGGCGCATCCTTGGTGAAGAAGCCGGCATCGTCGACGGTGAACGGGATCGCTGTGTCGATGCCGCGCTGGCGAAGATCTGACGCAGCGTCCATCCAAGCGTCAAAATCCTCGCGGCCATGGCCCGGCGCCGTGTGGACGAAACCGGTGCCGGCTTCGTCGGTGACATGCTCGCCGGCGAGCATTGGGACGTCGAATTCATAGCCGCCATTCAAACCTTTGAAGGGATGAGAAAGCGTAAGGCTTCCAAGCTCTTCGGCCGAAATGCTACGGAGGCGGTCCATCGTCACCTTGGCTTTGGTCGCAGCCTCTTCCGCCAGCGCTTCGGCAAAGATCAGCCTTTCGCCAGGCTGCGGGCCGAAAGCATTCTCGGCCGCAGTGACCTCGTAGAGGCCATAGTTGATGCGTGGCGAATAGTTGACGGCACGGTTGCCGGGGATGGTCCATGGCGTGGTCGTCCAGATAACGACATCGGCCTCCAGCAAGTCCAGTGACGTCTGCGTCAGCCTCGGATCCAAGGCTGGCTGCCCATCTTCGACGTTGGTGACCTGACGAGCGAGGCTGACGACCGGAAACTTCGCCCAGATCGTGTCGCTCTCATAGTCCTGGTATTCGACCTCGGCCTCGGCCAGTGCGGTGCGCTCGACCACGCTCCACATCACCGGCTTCGAGCCGCGATACAGCTGGCCCGACATGGCGAATTTCAACAGCTCGCCGGCGATGCGCGCCTCGGCATGGAACGCCATCGTCGTATAGGGATTGTCGAAGTCGCCGACGACGCCGAGCCTCTGGAACTCTGCGCCCTGCACCTTGATCCAGTGCGCGGCGAACTCGCGGCATTCCTTGCGGAACTCGTTGACCGGCACCTCGTCCTTGTTCTTGCCCTTGGCGCGGTATTGCTCCTCGATCTTCCATTCGATCGGCAGGCCGTGGCAATCCCAGCCGGGCACGTAGTTCGAGTCATAGCCGCGCATCTGGAACGAGCGGGTGATGACGTCCTTGAGGATCTTGTTCAGCGCATGGCCGATATGGATGTTGCCGTTGGCGTAGGGCGGGCCGTCATGCAGCACGTATCTTTCGCGGCCGGCGGCGTTTTCGCGCAGCTTGCGGTAAAACTCCATCTCCTGCCAGCGCTTGACCAGCAGCGGCTCCTTCTCCGGCAAGCCGGCACGCATCGGAAAATCCGTCTGCGGCAGGTAAAGCGTTTTGGAGTAGTCGATCGTTTCAACAGTGTCGGTCATCGGCGTATCGGTCATTGGTCTGCCATATGCATTGCCCGGCAAAAGAGCCCGGGCGTTGAACTATCATGATCTGGAAAAAGCGCGAGAGGCCGCGCGCAAAATTCCCGGCGGCTCCGGCGGCGCTCAGGCCGCCCGGAACACCGGGCTTGTAATTCGTATCGTCAGCGCGAAAAGGCGCGAAAAGCTCGTCATGGCTGGGCTTTTAACCGAGACAGGCGATGTTGAAAAGCCCGAACTCTCGGTGTCTTCCCTGCGGCTTGTGAGGTCACAATGCACCCGACCGATACGCGATTGCCGGCCAAGGCACTCACATCGAGAAATCAAACCGATAGGTCGTTGAAACGCCGATCGTGAATTGATCCCTTGAGCCGCGCTCCTCGACCAGGCTGGAATCGGCCGCCGGGCCCATCAGCCGCGAATATTCGGCGAACAGGCTGGCCGTCATCGGCTCGGTCACTTTCCAGGTCACCGCGCCGCCGAGGCCCGCCGACTTCACGCCACCGTCCGGTCGGTACCGGCTGAGGCCCGACGCCACGGCTTCCTCGGCGTCGACGCCGTAATAGGCGTCGAAATAGTCCGACGAGGCGAACGAAACGCGCGGCCCGCCCGAAATCCTGACCTCCGGCGTCACATCGTGGAATGCGTCGGCGGCGATGTCGGCGACGAAGCCGCTATGGGCGCGAATGCCGTGCCGCAATTCGGCGCGGGCGCGCAACCAGTCCAAAGGATAGAATTCGAAGAAGCCGCCGACCTCGCCGCCCCAGCGCACCGGGTCGAGGCCTCTCAGTTCGTCGGCGTCGTCGCCATCGCGCGAAAACAGGATTTTTCCGGCCAGGCCGGCGCGGAAGCCGCCTTCGTCGATCAACCCCAGCGAGATGTTGTCGTTGCGCGAGGTGAAGCGGGCCGCAGGACCGGCCTTGCCGAGCGAGATGATCGGCTGAGCGCTGAGTATATAGTTCTTGCTGCCTTCGAAATCGGGCGCGACCAGGCCGGTGGCGCCGACTGTCAGATACCAGTCGCCAGACAGCCAGCCCAAGGCGCCATCGGCGGCTTCGGCGGCACCGGTGGCCCCAAGTATGAAGGCGGCCAGAACCACCGGATTCGCTCGGACAAAACGCATCATTACTCCATAAGTCGAACAGGTTGGCGATACAACCAGCCTTCGCAAGCCATGGCGCCAGTTCAGTAAAATTTGGCTTAATGTCCGAAACATCGGCGGCGTTTCTGAAAATGCGCTAGCAGCTGCCAACGGGCTTCCCACTCTGGAATGTCTCGGCTGCTTTTTGGATTTTGGCAATAGCCGTGTGACCCTGGCTGCTCACCCAAGAGTTACAAAAATCCGCGGACAAAGCTTCCCGCGCTGTGAAGAGTGCGGCGACCGGCACTCAATCCTGCATTCCAAACCGGCCAGGCGTGAATCATATGCGGCCAAATTTCGAGACGTACTTTGACGTCAGCCGCGCCAGCGGCTTGCGCGAGCCGAGTTGCGTCCGACAACAGCGTCTCGGCCGAACCGACCTGTATCAGCGTTGGGGGAAATCCGCTCAGATCGGCAAACAATGGCGAGATCAGGGGATCGCGCCGACCAACGCCATGGGGAACATAGGCGGTGGCCAGTTCCTCCAAATACGCCCGGTGGATGATAGGGTCGATTGCGTCCTTAGTTGATAGTGTCGCGCCGGCCATCGAGAGGTCCGTCCAGGGCGAAACCAGCCAAAGACATCGCGGCAACCGCTCCCCTGCCGCGCACAATATACTGACCAGGCACAAGGTGAGGTTGCCGCCCGCACTGTCGCCGCCAACCACGATGCGATCCGGCGCGATCCCTTGCCGCCCCAGAAAGCGCCATGCGGTGAGTGCGTCTTCATGTTGCGCAGGGAAAGGATGTTCCGGTGCGCGTCGATAGTCGATCGCGAGGGTGCGCATTCCCATTGCTCGACCTGCCTCGGTCACCATTCGACGATGACTTTTGAGCGAGCCGGAGCAGTAGCCACCACCATGGAAGAAGAGCAGAACCTTATCGCTGTCACTCTCAGGCGCTAGCGACCACTCTCCCTCGAGGCCGTCGAAAACCGCATTCTCACATCTGACGTCGTCCGCAATCGGCCAGACCGAACCAACCTCGTCGAGCCGTGCCCGGCGTTCGTCCCAGCCCACCGGTCGTGGCTTTGACGTCAGCAAACTGCGC
The DNA here is from genome assembly GCF_055811575.1 of Mesorhizobium sp. WSM4815. Taxonomy (NCBI): domain Bacteria; kingdom Pseudomonadati; phylum Pseudomonadota; class Alphaproteobacteria; order Hyphomicrobiales; family Phyllobacteriaceae; genus Mesorhizobium; species Mesorhizobium sp. WSM4815. The sequence continues at coordinate 28,719 of NZ_JBVVQS010000075.1, read as the reverse complement.
ACTCCGTTAATCTCCGTCAGATCGAGGCTTTCGTCCACGTCGCTCATTTGCTTCCCTAGCCTCATCAAGCATAAAAACGGGCGACAGCAGCAGCCTCACGTCATCCAATAAAGCGTCACAGCCAGCGCTGGGCCACCGCTTTCGTTTGCGCCATGGCGAAGACAAGAGGACGACAGTCGTCCAGAACCCGCTCGTCATGCTTTAGCACTGCCGCCGCACATGGTCGAATATTACGTCTGATATTTGGCCGCTTCGGGTCTAGCCACGTCTGGCAAGCGATCGCTCGGGGTGTGGCGCTCGCATCCTGCTCGCTTTACCGGCAAGCCTGTCAGCGTTATCTTCCAAGCCGGCAAAGGTAACCTGAGGGAGAAGGGCGATGACACTGCACGGCGATGCCTTGAAAGATGCAATCGGTCAGACGCGGGCGAAATGGGGATGGTTCGTCGGGCTCGGCGTTCTACTGCTGATCCTCGGCGGCATCGCCTTCGGCAATCTGTTCATCGCCACTGTCGCCTCGATCTACGTCGTCGGCTGGCTGATGCTGATGGCCGGAATCATCGAGATCATGCATGCCTTCGGTGTGAAGACATGGACCCGGTTTTTCTACTGGCTGCTCAGTGGTCTTCTCTATGCCGTCGCCGGGTTCTTCGCCTTCTACAACCCGCTGCTGGCGTCGGCGGTGCTGACCTTCCTGCTGGCGGTCGCCCTTCTCGCATCAGGCGTGCTCAGGGCCTGGGTCGGGTACAGGCACAGGCCGGAAAAAGGTTGGGGCTGGCTGGTTGCGGCCGGCGTCATCAGCGCGCTGACCGGCCTGGTCATCGCCATGGGCTGGCCAGTCAACAGCGTATGGGTGCTGGGGCTGTTTCTCGCCGTCGACCTGATCTTCCAGGGCTGGGCCTTCATTGCGGTCGGCCTGGCGCTGAAAAAATAGATCCTTGTTTGGCATGGGTTCCCACTTTTTGGGATCATGCTTTGTCTTGGCATGATCTGTTCCGAAAACCGGTTCCCACTTTTCGGGATCATGCTTTGTCTTGGCATGATCTGTTCCGAAAACCGGTTCCCACTTTTCGGGATCATGCTTTAGAAAGCAACGGCCGCGTCGAGCTCGGACAGCGGGCTGACGCCGGCAAGCAGCGCCCTCGCCTCGGCCTCGTCGCGTTTCATCCGCGCGACCAGCGCGTCGAGCCCGTCGAACTTCACCTCGGCGCGCAGGAAACCGAAGAAGGACACCGCGCATATCTCGCCGTAAAGATCGCCGGAGAAGTCGAAGACGAAGGTTTCCAGAAGCGGCGTGCCGTTGTCGTCGACGGTCGGGCGGCGGCCGAAGCTGGCAACACCATCATGAAGCGTGCCGTCGGCGCGGCGGAAGCGGACGGCGTAAATCCCTTCCTTCAGAGTGGCTTCCGGCGAAAGCCTCATATTGGCGGTTGGAAAGCCGAGCGTCCGGCCAAGCCGCTGGCCGCCGATCACCTCGCTCTCGACCGTGAAGCGGTAGCCGAGCAGGCCCGCGGCCTCGGCCACCGCCCCTTCGCACAGCAGCGCGCGGATTCGGCTCGACGACACCACCTCGGCGCCTTCGTCGCGAAAGGCGTCAACCAGGGTGACGCCGAAGCCGTGGCGTTCGCCGGCCGCCATCAGATAGGCCGGTCCGCCTTGCCTGTCCTTGCCGAAGTGGAAGTCGAAGCCGGTCACGGCGTGGATGATGCCGAGGTTCCTGTCGAGCACATCGGTCACGAACGCTTCCGCCGACAGTGCGGCGAAGGCGCGCGTGAACGGCTGCTCGACGAGTGCGGCAAAGCCCAGATGCGTCAGCAGCCGTGCCTTCATCGGCGGCGGTGTCAGCACGAACAGCGGTATCTCGGGCCGGAACACCTTTCTCGGATGCGGCTCGAAGGTCAGCACCAGCGCCGGCGCGCCGCGCCGGCGGGCCTCGGCCAGCGCGCGTTCGAGCACGGCCTGGTGGCCGCGGTGCACACCGTCGAAATTGCCGATCGCCACCACGCCACCCCGCAAATTGGCCGGCAGCGGCGAGATGGCAGAAACGCGTTCGAAGGCTTCCGTCATTTCGGGGCTTGCGTCATTTCGGGGCTTCCGTCATCGAGCGAGCCTACTGCAGTCTCGGAATGACCGCGACCGGCCGGTAGCCATGCTTTTCCAGAAAGGCGATCAGCCTGGCCGGATCCGGTTGTAGCGCATCGCCGTAGTCGCGGGCATGGATGCCGCCCGACACGTAGAGCACGTCGAAGCCATTGTCGGCAGCACCCTTGATGTCGGTCATCATGCCGTCGCCGATGGCCAGCACGTCCGAGCGCTCGACCGGGCGGCCGAGCAGGTCGGCGATCTCCTTCATCGCGACGTCATAGACCGGGGCATAAGGTTTTCCGGCGATCAGCGTGCGCCCGCCGAGCTGGGCATAGTCGCGGGCCAGGGCCCCGGCGCACCAGATCATCCGCTCGCCGCGCTCGACCACGATATCGGGATTGGCGCAGATGAAGGGCAGGTTCCTGGCGCGCAGCCGCCGCAGAAGATCGGCGTAGTCCTCCGGCTTCTCGACCTCGTCGTCGAACAGCCCGGTGCAGACCACGCCGGACGCCTCGAACTCCTCGACCAGCTCGACATCAAGCCCGTCATAGAGCGTGAAATCGCGATCGGCGCCAATGTGGAAGATCTTTCGCGGCCCCTCCATGATCAGGTCGCGGGTCACGTCACCGGAGGTGACGACGCGGTCATAGGCCGCAGAGGGAACGCCGATCGCATTCATCTGCGCCACCACATCGGCGCTGCGCCGCGGCGAATTGGTGATCAGCACGACAGGTATCTTCGCCTCGCGCACGGTGCCCAGCGCCAGAGCCGCGGCCGGAAAATGCCGTTCGCCATTGTGGACCACACCCCAGACGTCGCACAGGATGGCACAATAGGCTCCCGACAAATCCGCGAGCGAGCCGATAATATCGGGCGAGTCCGCCATATCGTTTCCCAAATCATGATGGTTGCGAGCGTCGCCGCCGACGTCCGCCGCGACAGGGGTCCACCGCGGCAGGTTCGCATTAACCGAAGCACTTGACCCTGTCACCAGCTTTCACATTTTTCAGAATTGCCCTGGTTTCAGGATTGCCCAGGTTTCAGGATCGCCTTGGCACTGACGAAGGCAAGCGCGCAAGCCGCTCTTGCCGAGACTTCCCCATTCTGAAGGCTTCGGCGGCCGGTCCAGCCGCGCGCAGCAATGCCGGCATCGGCGGCGTGGTTAACGAGCCTTGAAAAAGCAAGCCGATCTTGGATGTTTTTCAGCAATCTGAAATTTAAGGATTGATGGCATCTTTCGCCGACTAGGGGTTTTGGCGAGGGGCTGAAGACAATGATCCGAAAATTCGGTAGGGACCGGCGTGGCAACTATACGCTGATGACGGTCATCACGATGGTGCCACTGATGGGCGGAGTGGCGCTCAGCGTCGATTACTCGGAACTGCTGCGCCAGAAGCACGCCACGTTGAATGCTTTGGACGCCGCCGGTCTCGCCACCGCTCAGCAAGTCGTCTCCGGCGCAACCGACGACGCCGCCAGGGCCTACGCCAAGACTTTCTTCGAAACCAATCTCGGCCCCGTCGATCCGGCCAACACGTCGCTTACCGTCACCCTGCCCAACAACAATGCGGGTGGCGGCACGTTGAAGCTCTGCAGCGCCCTTACCTATCACCCCTATTTTCTGCCGGCCGCCGCCATGCTGCTGGGCGGCGGGATCACCAGCGGCGCTACAACTTTCACGGATTGCTCGGAAATCCGTCTCAAGAACACGCTGGAAGTCGCTTTGGTGCTCGACAATTCCGGCTCGATGAACGAACTCGGTTCCGGCACCGGCGCGAGGCGAATAGACCTGCTGAAGACTGCCGCCAAGCAGCTTGTCGATACGCTGGCGCTGCAGGCACAGCAGATGAAGCAGGTCAGCAAACCGGTGCAGTTCTCCCTCGTGCCGTTCGCTGCTTCGGTCAATGTCGGTCCCACCCATGACCAGGACAGCTGGATGGACCAGGATGGCATCTCCCCGATCCAGCATGAGGATTTCGACTGGACGAAGATGACCGCCGCCAACGATCCGGACAGATACGCCGAGAAGCTCAACGGCGTCTGGTACAAACGCGGCACCGGCTGGGGCGACACCGAGGATCAGCCACTGACCCGCTTCAGCCTCTACGCCGACATCACCGTCGAGTCCGGCCGCGAAGAAGTGCCTAACACGAAACAGTATATCTGCGACACCTATAACAAGAAAGGTAACTGCAGCAGCGGCCACTGGACCACCCCGGAATATATCTACACCACCAGCCGCTATGCGAGTTGGCAGGGTTGCGTGGAGGCGAGGCCGCACCCGTATAACAACGACGACACGACGCCTGATACCGCCACACCTGCCACGCTGTTCGTGCCGATGTTTGCACCCGACGAGGCCGGCACCCTCTGGCTCGATTTCAACCGCGACGGCGCTAACGACGTGATCTATCTGAACTATGGTTACGGCAACAACTGGTGGGCCGACTGGCCTTACACCGACAGCCCAACCGCTTCGCAGCGGCAGTCGGACATGCGCAAATATTTCCTGGTCAAGCCTTACGGCTCGAAGTCGGCTGCCTCGGGCGACGGCCCAAATTCGTCCTGCACGACCAACCCGATCACGCCGCTCAAAGATGTGACCCAGCTTGCCCAGAAAGAGGAGATCGACAACGCCATCGACGCCATGGCGCCGAACGGCAACACCAACGTGCCGGAAGGCCTTGCCTGGGGCTGGCGGACGGTGTCGAGCAACGAACCTTTCACTGCGGGCCGGCCGAACACTGAAAGAGGCAACGACAAGGTGGTCATCGTGCTGACCGACGGCGCCAATACCTACAGCGCCGTCAGCGACAGCGGCTACGCCAATAACAGGTCGACCTATGCCGCTTACGGTTACACCGGCCTGACATATCCGGGGTCTGGAAGCGTGACGCGGCTGTTCATGAACACAAGCACCGACATCGGCAAGACGACCTACACGGGCGCCAACTACACCGCCGCGCTGGACGAGCAGATGCAGACCCTTTGCGGCAACGCGAAGAAATCGAACGTTCTCGTCATGACCGTTGCGCTCGACCTGTCGACCACCGATGCCGGTGACAAGAAAGCACTCGACGCGCTGAAGGCCTGCTCCTCGGACTCGCGCTTCCGCAAGGATCCCACCGATCCGACCAAGCCGGCCAAGCTGTTCTGGAACGCGACCGGGGCGACGCTGTCGGACAATTTCAGGGAAATCGCCAACGAATTGTCGAACCTGCGCATCGTCGGCTGAAGGCGGTGGGGGTCGGCTGAAGGCGAGGAGTGGTGACTTAAGGGACCCTCTTTCACGCGCAGCACAACCACATAGGGATTCTTGCGAAGGTGGACCCCCACCCTAACCCTCCCCACAAGGGGGAGGGAACGCTGCCGCGCACCTTTAACTTCGCCTTTGGCGCCGAAAGGCAGGCAATCTGCCGACGTCGGCGCCAACGGAAGTCTCCCTCCCCCTTGTGGGGAGGGGTTAGGGGTGGGGGTACATCGTAGAGCGAAAACCTCGGCGGCGATCTCCCCCCGCGTGAGGAGATGTCTGGATGGCGACCGACACGCAGCGCCAAACGCCACTTCCGCCTACATCGGCCGCCGGTCCGGCTGCGCCCGCTCCGGTTCGACCAGCCTGCGATAGAGATGCCAGGTCGCATGGCCGAGCACCGGCATGACGACGGCGAGCCCGGCAAACAGCGGGATCGAGCCGATCACCAGCAGCACGGCGACCATCAGGCCCCACAGCGCCATCTGCAGCGGGTTTGTCATCACCGCCCGTGCCGAGGTCTCGATCGCCGAGACCGCGCCGACATCGCGGTCGAGCAGCAGCGGGAAAGCGACGACGGTCGTCGCCAGCACGATCGCGGCGAAGACGAAGCCGGCCGCATTGCCGAGCAGGATCAGCGTCCAGCCTTTGGGCGTTGTCAGCACCTCGCGCACAAAGCCACCGATCGAGGCCGGCGGCTGAGCGCCGAACAGGCTGGAGTAGATCGATTGCGCGGTGAACAGCCAGAGCAGGAACAGTGCCACCAGCATGATGCCGATGACCGCGATCGCCGGCAGCGCCGGCGAGTGGCGCACCTCGAGCGCGTGCCACCAGGACGTGTCCATGCCGAGCTCGCGGCGGCGGCTGATCTCGTACAGGCCGATCGCGGCGAACGGTCCAAGCAGGGCGAAGCCGGACATCAGCGGGTAAAGCAGCTGGATGGCGTAGGCGCCGGATGTCGTCCACTGCGCCATGATCAATCCGACCACCGGATAGATCAGGCACAGGAAGACGTAATGCGATGGCTTTGCCCAAAAATCCTCGACGCCGAGCCGCAGCACATCGATCAGGTCCGCCGTGGTGATGCGGCGCACCCTGGGCTGCACGTGCATCCCACGCGCGTCCGACATGACATGAAAGCTGGCCATACCCATTCTCCCGTATTCAGGGGGCGGCCACCGCCAGGATGGCCGCCCGTAGCTGCCACTTCAAGAGCGATGGCATGATAGCCGAATTCGATGTGCTTGTCGCGAATCGGGTGGGATTGAGCATGCGCGGCGCGGCACAGGCCGTGTTCGTGCCGCGCCGCTGGCGTGTGCTAAAGCGCGTCGCGGCTGAATGGATTCATTGCGACGCGCTTTAGGTTGTTTGTTTATGCATGTCGTTATCGCAAAACCGCCGCACACTTTTGCGCGACATGCATTAGGCACCAAAGCGTTCAATCACCTCGGCCAGCGGAACGTGGCCAAGGCAGGCACCCGAACCCGCCGGCGTTTCGCCGTCCTCGATGGCCTGCGCGTATCGCACGTCCGGATCGCTTTCGATCCGACGGCGCAGCGCCGCCAGCCTGGGATAGGCGGCGCCGTCGACCGCCTGGTGGAACTCCGCCCAACGTGCCACGCCGATCAGCGTGGTATCGGCCAGCGTCAGGCGGTCGCCGACCAGAAAGTCGGTGTCGCCGATCATCGCCTCAAGCCGGTCGTGGCGTTCGGCAACAGCCTGGCGGCCAAAGTCACGCAAGGTCGCCAGCAGGGCCGGTTCGGCCGATTCCATTTCATAGGCAGCCCAGAGCGGGGTGAAAGCGGCGGTGAAACCAGTGTTCACGAAAGCCATCAGCTGATGCATCCGGTCGGCTTCCGGCGAGCGCGGGTCGAAGCTGATGCGACGTTGCGTGTCGCGGGCTTCGAGCCAAGCGGCAATCGCCATGGTCTCGGTGAGCACTCTGCCTTCGTCGGTGATCATCACCGGCGTTTCCTGACGGCCGTTGATGCGGGCATAGGCGTCGTTCTTCATTTCGGTGAGCATGTCGACGCGGCACAGGCGGTAGGGCTGTCCGAAGCGTTCAAAAGCAGCGACGAGCCCCATCGAACTTCCCGCCGGGACGCCGTAAAGGAGGATAGGTTCCATTTCTTTGTCTCTTCCATGTTCAGGGATCACGCTGCGCAGCGAAGCTTGACCCTAAACGCTGGTCGTCCCATGTAAATTACGCACTGTTTTGTAACCAGGATCCGCCATGAAAGATGTCGTCTCAAGCTGCCCGATCGAAGAGGCCATGCGTGTGCTCAGCGGTCGCTGGCCGACCTTGCTGCTCTACTATCTCAAGGACGGGACCAAGCGCTTCAGCGACCTGAGGCGTGACAACCCCACCGTGTCGCACCGCATTCTGGCGCTGGAACTGCGCAAGCTGGAGGAAGCCGGGACAGTGCGGCGAACGGCGCATGCCGGCTATCCGCTACGCGTCGACTATGATCTCACGGCAGCGGGTCTCAAGCTTGTGCCGCTCATCGACGCCTTGGGCGACTGGTGGGAAGATACCGAGGACGATCGGGCCGGCCGGGTCTCATCGGCGCCAAGGCTGGTGGCGGCGGAATAAGCAGTGGGGAAAATTTGGCGATTGCAACTATACGTTGCGCAACTGCTTGGGTGGAATCAGCCGACCGGGCCGAATACCTCAGGGAGCGCGCAACGCCAGACGTTGGTCTACTGACCAACACCTGCGGTTACCAAACAACACACGTGTATTAACCCTCCTATCACTAAATCACGTTTTTGGTGATTGTCACTTGAAATCCTCTCAATCACTTGCTAGGTGATTGGGAGGGGGAACAAGATGAAGACGGCGCACTACAAGTTGATCCTGAGCCGCGCTGGCGAACGCGCCATCGACATGACTTTCGCGGCTTATGCCGTCATGCACGACATCCTGGATCGCACTGCCTCTACCCAGCGCACCAACACGTATGAACTCCAGAAGCTCGCCTATGAAGCGATCCGCGCCGAGACGGGCCTGCCGGCGCGACTGGTGACCAATGGCATTCGCGAATACGCCTCCGGCGCCTGGTCGTCCGATCGGCTGCCGCTCGACGACAAGCTCATGTCCTTCAAGGGCGTCGACAAGGTTTCGATTTCGACCGTCGAGGGGCGAGTGCTCGCGGGATTCCTGGCCACCGGCTACTCCGATAGCCAGGAGAAGGCGCAACTTTCCCATCTCGTACGGGATAACGGGGCCTATCTGCTCACCGTTCCGCTGTCGGCGGACATGCAACACAGGGAGATCGAAGCCATGCAGACCGAATCCATTTCCGGGCGCGTTTCGCGCCTCGCCGCCAGCCTGGTCGAAACCGTGATCGACGGCCTTGAGAAGAAGGCTCCCGAGGCGGTGGCCGAACAAGCGATCCGCGAGATCGACAAGGCCGCCGACGAGCTGAAATCCAACCTCGCAGCGCTGATCGCCGAGCGCAAGCGCTACACCCTGCAGAAGGACGACCTGACCGAGGAACGTGAGGGGCTGGACCAGAACATCCGTATCGCCCTGCAAGAGGGTCGCGAAGACCTCGCACGGGCCGGTATTGGCCGTCAGGACGACATTGACGCGCAGGCCGCCTCTATCGACAAGCTGATCCAAGATGTTGATGTGCGCATTGACGAAGCGCGAGGCGCGCTGAGCGCCGCAAGTGCGGCCCGCCGCGATTCCGAGGAGCGGGTGAAGATAGCGCGTCGCGCCCGCGAGGCGCAGAACCCGGGCACGGCAGGCAACGCTGGCGGCGGGTTCCGCAAACCCGCACCAGAGGATCGCATTGCGGCCGCGCTTTCCAGCGTGGCGCGGCTAACCGACCTGCCCGCTGGCAAGCCGCGCGACAACGATCTTGTCGAACTCGAAGAATTTGGGCGCCAGCGCCGCATTGACGACCGGCTGGCGGCTCTGCGCAGCGAACTCAAGGGTAAGAAGTAGCGCCGATGGCAGAAATTCTCCACGCGCCGGCGCTCTATCTCTATCCATTGCTGGCAGGGATGTTGCTGGGTGTCCTGCAGATCGTCCTGTTCTTTGTTGGAGCCGGGCATTTTGACCATGGTGGCGGCGAAGACGGCGCGGTCGACCACCTCCTCGACGCCACACATCTGGGCGACGTATTCGATTGGTTGAATTTCGGTCGGGTACCCTTCGCCATCCTGATACTGCTTCTGCTGGTCACGTTCGGCATGGTCGGCATCATGCTGTGGCAGATCTTCCCGGCCTTGCCGGCATGGAGCTACGCTTTTGGCGCGGCGCCGGCGGCGGTGATGGTCACGAAGATCACCGGCGGCTGGATCGCTCATCTCCTGCCGCAGGACGAGAGCTACGCCGTCAACCACGATCATCTGGTCGGGCGTCGCGGCACGGTCACGCTCGGGCCGCTGGACGACGGTCGGCCCGGCTCGATCCGGGTGCGCGATGAGCATGGCGAATTGCATACGCTGCGGGCGCGGCCCGCAGACGCGGGAATGAAAATCGAGAAAGGCGCCTTGGTCGTGGTGGTGAAAGCCGCCGAGGGACCCGGTCGTGTCTGGCTCGTAATGCCGTTCGAGGAGCATATCTAGCCAGAGCGCGCACTGGGCAAAGCCGAACATCAAACACTTTCAAATCTGGGGGCAAGGTATGGACAATATAGTTCAATTTCTGATCTGGGCCGGCATCGTTCTCTTCGTGATCGCGGTGATCGGCTTTGTGCTCGGGCGGCTCTACCAGCGCGCCGAGCGTGACGAGGCCTTTGTGCGTACCGGCGTCGGCGGCCGCAGAGTGGTCAAAGACGGTGGCGCGCTGATCCTGCCCATCTTGCATGCGCTGGCGAAGGTCAAGCTCAACACGGTCAAGCTGGTGGTCGACCGCCGCCGCGAGGACGCCTTCATCACCTCTGACCGCATGCGCGTCGACATCCGTGCCGAGTTTTACGTACGCGTCGACGGCACGGATGACGGCATCGGCCTCGCTGCGCAGACGCTTGGCGACCGTGTCAACGACCCGAAGGCGATCCAGGATCTGGTGGAAGCCAAGCTGGTCGACGCGCTGCGCTCTGTGGCCGCGCGCAACACGCTCGATCAACTGCATGAGAATCGCTCAGACTTCGTGAAGGCGGTGCAGGATGCAGTCGAGACCGATCTGCGCTCGAACGGGCTGGAACTGGAATCGGTGTCGTTGACGGGCCTCGACCAGACGCCGCGTGAGTTCTTCAACGAAACCAACGCCTTCGACGCCGTCGGTTTGGCCAAGCTGACAACCATCACCGAACAGCGCCGCAAGGAGCGCAACGAGGTGACGCGGAAGACCGAAGTGGCGATTGCCGAGCAGGACCTGAACGCCTCGCGCGAAAAGTACGCGTTGAAGCGGCAAGAGGAAGAGGCGCGGCTGGAGCAGGAGCGCGACGTAGTCTCCAAGCAGGCCTCCACCCGCTCCGAAATGGCCAAGGCCGAGGAAGCGGCGAAGCTCGCCGAACAGGCCGCCCAGATCGCGCGCGAACGCGAGATCGCCGAGCATGCGGCGGAAGCTCAGCGCGCCAAGGAAGAGGCGCGCATCAATTCTGAGCGCGAGGTTGAATTGTCGCGCCAGAACATGGCGGTGGCCATCGCCAAGAAGAGCCAGGAAACCAGCCAGGCTGAAGCCAAGGCCCGCGAGGCCGAGGCGCTGACGGTTGCGGCTGAAGAAAAGGTGCAGACGGCGCGCGAACGCGAAATTGCCGACCGCGCCCGGCAGATCGCCGTTCTGCAAGCGCAGGAAGCGGCGGAATCTGAGGCTGTGTCGGTGACAGTTGGCGCGAGCGCCGAAAAAGCAGCGGCGGAAGACCGCGCCGAGGCAGCGCTGGTGGAAGCCCGCGCGGCAGCGGAAGCGATGAAGGTCCGCGCCGAAGGCGTAATCGCGGAAGGCGAGGCCGAGGCCGCCACCATCCGCGCCACGAACGACGCCCGCAACCTGCTCTCCGACCGGCTGATCCAGCTTGAACTGACGCAGGCCCGGATCACCATGCTGCCGGAAGCACTAAAGGCGCTGATGGAGCCGGCGAGCCGTATCGACAGCATCCGCGTGTTCGACACGGCGGGATTTTCGGGCGGTCGCTCGGGCGGCGAAGGCGGGCGTTCGGGTCCGGGCGATCTGGCCGACCAGCTGCTGAAGTTCACCGGCAACAAGTCTCTGATCGACGCGCTCCTGAAGGAAGCCGGCATCGCCGGCGCCGGTGGCTCTCTGAAGGATCTGGTCTCGACGCGGCCGCGGGAAACGGATGCTGACGGGGCCGATCTGTTCGAGGAGGCAGACGGGGAGGACGACGCGCTGGTCGTCCCCCTGGCTGGGATACCGAAGGCCTGAACTGCCCAAAACGCTGATTTGATCGGGCGTGGAAACAATCCACGCCCGGTTTATTTGGCCGCCAGGATTGCGCTTATGTCAGGCAGGCGGCCTTGCCGCCACCGTGCTGCCCACCGGCGAAGGCGGCGGCGCTGGTGTCGACGTGGGATGGCCGCGCGGGCGCGGCGCTCCGATGGCTCATGGCCGGCTTGAAGCGGCGATCGCGGGATAGTCGGTATAGCCGGCGGAGCCGCCGCCATAGAGCGTCGCCTGATCGAACGTGGCCAGCGGCGCGCTCGTCTGCAGCCGTTCCACAAGGTCGGGATTGGCGATGAACGGGCGCCCGAAGGCGAACAGGTCCGCCTTGCCCTCGGCGAGCCGCGACGCGGCGAGCTCGAGGTCATAGCCGTTATTGGCGATATAGGTGTTGTTGAAGCGCCGGCGGAGCGATCCGAAGTCGAACGGCGCGACATCGCGCGATCCGCCCGTGGCGCCCTCGACGACATGGATGTAGACGATGCCCAAAGCGTCGAGTTGTTCGACGATATAGTCGAACTGTGCCTGGGGGGCGCTGCTCGAGACGCCGTTGGCGGGCGAGACGGGCGAAATCCGGATGGCGGTGCGCTCGGCGCCGATCTCCTCGACCACCGCAGTCGCAACCTCCAGCATCAGCCGGGCGCGGTTCTCGACCGATCCGCCATAAGCATCCGTGCGGAGGTTGGCGCCGTCCTTGGCGAACTGGTCCAGCAGATAGCCGTTGGCGCCGTGAATCTCGACGCCATCGAAGCCGGCCTCGATGGCGTTCGCAGCTGCTTTGCGGAAATCCTCCACGATGCCCGGCAATTCATCCAGTTCGAGTGCGCGGGGCTCCGAAACGTCGACAAAGCCGTTACCGACGAAGGTCTTGGTCGCGGCCCGGATCGCCGAGGGCGCGACAGGCGCGGCGCCGTTCTCCTGCAGGTCGACGTGCGAGACGCGACCGACATGCCAGAGCTGCAGAAAAATCCGCCCGCCCTTGGCGTGCACGGCGTCGGTGACCTTGCGCCAGCCGCCGATCTGAGCCTGGGAGTAGATGCCGGGGGTGTCCTGGTAACCCTGTCCCTGCTGCGAAATCTGCGTGGCCTCGGAAATCAGCAGGCCGGCCGACGCGCGCTGGCCGTAATACTGTGCGGCGAGATCGCCTGGAACGAACTCCGGGCCGGCGCGATTGCGCGTCAGCGGCGCCATGACAATACGATTGGAGAGGGTCAGCGAGCCGAGAGTATACGGCTCAAACAGCGTTGTGCTTGTCATGGGTCACCTTTGTTTGTCCCCGCCGCGGCGGGTCGTTATCGAAATGGGTTCGTTGGTGCTCAGGCGACCGTGCGGTACCGCTCGGCGGGATGCTGGTTCCCATAGTTCGGCAGCATGGCCAGGCGTGCGGCCTGAAGCGCGTCCCACTGCCCGGCATCGGGTAGCGGCGGGATGGTCACCAGTTCGCGGCGGTCGAAGCCGACCAGCGCCGCATCGACCAGATCGCCCACCTCCATCACGTTGGAAAGCGCGTTGACGTCGGCGCCGACATGTCCCCAGATTTCCGTTCGCGTCGTGGCGGGAAGCACGGCCTGGACGTAGACACCCTTCGGCGCGAGCTCGAGACTGAGTCCCTGCGACAGAAACAGCACGAAGGCTTTGGTTGTGCCGTAGACCGTCATGCCGAACTCCGGCGCCAGGCCGACCACGGAGCCGATGTTGACGATCGCCCCTTCGCCGGCCGCCGCAAGACGCGGGGCGATGGCGCTGGCTAGCCGCAGAAGCGCGGTGGTGTTGAGCGCAACCAGCCGCGCGACGTCATCGGTGCTCTGCTCGATAAAGCTTCCGCCGATGGCCGTTCCGGCATTGTTGACGAGGATCCCGATGCGGGCGTCGTCGCGCAGCCTCGTCTCTACCGTTGCAAGCTCGGCAGCCTGCGTAAGATCAGCCTGGATGATGTCGATCGCCACGCCATTTTCCTGACTTAGACGGGCCGCCAGAGCCTCCATTCGTGCCGTGTCGCGGGCAACCAGCACAAGGTCGTGCCCGCGGCGCGCGAAGCGCTCGGCATAGGCGGCTCCGATGCCAGTGGAGGCGCCGGTTATGAGGACTGACGGAATGGTCATGGCATTGCTCTTTTCGCTGATGGACTCTATATTCATGACGATCATCATGATTGCGTTCTAAATATGATACCCATCATGTAAATGTCAACGGCACCGGCGGAGGATTTTGAAATGAAGGTCAGTCGGGAACAGATGGCGGAGAACCGCCGCCGAATTCTGGATGTTGCCAGCCGGCTGTTTCGCGACAAGGGGTTCGACGCGGTCAGCGTGGCGGAGGTGATGAAAGCCGCTGGGCTCACCCATGGCGGCTTCTATGGCCATTTCAGCTCGAAGGACGACCTGATCGCCCAAACCCTTGCCCATGTCCTCGCCGCGGACTCAAGCGGAGGGGGCGACCTTCGCGCCTATGTGGATGACTATCTTTCGCCCCGGCATCGCGACAATGCCGCCGGTGGTTGCCCGACAGCGGGCCTTGTTGCGGACATCCGCCACCAGACCCCGGCTGCCCGCTCGGCCATGACCGAAGGCCTTCGCTCGCAGATCGACCATATCGGCAAGACGCTGCCGGAGTTGGATCCGGCAGACAGACGCCGCGCAGCGATCGGATGCTGGGCAGCGATGGTGGGGGCAGTGATCCTCGCCCGGGCTATCGACGATCCGGCGCTTGCGGATGAAGTTCTGGAACAGACGCGTGCCTGGATCGATACCGGAATCAGCCAAGTGTCTGCCAGATAGGCGGTCTGCGGCCCGGCTTGCGCCATCGTACTGCCCGCCGAAGGGCGCTGGTGTCTCGCCTTATGCAGGCAAAAGACGCAGAACTTGGCCCTCCAGCGCGGCTACTGGGCAGAGCGGTCGGCCAACAACGCCAGCCGGACCAGCTCGGACAGGCTCTTCGCCTGCATCTTCGACATGACGTTGGCCCTGTAAATTTCGACCGTTCGCGGGCTGATGCCAAGGTCGTGCGCGATCACCTTGTTCGCCTTGCCGTCGACGAGCAGGTCCAGGACCTGGCGTTCGCGTTCTGTGAGCGATCCTACCCGCCTCGCCGCATCCCTGACGTGTGCGCCATCCTGGATGGTCTTCGTCCGGCGGCCAAGCGCGGAGCGGATCGTCGCGATGAGCAGGTCGTCATCGAACGGCTTCTCGATGAAATCGATCGCGCCCTCCTTCATTGCCTCGACTGCCATGGGCACATCGGCGTGGCCCGTCATCACGATCACAGGGAGAAGCGAGCCACGAGCCTTCAGCCGGCGCAGGAATTCGATGCCATCGATGCCCGGCATCCGCACGTCGGTAACGACGCAGCCGGAAGCCGAACCCTCCACGTTTTCCAGGAAGGCGGAGGCGGATTCGTGCAGCCTGACCGCAAGGCCGTCCGACGCGAGCAAAAATGCGAGAGACTGGCGGACAGCCAGATCGTCATCGACCACATGCACCACTGCTTCAGCCTGCATCGGAAAGCTCCTCTCGCTCCACGGACCGGAGCGTGAAGCGGAACGTGGTTCCCTGTCCCGGGGCGGACTCGGCCCAGATCTTGCCGCCGTGGGATTCGACAATCGTCCTGCAGATCGACAGGCCCACTCCCATGCCGTGCTTCTTGGTCGTCATGAAGGGCTGGAAAAGGCGGTTTTGCACCTCCGGATCGATGCCGGTGCCGCTGTCCTGAACGCTCACCTCAACCAAACCGTTTTCGACCGCTTTCGTTGCAATGACCAGCTCGCAGCGGCCACTCTCGCCCATTGCCTCCATCGCGTTTCGAACCAGGTTGAGGAGAACCTGCTGTATCTGGATGCGGTCGGCCAGGACCAGCGGAGCCTGCGGGTCCAGCCGGAAGCTGACACGGATGCCCTGTTCCTTGGCGCCGACCAGCGCCAGCGCGCTGGCTTCCTCCACCAGCTTGGGCAGGCTCTCGACGTGGCGCTCGCTTTCCCCCCGGGCAACGAAGTCGCGCAGGTGCCGGATGACCTGGCCTGCCCGCAGCGCCTGGTCCGCCGCCTGGTCCACCGCGTCCCGCAGCATCGGCACCTCGCTGCCGTCCATCCGGCCGAGTATCCTGCGGCAGCCCTTCAGGTAGTTCGCGATCGCAGTCAGCGGCTGGTTGATCTCGTGGGCGAGAGTCGACGACATCTCGCCCAGCGCCGTGAAACGGGACATGTGGACGAGTTCCGACTGGAGTTCCTGCAGGCGGGTTTCGGTCTGCTGGCGTTCGGTCAGGTCGCGGATGAACCCGGTGAAGTAGCGGACGCCGCCGGACCGCATTTCACCCACCGCGAGTTCCATCGGAAAGGTCGAACCGTCTTTACGCTGACCGACGACCACGCGTCCGATCCCAATGATCCTGCGTTCGCCAGTCCTGAGATAGCGGTGCATATAGCTGTCGTGCTCCTCGCGATATGGCGAGGGCATCAGCACCTTGACGTTCTCGCCGACGACCTCTTCAGCCCTGTAGCCGAATAGCCGCTCGGCCGTGGTGCTGAATGACTGCATCCGGGCTTCTTCGTCGATAACGATCATCGCGTCCGGCACCGTCTCCAGGATCGAACGGAGATGCGCCTCGCGCGCATTGTGCGCCGCCTCCGCCGCGATCCGTTCGGTGATGTCGCGGATGACAAGCGCGAAGCCGCCTGCCCCGGGCTCCGCCGCCGCAGGCATGTGCGCGATCTGGAAATCGGCGGTGAACGAAGATCCGTCCTTTCGGATGCAGACCCGCTCTCCGGCCTGCCGCCGGCTTTCACGCGCCCGATCGAGATCGGCGGCGGGCTTGCCGGAGGCGATGTGTTCCTGCGGGTACAAAAACGAGTGACTCAGGTGCAGGACCTCGAGCCGTGGCCAGCCCGTGATCTGCTCCGCCCCGACGTTCCAGCTCTTGATCCGCCCCACCTCGTCGAGAACGGCCATCGCGGTGTCGGCGACGAAATCGACCAGGCGCTCCGCGTCGCTGGTTTGGCCAGCCTGGGGAATGGTTTCGTCCGGCATTCCGGAATCCGTCTGCTCGCGTTTCTGCATTGGGGCATGGCTCCTCACAGAGGGTACGGCGGGGACAGCAGGATCGCCAGTCCTGTAGCGTAAACCTGCCTTCAATATCGGCGGCACTGGGTGCACATTGGCAGCCGCGAACGGGTCTCGCCTCAGGCCGTCTTCGGGCGATCCATCTCAGGCCTGTAGAACAGTCCGATTTGGAAGCTCTGCGCGATGCGCTCCGCCTTGGCGCGGAATGTGGCGCCGACGCCCTCCTCGAAGATTTCGTCCACAGTCTCGCCGAACAGTTCCAGCCATCTCTCGAAAAGCTCGGGCGTGATGCCTTTCACCCGCGTATGAGCGGCCAGCGGATTGCTCTTGTAGCGCCCCGTCGCCAGCATGAGGGAGGACCAGAAGTCGCACATCGTTGCCAGGTGTGCGCTCCACTGCTCCGGCGCGATGGCTGCCTCGAATACGGGGCCGAGTTCCCCGTCACCGCGTACTTTGGCGTAGAAACAGTGGACGAGGCGCTCGACCGCCTCTTCGGAAACCGCCGCCAGACGGCCGGCACGGCCCATCGCCAGTTCCTTCACCGGATGTTTGCGGCTGTATCCTGCGATCGAATTCGTGCGGTCGTCCATGTTCGCATCCAATCATCTGAAGGCTTGGCTGGTTATAAAAGCTGGTCATAAAATGAGAAGCGCGACACCGAGCGTCACCGTGCCCCAGACCAGCATGTTGATAAAAGACCGGAACAGCCCACCGTCATCTTCGATGCTGATCCCGCACGTCTGCAGCACGAGGGTTCCGGGATAGAGGAAAAGCTCCAGGAGCAATCTGAGAAGGCTCATCGTCATTCCTTTCGGGAGGTCATTCCTTTCGGGAGACGGGGACGACCCGGTCCTCCGCGTCTCAATGGCTATGGGTTGCCGGCTGCACCGCCTTCGCACTGCCGGGACCGTGCGGATGCTCCGCGCTGTCGGAGTGGGTGGAGGTGTTCCTCAAGGTGGCGTTCGCCTCGATGCCGTAGAATGCTGCATGGAGACCCCAGTAGCCGGAGGCAACCGCCACGAGCGCCAGGGACAGGGCTGCGGGCACGGTGACCATGCGCCGCGTGCGAAGCGCCGGAAGCGGAGCGGTGGTGGCCTGGGCGGCATCCTTGCGGACCGGATCGACGGCGATCAGGACCAGGGCAGCCATGATCATGGCGTGGCCGATGAGGTCGATGCGTCCGAAAGGGTATACCGCAGTCGTGAAGATGACGAGCAGCGAGATCGCCGAGAGGCGCCGCACCAGCGGGCTCCAGATCAACCCGAATCCGAGCGTGAACTCGGCCACGCCGGCCATCGGGATGAACACGTCCCGCGGCAGGCCGAAGGTCAGAAACGGCTTCTCTTCGACCAGCGGGTAGAACCACTCCGGATAGGCGAACTTCTCGAGGCTCGACCACATCAAAGCAATGGCCACCCCCCAGAAGAGCACCGCGAACCGCTTTTCGCGCCAGCGCTGGTCGTCGAGGAATGCGAGCAGGAGATAGCCGGCCACGCCGACGCCGAGGGCAAGATAGTCGAGCAGGTGGAAAAAGTCATAGTCGCGTAGCGCGATCAACCACAGCGCGATGATGCCGGCGGCCGAAAACGGCATGGTCCGGCGCGAGAAGATGCCCGCGGCGATCGCCAGTTGCGCCCAGGACACCAGTTCGGACGGCGTCTGCAGGTCCGGGGTGAGATAGACCCCGCCGACTGCGAAGATAGCGACGAAGAACGCCGCGGTCGCGGCGCGCATGAAATCGTCGGCCCGGAGCGCGACAGGGGCGGTCACACGGTCCATTGCAGCAAGGACGTTCTGGCCGAGCGAGCGGCGCTCGATCGCGATTGCGATCAGAAAGAATGCCAAAACCAGCGCGATCCCTGCCCAGAACCATGTGTTGGTCAGCGTCGCGGCGATCGGCTGAGGCGAAGCATCGACGATATAGGGCGCGAACCATTTGACGTGCGCCGCCGCCGGGCCGGACGCCGCGACCAGCGCGGCCGCTGCAAGCAGGAGCGGGCGTTGAAGGACAGTGCGTTTGAACCGAACGCTTGTCAGTTGGATGGTTGCGCGGACTTCGGATGGCATGTCGGATCTCCGAGATGTTGAGCGGCGCCCGCTACTCAGCCGTGGAGGCGGGCATTGTCGGCACAGAACGCAAGCCAATTGCTCGGCGTCCTCGCCTGTCCCGATATTTACGGCCTCACTCTGCTTCCGGAAATTCAGGTGCTTCGCCTAAGTAATGCTACGTAGGCAGAATAGGCGCACCCCAATTTCCGCCAGGGTGCGCCGGATTGAAATTGGAAGATCAGCTTGACGCGAAAACTGGTATTCCGTCTCGGGACCACGCGCCGGATCCACCAGTGGGACGACGGACGCAGCGAGCGAGATTTCTGAACGCCTGCCCGGCAAAAGCCACTATTGCCGCTATGTCAGGCAGGCATGACGCTCACCGGCACCGCCAATCAACCATCCCTAGAACCCCGCCCTGACGAAACGCGCCCGACGCCAAACAGGCGAATGCTGCTTAGGGCCGTCGGCCTTGCCGCGCTGGCCGGGCTTGCCGCTTGTGCCACTGTGCTGCCCACCGGCGAAGGCGCCGGGGTCTCCGCCTCCGCCGTCGGCACCCTGGCGGGCATCCGCGCCTCAGCCGGCCTCGAACCGCTTGTCCCCGACCGTCAGCTCGAACAGGCAGCCCTGCAGCAGTCCGGCTATATGGCGCGCGGCGGCCGCATGACCCACTCGACCGGCTGGGGCAAGGGATTTGCTTTGCGCGTCAAGGGCAACGGCATTGCCGGTGCTGCCGCCGAAAACATCGCCGAGGGCCGTTTCGATCAGCAGAAGCTGTTCGACATCTGGATGCATTCGGCCGGCCACCGCCGCAACATGCTCGACCCCCGCTTCACCCGCTTCGGCCTGGCCTATGTGCGGGACGGCCGCGACAGCTCGCGGCGTTACTGGAGCCTTGTCCTGGGCAAATAGCAACGCGGGCACAGGCCAATCCGCGCTGACGGCAATGCCCTTGGCTGAGGGAGATCATCGTCGACCCGTCAATCCATGGGTTCGCCACTGAGCATTTTCTCGATGTCAGGGGCCGAAACCGGCTCGCTGAAATGATAGCCCTGCATTTCATCGCAGTTGTTCTTGCGCAGGAAGGCCACCTGATCGTCCGTTTCGACGCCCTCGGCAATGACCCTCAGATTCAAATTTTGACCCAATGATATTACGGCGCTGGCGACAGCCTGGTCGTTTTCGTGAGCAGCGATATCGTTGATGAACGACTTGTCGATCTTCAGCCGCGCCACTGGAAAGGTCTTGAGCGCACTGAGGCTGGAGTAGCCTGTTCCGAAATCGTCGATCGAGATCTGAACGCCCAGGTTTTGCAGCTGATTCATCGTTGCGACCGCCAGGTCGATATCCTGCATGATCAGGCTTTCGGTCACCTCCAGCTCGAGATATCTGGCCTCGAGACCGCTGACTTTCAGGGCATCGGCGACGCGGCCGATCAGGTTCTTTTCCCTGAATTGCCGCGTCGACACATTTACGCAGACGGTCATCGGCGGCAGGCCGGCATCCTGCCATGCCTTGTTCTGCCGACAGGCCTCGTGCAGGACCCAATCGCCGATCGGCACGATCAGACTTGTCTCCTCGGCCGTCGGAATGAAGGCGTTCGGTGCTATCATGCCCCGCGTCGGATGATTCCAGCGAAGCAACGCTTCGACGGCAAAGACGAGGCCCGACCGAAGGTCGACCTGCGGCTGATAAAACAGCGTGAATTCCGAACGGGCCAGGGCGTTACGCAAGTCCTCCTGAAGCACGAATTTCTCATGCGCTCTGGTGTTGAATTCGGGAGCGTAGAACTGGAAATTGTCGCGGCCGAATTCCTTGGCGCGATACATGGCCGCATCGGCATTGGCCAGCAGCGTGTCGGGGTTGGTCCCATCCTTGGGGTAGCTGGCGATGCCGATACTGGCCGTAGCCCTCAGCCGATGTGCTCCGAGCTGAACCGGCTCTGCAATCGCCGCCCGAATGGCTTGCAGGGTCTCGGAGATGAGATCGACATTCGTCGGTTGATCGAACAGAACGACGACGAATTCGTCGCCACCAAGCCGCACGACCGTATCGGTCGCCCTTACGCTCTCGACGATACGGCCGGCTACGGTCTTCAACAGCTCGTCCCCGGCATTGTGGCCAAGCGTGTCATTGACGAGTTTGAAATTGTCCAGATCGATGAACACCACCGTCACCCAGCGATCGTATCGCTGCGCGTAGAGGATCGCCTGCGAAAGCCGGTCCTCGAGCAGAGCGCGATTGGGCAGTCCGGTCAGCACATCATGGTTGGCCATGAAGTGGATCCGATCTTCGGCCAGCTTGCGCTCGATGGCGATCCCGGCAATACGCGTCGTGAAATCGATGAGCCGGGTCTCGGCCGCGGTCGGCTCGCGCACGGTCGTCGAGTACATGGCAAAGGCGCCCAGCACAGCGCCCTGGTGCGACACGATCGGGGTCGACCAGCACGAACGGTAGCCATAGGTCGCCGCCAATTCGCGGTGATCGTGCCAAAGCGGGTCGTGCATGATGTCCGCGACAATGACCGGCTCGCGCCGGTAGGCAGCGGTTCCGCAGGATCCCATTTTGGGGCCGATGGCGATCCCGTCGATGGCGCTCGTATAGGCCTTTGCCAAGCTCGGCGCGGCGCCGTGCCGCAAGTGGCTGCCATCCTTATCGAGCAACAGGACGGAACCGAATATCCCCGTCAACTGAGACTCGGCGAGGCGCATGAGGCAGTCGAGCACATCTTCGAGCGGGGCGCTCGTCGCGATCATTTCCAGTATCTGCGCCTGCCCGTCTCGAAGGGTGTCCGCTTGCTTGCGGGCGGTGATGTCGTGGGCGATGCCGACCAGACCGAAGATATCGTTTTGAACATTGCGCAACGGCACCTTCGTCGACGAAAACCATTTGCCGGCGCCTGACGCATCGACAACGAACTCTTCCTCATCGATCATCGGCTGTCCGCTGCGCAGCACGCCTTGCTCGACGGCGCGAAACTTCTGCGCAAGGTCGGGGGCATGAAGATCGGAATCGGTCAAACCGATCATGTCACTGGTTTTGGCCTTGCCGCTGTCGGAAGCAATGGCCTGTTGGCGACGACGAAGCGGCTTTCGGTGTCCTTCACCCACAGGTAGTCGGGCACCCAGTCGATCAGCGTTTGCAGCGAGATGCGCTCGTCGACGATCAGGCGATTGGCGGTGAGTTCCGTTATGTCCTCATGCGTGGCCACCCATCCGCCGTCAGGCATCGGCTGGTGGCAGATCTGAATTGTCCGGCCGTCGGTGAGTTTGGCGGTCCAGTTTCTCAACGTCGTGCCCGAATTGACCGCCCGGGCGAATGCGAGATAAGCGTCGCTGGCCATCGCGGATGTCCCGGCAGCGATGCGGCGTTCGACGATTTCGCCCAGCGTCCGGCCGGGGCGCAAGTGTTCGGGCGCGATGCGGTAAATTTCCGCATAGCGGCGGTTGCACAGGATCAGCCGTTCAGCGGCGTCGAAAAAGCAGATGCCTTGCGAGATGTTGTCGATCGCCGTCTCGAATCGCAGCGCCTGCTGCTCGAGTGTTGCGATCGTAGCCCTGAGTTCGCGCTCGAGCGTCTCGTACGAGGAGCCCGCCAGTTTCGCCAGCGTGGCAAGCTCGGTCGGTTCGGGCGCCTGGGCGGCTTGCCTCGATGGTTTCGTGACCAAACACAGTTCCTCCGGTTCGGCGCCTGGCGCAAAGCAAGGAAAGCTCGCTGCAAGCTGAGCGACCGCATAGTGGTCCAGATATACTAATGGCAGGTGAACCGGGTCGATGCCGACCGGGGGATGGCGCAGTTCTTGCCTTCTCCCCTTGTGGGAGAAGGTGGATCGGCGCGCAGCGCCGAGACGGTTGAGGGGTGCTGGCCGGAGTGCTGTCGGTTCCAAGCTGGAGCACCCCTCATCCGGCCGCGGAGCCTGTCCTCGGGCTTGCCGGAGGCAAGACCCGTGGGCGGCCACCTTCTCCCCAACAAGGGGAGAAGGGGGAGCCAATCTCGTGCAGGCCCATCGCACATGATGGCCGATCCTGCCGGTGAAAATCTCGACAGGCGGTTCGGCGCGCTGCGCCGGTCCCAGAGGTCAGTCCAAAGACTCGGCATTGTGCCAGAAGCCGGCAAGTGTGCATGGCAGCCCATCATGAACGATTGCGAATGAGCATGGTGACCACGAAGAAAGCGCCGACCGAACTGGTGATGATGCCGATCGGCAGTTCCTGCGGCGGCAGCAGCGTGCGCGCCAGAAGGTCGCTTGTCAGCAGCAGCATCGCTCCGAAGAGGGCGCAGCTTGCAATCAGGCGCAGATGCAACGGGCCGGCCAGGGGCCGGGACAGATGCGGGATCATCAGCCCGACGAAACCGATGACACCTGCGACCGAGACCAGGATCGCCGTCGAGAAGGCAGCGACGAGAAACGCCGTCCTGCGCATCCGCACAACCGGCACGCCGAGGCTTTCGGCAGCATTCTCGCCGGCCAGGAAGGCGTCGAGCTTGCGATGGTTCCACAGGCCATAAGCAAGAATGGTGCACGCGCCAAGAGCAGCCAGCCCGACATTGTCCCATCGCGCCAGGCCGAGCCCGCCCATCGTCCAGAACAAAACCGAGTGAGCGGCGCGCTGGTCTCCGGCGAAGACGAGATAGTTGGTCAAGGCAATGAACATGAACGAGACGGCAAGCCCGGCCAGTATCAGCCGTTCGGGGCCTTGCCCCCTCACCCGCGAAACCAGCAAAAGCACGATGCCGGCGGCCAATATGCCGCCGGTGAAGGCGGCAACCGGCAACGTCCAGATGCCGAAACGGTCGCCAAAAATGGTGATGACGGAAACAGCACCCGCCGCCGCACCGGAGGAAAGGCCGAACAGGAACGGATCGGCGAGGTCGTTTCGGGTTACCGTCTGCAGCAGCGCGCCGATGACGCCCAGCCCGGCGCCGACACAGATCGCCATGATGGTGCGCGGCAGCCTGAGATCGACGACAATCTTGGCAACCGGGATCTTGGCGACCGGGATATTGCCGACCGAGCCGGGCACGAGGTCTCCATCCAGCCCGGCCGCATGTCCGAGCGCAGCAATCACGTCGCTCAACGCTATGACCGTCGATCCATAGGCGATCGACAGCAGAGCAAGAGCGGCGATTGCTGCCACTCCTGCTGCCATGGCCAATTCGAACGCCCTGTGGCGCAAGCTCAGAAGGCTTCCGGGTGCATCGCGCTGGCGATCTTGCCGATCGCCTCGATGTTGGCGGGTCCGGGCGTCAGCTCGGCATAGCGCAGCGCGACGAAGCGCTCATTCCGGACCGCGTCGGTCTCCTTCATTGCCGGATGGACTTTGAGGAAGTCGAGCAGTTTCCTGTAACCGCCGCCGTCCTGGTAGTCGAGCAGGATCAGGAACTGCGGATTGCGGGAAGCGACCGTTTCCCAATCCGTGTTGCCCCAGCTCGTCTGCATGTCGGCCATGATGTTGTCGCCGCCGGCAGCGGCGATCATGGCGCTGGGGATCGCGAACTTGCCTGATGTGAAGGGTTTGTCTTCGCCGGAGTCGTAGAGAAACACCCGCGTCCCCTCGCGGTCGCCGACCTTTGCCGTGATATCGGCGAGTTGCGCTTTCCAGCCTGAAACGAGTTTTTTCGCCTCGGCCCCCTTGCCGAAAATCCTGCCCAGCTTTTCGATGTCGCCGTAGAGCAGGTCCATCGAGGCGGCGGGGCGGTTGTTGTCGAGATGGACGCAGCTTTCCGTCAGCACCAGCGTCTTGATGCCGTGCGGCGCCAGCGTATCGGGCGTTACCTCGCCGCCCGGCTTCATGCCGTAATACCAGCCGGCGAAGAAGAAATCGGGCTCGACCGCGACCAGGTTTTCGAGCGTCGGGTATTTCGGCGCAAGTTCCGGAATCGCGCCCTGCCCGGCCTTGAATTCCGGATCGACCTTGTACCATCCGGTGATGCCGGTCAGGCCGACGATCGACGGTTGCAGCCGCAGCGCGAAGGCCATCTCGGCCATGTTCATATCCTGGATGACGGCGCGCTTCGGCGCGGCGTCGAACGTCAGCGGTGTGCCGCAGCTGTCGACTGTTACCGGGAAAGCGAAGGCGGCCTGGGCAAGCAGCAGAGAGGCAAAAGGCAATGCGAGGCGTTTCACGGGTGTTGCTCCTTGGTTAGATCAGAAGAGGCACGGTTCGGGACTTCGAACACCGTGAGTTCGCGGTCTTCGGTGGGATGGCGCAGCCGAAGCACCTCGACGCCGAAAATCTCGCGGATCAACTGCTTGGTCAGCGCCTCGCGCGGACCGGCGAGTGCCTGCAGGCGGGCCTCGTTCATCACCGCGACCCTGGTGGCAAATGGCGTGACCAGCGACAGATCATGCAGCACCGCCACGACGGTCATGCCAAGCTGCGATACGAGTTCGAGAAGTTCGCTGCGGGCGCGCGGATCGAGATGATTGGTCGGTTCATCGAGGAACAGGATTTTCGGCTCCTGGGCGATGGCGCGCGCCAGTTGAGCGCGTTGCCGCTCACCACCCGACAGCGAGCCGATGGTGCGGCCGAGCAGCGGCACCAGGCCGGTTCTGCGAAGCGCTTCGACGACGATGTCGCGTTGCTCGCTCCTGCGTCGCAAGCCGGCATGCGGGACCCGCCCAAGTCCGACGTAGTCGATCACGGCAAGCCGCGGATCGGGCTGACCGGTCTGGCCGACGACCGCCATGTGCAGCGCCCGCTCGGCGGCCGGAAATGTCTCCAGCCGGCGTCCGGAAAATCTCACATCTCCCCCGCTCGGACGCAGCGTGCCGCATAGCATGCGCAGCAGCGTCGTCTTGCCGGCGCCGTTGGGACCGATGATGGCGAGGCGGTCTCCCGCCGCGACCGAAAGGCTGACCGCACTGACCAGGCGCTGGCCATTCGCCGTGGCGCTCAGTTCACGCGCTTCAAGAAGAGGCTGGCAGGCGTCCAACTTACCGTCACTTTCTCAATGGCGACGGAAGGAAGCTGGACCGGCCGACAAGACCGATGTCCACGTCTCCTCCCGGCACACCCCGTCCGGTCAACTCGTGCGATGGCAGGTCTCCTGGCTCGCGGGTCCTTGCGCCATCCTGCCTTCCCAGCCTTGCCGGCCAGTGGCATTTTCGGATTTTGCTCGCCGCTTACAGTTGCGGGGGCAGCCACGGCCTCGATCCGAAAATCTCACCGTGTTCCCTTTTCACCCCTCGCCTTTCGGCTTGGGGACCATCAGTCAGCGACCCTAGTTTTCCGCCAATCCCAGCGCAATAAATTTCCGGGTTCCAGAGTGCCCCGCGAGCAATGGTCTTGTCAGAACGAGCATACCGAATCTCGTAATGTAATAACGTTACTACTTAAAAGACAACGCCTGCTCCCGTCAAGCCCTTCGCCCAACGCCTTCGACTTGCCGACCACCGTCGCATTGCGCGGTGCGCAATTTCGATCAAACTGCCTCCACCAGCAAGCGATACCATGACCTGGCCAATGCGCAGTCCCACAGCAAGGAGCCATATGAACCCGACCGAGAAAGCGCTGTGGTTCGTCGAAAGCCATCTGCCGGAGGCCATCTCGCTCGACGATGTCGCCAACAGCAGCGGTGTGTCGCGCTTTCACGTGACGCGGGCTTTCGGTGCGGCGACCGGACGTTCGGTGATGGGCTACCTGCGTTCTCGCCGGCTGACCGAGGCGGCGCGCAGGCTCGCCGCCGGCGCACCGGACATCCTCTCGGTCGCGCTCGACGCCGGCTATGCCTCGCATGAGGCTTTCACCCGTGCCTTCCGCGACCAGTTCGGCACCACGCCGGAACTGGTGCGCGCGCAAGGCTCGCTCAAAAACCTCGATCTCGTGGAGCCGATCCTGATGGACCAGTCCTTCCTCGCCAATCTCGAGCCGCCGCGTTTCGAAACCAGCCGGCCGTTCCTCATCGCCGGTCTCGGCGAGCGCTACAGCTGCGAAACCAGCGCCGGCATTCCGATGCAGTGGCAGCGGTTCGGCCCCTATGTCGGCAACATTCCAGGCGAGGTCGGCGACATCGCCTATGGCGTCTGCGTCAACGGCGACGATGCAGGCAATTTCGACTATATCGCCGGCGTCGAGGTGTCCGATTTTTCGGACCTGCCGAAGGGGTTTTCGCGCGTACGCGTGCCGGCGCAGAAATGCGCCGTGTTCGCCCATCGTGACCACATCTCGACCATCCGCCGCACGGTCAACACGATCTGGAACAAATGGCTGCCGGCCTCCGGGCACAAGATTGCCGACGCGCCCGAATTCGAGCGCTACGGTCCCGAATTCGATCCGCGCAGCGGCAATGGCGGGCTGGAAATCTGGATACCGGTCAAAGGGTGAGGAAGCCTCCGCCTTGTCTTGCCTTATCCCCTTGTGGGAGAAGGTGGCCGCGAAGCGGCCGGATGAGGGGTGTTCCAGCTTGGCACCGCCGGCGATCCGGCCAACACCCCTCAACCGTCTCGGCGCTGCGCGCCGATCCACCTTCTCCCACAAGGGGAGAAGGGAAAGACGCTACAACTCCAGGTTCCAGTTCTGGCCGACCAGATCCTTGCCGAAGGCGTGGTGGCGCTGCTGATTGGCCAGCTTGAACCCGGCCGCCTCGTAGATGCGGCGCGCTGAAGTCAGCACGTCGTTGGTCCACAGCGTTAATTTCTTGTAGCCCTTGGCACGGGCAAAGCCGATGCATTCCTCGACCAGCCGCCTGCCGATGCCGAGACCGCGCGCCGAGGGCTCGACATAGAGCAGGCGCAGCTTCGCCACCGCGTCCGACTGGCGCACGAGAAAGACCGAGCCGACGACTTCCCCTTCCCGCTCGGCGATCCAGCTGCGTTCCCATTTCGGGTCGTAGGATTTGACGAAAGCGCCGAGGATTTCGGCGACCAGCGCCTCATAAGTTTCGTCCCAGCCATATTCCTGCGCATAGAGCAGGCCCTGGCGATGGATGATCCAGCCGATGTCGCCGACCTGCAAAGACCGCAGCATGTAAGGGACCTTGGGCTCTGCACTTTCGCCCAGCAGGCGCTGCACCGTCTGCATCGCCTTGACCAGCCTGTCCTGTTCCGGTGCGGAAAGCCGCTCGAGCAGGGCCGCGACCTGATCGTGCGAACCCTGGTTCAGCGGCGCGAACGCCGCTCTTCCCGCCGGCGTCAGCGCAATCGACGAGCGCCGAGCATCGGCTTGCGTCGCCACGCGCTCGACCAGGCCACGCTCCTCGAACTTTTTCAGCAACCGGCTGAGATAGCCGGGGTCGAGCCCGAGATCGCGCGCAAGATCGGTGGCGGTCAGGCCATCGCGATGCGCCAGTTCATAGAGCACCCGAGCCTCGGTCAGCGAGAAGGCGCTTTTCAGCAGCCCTTCGTCGAGCAGCCCGATCTGGCGGGTGTAGAAGCGGTTAAAGCCCCGCACAGCATCGATCCGCTCCCTGCCGGGTTGATGATGAATCGTCATGGTATCCTCCTGCCCGCACAAGATCAACCATTTAGTTGACTTAGTCAAGTATCAGTTCGAAGCAGGCTGCGGCTGTCGATCAGCTCACTCAGCGCCTTGACTCTCGCCAGCCACCGGCTTATCTCACCGCCACGTTAGCACTCGCCATTGGTGAGTGCTAAGCGTAGGTCCGGCGCCGCCGGGCTTATAGGTTTGTCCGGCGCCGCCGGACGGAGGAACTATTCTCACCATTCTCACCGAGGAATAAAAAATGGCAAAGTCGAAGTTCCGCCCGCTTCATGACCGCGTGGTCGTACGCCGGGTTGAATCCGAATCCAAGACTGCCGGCGGGATCATCATCCCCGACACGGCGAAGGAAAAGCCGCAGGAAGGCGAGATCATCGCCGTTGGTTCCGGCGCCCGCGACGAAGCCGGCAAGCTCGTCCCGCTGGACGTCAAGGCCGGCGATCGCATCCTGTTCGGCAAGTGGTCGGGCACCGAAGTCAAGCTCAATGGCGAAGA
>NZ_JBVVQS010000074.1:0-71080 GCF_055811575.1 Mesorhizobium sp. WSM4815 | reverse complement strand
CCCCCTCGCGCACAATGCGCAAAACTGTTCGCGATGTCCTCGCACACCTGTTCGCGATGTCTCCGGTCCAAACACCCACAAGGGGGAGGGAGACTCCGTTGGCGCTGACCTCGGCAGATTGCCTGACTCGGCGCTAAGGGAAGTAAAGGCGCGGCAGCATTCCCTCCCCCTTGTGGGGAGGGTTAGGGTGGGGGTCCTCTTCGCAAGAATCCCTATTGCCCCTGCCGGCGATGCCGTTGCGGGGAGAATGAGCGCTCCGCCGCCGCCGCCCTAGTAACCCAGCAGTTCCTTGAGCGGGATGACGCGCCAGACGTGTTTTATCGCGTAGCGGTTGAAGGTCAGCGACTTCGGCGGATTGTACTGCTCGACGACCAACTCGGCGGCGGTCCGCTTGACCAGCTTTTTGATGAAGGCCTTGCCGTTGCGCTCGTTATCCTCGGGAAACATCTCGATTACCACGTGGTCGCCGGGCACAGCGTCGCGGCCGCCGCAATAGAGCATCTCGCCGGGCTCGTAGCGCGGCACCATCGAGTCGGAGAGCACGTGCAGCGCGAACACCTTGCGCAGATGGGCGATGCCGGGCGGGCGCTGGACATAGCCGGCGACCTCGCCGTTGAAGGTGAAGTCACCGTCGTCGCCGCCGACCGCGGCACCCAGAAGCTCGATGTCCATCGGGCCGGCGGGCAGGGGGGCGGCGTCGGTGACGATCTCGGCGTCGGCGACATTGTCGGCGTCGTCAAGGAAGACGACCTCGCCCTTGCCGAGCGCCACCGGGTCGACGCGCAGGAAGGCGGCGGTCTTCAAAAGGTTCTCTGTTTTCGGCAGGTTGCGGCCGGTTTCCCAATTGCCGACAGCGGCGACGTCGGTGTCGTTATGCTCGGCAATATGGCGCATCACCAGGCCGCGCTGCTTGCGCGCCTTGCGGATCGCCGCCCCGACCTTGATCGACAATGAGGTTTTCGCCATGGCGCCATCTGAAACATAAGAATCGGTTTCGTCCATGAAAGAATGGCTTGCATAATTTTTCGAGTTATGCTTATATATAGCCATGCACAAGCCACACTCCATCTCGCTTCCCCATCCGTCCCGACTGTCCTCCTCCCCGGCCGGGATGAAGCCCGAGGCTCGCGCCTCGGATCCGGTCGCCCTGCCGTCAGCGGCGGCGACCGGAACGGCCGGAGCCGTTCCCTCACGGCTCCGGCCCCGAATTCGGCGCGTGCAATGCGGACCTTTCTGCATCCGCACCGAGGCGGCACGGTCATCGTCTTCGACCGCCGCACGGGCAGGGCGGTTTCCCCTGGGAGAGGTAATCGGCGACGCCGCGCCGGCCCTCACCTGCCTGCCGGCACCCTCTCCCCGTGAACGGGGAGAGGGGGCAGCTTCGGCATCTACGCAACCCTTTTGATCTCGATGGAAGAACATCATGCCCGCCTATACCGACACAAAATTGCAAAGCATCGCCCGCACGCCGGCCAGGCTGGCGCCGCCGGTCTGGCTGCCGCAGCGCCCGTTGGTGCGCGAGATCCAAGGGCCCGACGGCGAGGCCTTCAAGGTGCCGGCGCCGCGCCCCGCTGCCGGCGTCGGGCGCCAGCCGCATGTCGCGGCCATGCGCTTCATCGACTGCCTGTTCAACCGCTGCCGCGCACCGCTCGACCTGACGCTGGAGCAAGACCCCGAAAACGACGCGCCCGGCAGCCGGCCGGGACTGGCGATGCTGTGCTGCGGCCTGCGCACGCGGCCGCTGAAAAGCTACTGCGCCTATCACGCGGCGCGGTTCTGCGACCATCGCCGTACGGTTCTCGCGGACGCAGCGTGAGCGGCATCGGTCGAGAGTCTTCTCGCCAAGCACGGCGGCCCGGTTCCTCGCCCCCGCTGCGCGGAGGAGCCCAGGTTCTGCGAAGGCAGCAATGAAACGAGGAGCCACAGATGAGCAAGAAGACCGCCCAAAAGGCCAAGCCGCCCAAATTACCCACTGATGAGGCCGAGCAGGTGCGTATCCGCAAGCAGGTCGGCCATGATTTCGCGCTGAAGGAAGATGCCTTCGGCCGCAAGCGGCTGGCGACCGGCACGCTGGAGGCGAGGCGCGTCTATGAGGTGTCCAATAGCGGCCACACCGCGACCGGCGGCTTTGTGCGCGTGCGCAACGTCGACCCGCTGACCGGCATCACCTCGCTGTCGCGCCAGCAGCGCGAGGCGGGCATGCGCTACCGCGAGGATTTTCGCGTCTCGGCACAGGACGGGGTCAAGCCGATGGCGCTGACCGAGCGCGTCGACGGCGGACGCATCGGCGGCGGCGTTGCCGACCGCATCCTGTCCGCCGGCCGCGCCTATGCCGACGCCACCAGGGCGCTTGCGCATTGGGAGGTGTCGGTCGTGGTGCAAAAAGTCTGCTGCGCCGGCGAAACGGTGAAGAGCCTCGCCGAACAGACCGGCGAGCCGCGGGATGTGCTGTCGAAACTGCTCAAAATCGGGCTGGACTTGCTGGCGGTGCATTACGGCATGATGCTGATGCGGCGGCCGCGGTGAAGGGGCAAACGGGGCGTTTGGCAATGCGTTTTGGCCAGCGTCCTCCAATTGAAGGGCGCGGGTTTCCCGACGGCCTGTTACGCTGCGCCATTGCTGGTAGATCACAATGCCAAAGATGCCGCAAAACGCTCATTTCGCAGATACGGCGCCGACGTCTTCGGCGCTGACCGCGTATGACGAGCACTGCATACTGACTTACATCCGGCTGCTCGATGCTTCGGCGGACGGCGCCGATTGGCGTGAGGTCGCCCGCAGCGTCCTGCACATTGATCCGGAGCAGGAGCCGGAACGGGCATTCCGCGCCTGGGCGACGCATCTGGCGCGTGCCCGCTGGATGACCGGGGTTCGTGTCGATCGGCATGATCGTGGCACGGAATGACGCCGGAGATTTTTTGTGGAACTGCCATCCCAATCTGACCGTTTAGACAGGAGACCAACTGGGAAGCGCCCGATGAACTCTTGGCAAATCAACACGTTGGAAGCCTGCTGCCTGCTTGCTGTCCCGCTGTCGATGATTCTTACGGTTCTGGTGGCGGGTTTCATCCTTGGCTGAATCTGCACCGTTTCAGTGAAGGAGACGGCACGCATGGCGGCACCGGCGCGAGTTGCGCCCTGGCATTCATCGAGGCGCAACACCTTCAGCGATCCTGCCTCTCAGTCCTTGGCGCGTTCCACATAGGCGCCATCGGCCGTCATCACCACCACGCGGGTGCCTGCAGTGATGTGCGGCGGCACCAGCGTGCGCACGCCGTTGGACAGCGTCGCCGGCTTGTAGGACGAGGATGCCGTCTGGCCCTTGGTGACCGGCTCGGTGTCGACCACCTCGAAGGTGGCGCGTTGCGGCAGCACCAGCGAGATGGCGATGCCGTTGTACTGCGAAATCTGCACCGCCATGCCTTCCTTGAGATAGGGCGCCATCTCGCCGACCACGCTTTCCGGCACCGCGACCTGGTCGTAGCTTTCCGGATTCATGAAATGATAGCCTTCGGCGTCGTGGTAGAGGAAGGTATGCTCGCGCTCCTCGACATAGGCGCGCTCGACCTGCTCGGTGGTGCGGTAGCGCTCCGAGACTTTCACCCCGTCGGAGATGCGGCGCATATCGAGCTGGGTCACCGGCGTGCCCTTGCCCGGATGGATGTTTTCGGCAAAGAGGATCACATAGAGCTTGCCGTCCTTTTCGACGACATTGCCTTTGCGTAGGGAACTGGCGATGACCTTCACGGGCTTTATTCCTAACAGCGTTGACTGGCCTGGGAGCGCCGAATGGCGCAAATCGGCTGCGGGAGCCGTTCGGTGCGGCCTAGCGCATCTTGGCGGCAATCGCCAGTCCTCGATGCAAATCCTGTCGCCATGACGGCCGCCTCGCCCTGGTGGACGCCTGATGTTCACGCCGACCGGCGGCCGCGGTTGATCCTGCGCAACGCCATCACCGCGGCCGTGCGCGACTGGTTTGCCCGCCGCGACTTCGTCGAAGTCGAGACGGCGGCACTGCAGGTCTCGCCCGGCAACGAGGCGCATCTGTCGGCCTTCGCCACCGAGGCGATCGGCCCGGATGGGCAGCGCCTGCCGCTCTATTTGCACACCTCGCCGGAATTCGCCTGCAAGAAGCTGCTCGCCGCCGGCGAGAAGCGCATCTGCAGCCTGAGTGCCGTCTATCGCAACCGCGAGCGCGGCCCATTGCACCATCCGTCCTTCACCATGCTCGAATGGTACCGGGCTGATGAGTCCTATGAGAGCCTGATGCGCGATTGCGCCGGGCTTGTCGCGCTGGCCGCCGAGCGCGCCGGCACGAAACGCTTCGCCTTTCGCGGCCGCGAGGCCGATCCGTTCGCCGAGCCGGAACGGTTGAGCGTCGCCGAGGCTTTTATCCGCTATGTCGGTATCGATCTGTTGGTCACGGTCGCCGCCGACGGCAGCACCGATCGCGAGGCGCTGCATGCGGCTCTGGTCCAGGCGGGCTTGCGCACCGCGCCCGACGACAATTGGGCCGATCTGTTCAGTCGGGTGATGGTGGAAAAGATCGAGCCGGCGCTGGGGCAGGGGCGCGCCACCATTCTTTACGGCTATCCGATCTCGGAGGCCGCCCTTGCCCGGCCGAGCGCCGATGACCCGAGGACCGCCGAGCGCTTCGAGCTCTATTGCTGCGGCGTCGAGCTGGCCAATGCGTTCGGCGAGCTGACCGACGCCGACGAGCAGCGCCGGCGCTTCATCCTCGAAATGGACGAGAAGCAGCGCATCTACGGCGAACGCTATCCGATCGACGAGGATTTCCTCGCCGCACTGGCCATCATGCCGCCGGCGAGCGGCGCCGCGCTCGGCTTCGACCGGCTGGTGATGCTGGCGACGGGGGCGGGCAGGGTCGAGGATGTGATGTGGACGCCGGTGGCGGGGTGAAAGTCAGCGCCTGTCCGCATCGGCCTCGATGATTATGTGGTGGCAGACATTGTCGATATCGCGAATGACGTCGTCGTTCCAGAAGCGCAGGATGGTCCAGCCGCTGCTCTTCAAATAAGCGCTGCGTGCTGCATCGCGCTGCGCGTGTTCAGTGTTCGCGTGCTGGTTGCCATCGACCTCGACGACTAGGCGGTGTGTCGGACAGGCAAAGTCAACAATGTAGGGTCCGATTGGCACTTGCCGGCGAAAGCTCAGCCCCATCAATCGATGGGCGCGAAGCTCGTTCCATAGTTTCAACTAGGCGTCGGTCATCACACGACGCATCGATTTTGCGTTCTTGCGCTGATGCGGCGGAACGAGATCGTGACCCATCAGACACTCTCGCTTTGGAGATTAGCGACGTCATGGATGACGGCGGATCTCCCCCCTTGCAGGGGAGATGTCCGGCAGGACAGAGGGGGGTGCTGTCCCTCCAACCTGTCAATCGATCGCAGCCACGCCCTCTGGTAGGTTCCGCCTTGCGAATGGGCTACGTTGAAAGCTGGCGATCCTTCCCACCCCCCTCTGTCCTGCCGGACATCTCCCCCGCAAGGGGGGAGATTGGCCGTCATCAACGCCTTCGCCAGCCTTGCTGCGGTTTCCATCCCCCTACCGCCCCATCAGCAAAGCGACGATCAGCCGCTGCAGATTGCCGCGTGGGGCGAATTCTACCCGGTCGAAATCGCGGCTTGCCTGCCGCTGCGCCTGGGAGAGTTCGGCAAGCCGCCTGGTCATTTCGGTCCTGATCTTGCTGCAGTCGGGATCGTCAGGGACGGACAGGCCGATGGTCGCGGTCTCGATCTTGCGGACCATGTCGACGATGATGTCGCCATGCACCTTTTCGTGGGCGGCAAGGCCAGCGGCAAAAACGTCCCAGCTCTTCTGCACGGCGGCCGGAATTGGCCCGGACGCTTTGGGCAAGGCATAGGTTATGATGAGTTTTGGGCGCGCCGACACCAGCACGCAGGCATTGCCTTGCCGCTGGTAGTCCCTGACCCAGGTCAGCTTGAAATTGGTATAGGCCATGGCGCGGACCCTGCTTTTGCCGATCGTCGGCCCGCGTTCGCCCATCGAGGCATGGAGCTGGGGACCGGTCTGCCCTGAAACGGCGTAGGTCTCAACCTTCTCGACCGGCTTCCAGCCCGCCTGCGCCGGCGACGCCAGCAAAATGGCCAGGAGCAGATACTTCAGAACGGCTGTTTTCATGCGAATCCTCCGGGGCGATGCCTTTGGTGTGAAATCATCAACGCATGGCCGGAATGCGGTCAAGGCGCCCTTGCCAAACTCGCCTATCGCATTTCGCGTCGAAAGAACCAATCAACGGCGATGTGCCGCAAACTCAATCCGCTTGGCGGGTTCGTTTTGAAATCTTCTTTCTCATTAAACTCTATGAACTTAGTAGAGTTAGCGCACACAAGCGTTTTGCGAGGAGCCAAAATGTCGAAAAATCTGGTGGTGGGGCTGTCGGGCAACCTGACCCGTCCGTCGAAGACCAAGGCGTTCATCAGCCACATCGTTGCGGAGGTGGCGAGCAGCACCGGTGCAGCCCCGACCGTTTTCGACATCGAGGATCTCGGTCGGTCGTTTCCGCTGGCAAGGCGCATTGGCGATCTGGATCCATCGGCCAGGAACATCGTCGAGCGATTGCTGGGCGCCGACGTCCTGGTGGTTGGCTCGCCGACTTTCAAAGGCAGCTACACCGGGCTTTTCAAGCATTTCTTCGACCTGCTCGACCCGTCATCCCTGCGGGGAAAGCCGGTGATCCTTGCTGCAACCGGCGGCGGCGATCGTCATTCGCTGGTGGTCGAACATCAGCTGCGGCCGCTGTTCGGCTTCTTCGAGGCTTTGACCCTGCCGACCGCGATCTACGCGTCCGACAAGGACTTCGCCAACGGCGCGCTGGTGTCCGAAGCCATCCATGCGCGCGCCAGGCAAGCGGTCGCCGAAGCACGCCGGGCGGTGCCACGCAGCGTCGGTCTTGCCGCCTGAACACGCCACCGGCCCCAGTGTCCTCAATCCGCTTCCCGCACAGCTCAGAAGGAGCCCGCAATGACCAGACCCAGCAAGTCGAGGCAGATCAAGCTTGGTGCTTTCCTGCCCGGTGGCGGACAGCATATCGCAGCCTGGCGCCATCCTGACGCACCGGCCGACGGCGCGACGAATTTCGAGTTCCACAGGCAGCTCGCGCTGACCGCCGAGCGCGGCCTGTTCGACGCCTATTTCCTCGCCGACAATCTGACCGTCGGCCTCGGCGCCCGCGAAGGCGGCAATGCCAAGATCGCCGGGTTCGAGCCGGTGACGCTGTTTGCCGCATTGGCGCCGCTCACCACGCATCTGGGCTTCATCGCCACCGCCTCCACCACCTATGAGGAGCCCTATACGCTCGCCCGCAAGTTCGCCTCGCTCGACCTGCTGTCGAACGGCCGCGCCGGCTGGAATGTGGTGACCTCGGCGGGTGACGAGACCGCGCGCAATTTCAATCGCGAGACGCAGCCTGCCCACGCCGAGCGTTATGCCCGCGCGCATGAACATGTCGAGACGGTCAAGGCGCTGTGGGACAGCTGGGAAGACGATGCCTTCATCCGCGACAAGAAGTCGGGGCGCTTCTACGACAAGGACGAGCTTCACGACATCGACCACAAGGGCCGGCATTTCAGCGTCAAAGGCCCGCTCAATGTGCCGCGACCGGTGCAGGGCCATCCGGTGGTGGTGCAGGCCGGGCAGTCGGAGGACGGACGCAAGCTCGCCGCCCAGTCGGCTGAGGTCATCTTCACCGCCCATCAGAACCTGGCCTCGGCGCAAGAATTCTACCGCGACATCAAGGCGCGCGTGGCGGCGGTCGGCCGCGATCCCGGGCAGGTGCTGATCATGCCGGGCGTAGCCCCCTTCGTCGGCCGCACCGAAGAGGAAGCCCGCGCCAAGCACCAGCAGCTGAACGAGCTGATCCTGCCCGAGGATGGCGTGGCCCTGCTCAATGGGCTAGCCGGCCAGACGCTCGACGTCCGGGGTTATCCGCTCGACGGACCGCTGCCGCCGAGCCGGGAAACCGAAGGCATGAAGAGCCGCCAGGCGCTGATCCGCCAGATTGCCGACGAGCACAACTTCACCATCCGCCAGCTCTACCAGTGGGTGGCGACGGCCCGCGGCCACTACACCGTGATCGGCAGCGCGGCGCAGGTTGCCGATCAGCTGGAGGAATGGTTCGGCAACGACGCCGCCGACGGCTTCAACATCCTGCCGCCGTGGCTGCCCGGCGCGCTCGACGATTTCGTCGACCTGGTGATCCCCGAACTACAGCGTCGCGGCCTGTTCCGCACCGCCTACGAAGGCAGGACGCTGCGCGAGAATCTCGGCCTCAGGCGGCCGGAAAACCCATGGACCGCCGCCCGCTCCAAGGTGCTGGCCGCCGAATAGAGTCTCTTGAAGCAAAGGGCAAGACGATGAGTTTGCAACACATCGAGCAGTCGGTCACGATCCGGGCACGTGAAGGCAGAACCGGCCTTGGCACCGATTTCCCGCGCCTGGCCAACCGCACTGTCATCCGCTTCCTGTCCCGCTACGGCATCCTGATCGCCTTCCTCGCGATCTGGCAGGTGTCGAGCAGCGCGGGATGGGTCAACGCCGCGGTGCTGCCGCCGGTCGACACGATCGTCTCCGCACTGTGGAATGGTCTGGCCGGCGGCACCTTGCTTGGCGATATCGCTATCAGCCTGCAGCGCGCCGGCCTCGCCTTCGCGGCGGCGGTGGCGGTTGCCATCCCGCTTGGTCTGTTCATGGGCCAGGTGCGCGCCGTCGAAACCGCGCTTGACCCGATCCTGCAGGTTTTCCGACAGACCTCGGCGCTGGCGCTCTACCCGGTGTTCATCCTGCTGCTCGGGCTGGGGGAGGCATCAAAGGTCTTCGTCATCTTCTGGGCGACGCTGTTTCCGCTGCTGCTCAACACCATCAGCGGCGTCAAGCAAGTCGATCCGAAACTGCTCGCGATGGCCCGGGTCTACGGCGCCACGCGGCTCACCGCGTTTCGCCGGGTCGTGCTTCCGGGGGCCGTCCCTTCGATCTTCGTCGGCTTGAGGCTGAGTGCGACCACGGCGCTCTTGCTGCTGATCGCATCCGAAATGATCGGCGCCAACAAGGGCATCGGCTTCCAGGTGATGAACGCGCAGTACAACTTCCAGATCCCGCTGATGTTTGCAGCGATCGTCATCCTTGCCGGCCTCGGCCTGATCGCCAACCAGGCGCTGGTCGGCCTGCAGCGGCGGCTCTGCCGCTGGAGCAATCCCATCGACTGACCAGCTTTCAACCATCCTCTCCAACAGGCCCCATCCTCCAACACGAAAGTCCGGACCATGCCAATCACTCGCCGTTCCCTGCTTGCGGGCGCTCCCTTTGCCGCCGGCATCATCGCCACCGGCCTGCCTCGCTTCGCCGTTGCGCAAGCCGCGCCGGTCACGTTGCGCTACCTCGCCAGCCGCGGCAGCATCTCGCCGCATGAGCTGGCGGACGCGCTCGGCTATTTCAAGGACGTCGGCGTCAAGCTTGAGAATGTCGGCTACTCCAGCGGCGGCCCGGAATCGCTGTTCGCGCTCGCCTCCGGCAGCGTCGATCTCGGCTCGGCCGCAACCGCTGCGGTGATCAATTCGATCTCCGGCGGCAACGACTTCGTCGCTGCCTATCCAAGCAACGGCATCAACGGCCAAGTGCGCAGCGTCTTCTACGTGCTGGAAGACAGCCCGATCAAATCGATTGCCGACATCGCCGGCAAGACCATTGCGGTCAACACGCTCGGCGCCCATCTCGACTACACCGTGCGCGAGGCGCTGCACGGCGTCGGCCTGCCGCCTGATGCCGCCAACCTCGTCGTCGTGCCCGGGCCGCAGCTTGAACAGACCTTGCGGTCACGCCAGGTCGATATCGCGGCACTGGGCTACTGGCAGGCGACGTTTGCCGGCGCGCTGGTAGACA
Source organism: Mesorhizobium sp. WSM4815 (assembly GCF_055811575.1). Classification (NCBI taxonomy): domain Bacteria; kingdom Pseudomonadati; phylum Pseudomonadota; class Alphaproteobacteria; order Hyphomicrobiales; family Phyllobacteriaceae; genus Mesorhizobium; species Mesorhizobium sp. WSM4815. The sequence goes on along the minus strand of NZ_JBVVQS010000074.1, from coordinate 61,159 downwards.
AGGGCGGTGTGCGCGGCGTGTTCAACGACACCGACGTGCTGGGCGAACTGGCCGGCGGCTTCATTGTCCTGCGGCGCGACTTCATCGCGGCGCATCCGGATGGCGCCCGCAATTTCGTCGAACAGTCGGCCCGCGCCGCAGACTGGTCGCGCCAGAACCCGAACGAGGCGCGCAAGGTGCTTGCGGAGATCCTCGATAAACGCGGCGAAAATGGCGAGCTGGCGCGCTACTGGACCGGCTTCGGCCTGCGCGAAGGGGCGAAGGCCGACGACCGCGACATAGACTTCTGGGTCGGCGTGCTCGAGCGCGACGGCCGGCTGCTCAAGGGCAGGCTGAAAGCCGCGGATATTCTTTACGGGCGCGGCGAAACGAAAACCAATTGATCGGGAGACGGCCATGGCCAGCACAAGCGGCGGCGAGGTCACGATACGCGACCTCTGCAAATCCTTCACCCTCGGCGGACGCCCGCTTGCCGTGCTGAGGGCGCTCAACCTCGATATCCGCTCCGGCGAATGTCTCGTCATCGTCGGCGCCAGCGGATCGGGCAAGACCACGCTGCTGCGCATCCTTGCCGGTCTTGAGGCCGCCGATAGCGGCGGTGTCGCGATCGACGGCAGGCCGGTCCATGGCGTCGGCGCCGAGCGCGCGGTCATCTTCCAGGAACCGCGCCTGCTGCCCTGGCTGACGGTGCTCGGCAACGTCGCCTTTGGCCTCGAAGTGCGGGGCGTGCCCAAGGCGGAGGCCGAGGACAAGGCCCGCTTCTATACCGCGCTCGTTGGCCTGACCGAATTCAGCGATGCCTATCCCAGGCAGCTTTCGGGCGGCATGGCACAGCGCGTCGGCATTGCCCGGGCCTTGACCGTGCAACCTGAAATCCTGCTGCTCGACGAGCCGCTAGGCGCGCTCGACGCCATGACCAAGATCGGCATGCAGGAGGAACTGGCGCGCATCTGGAGCGAGGAGAACGTCACCATGGTCATGGTTACCCATGATCTGGAAGAAGCGATCTATCTCGCCGACAGGGTGCTGATCCTGCCCAAGGAGAAGGGCGGCACAGCGCGGCTGGTCGAGGTTGAACTGCCGCGCCCCCGCGATCGCAGCGAGAGCCGGTTCGTGCGCTACCGCGAAGAACTGCTGCGCGAGTTTGGCTTGCACTGAGACTGGGGGCACCGAGACGCTGGTGAAAGGCGCGTCTTGCGCGCCTTACTTCCCGGCCGCCCCGGTCGAGAACAGCGCGCGCTCGACCGTCGGCTCCAGCGTTTGCGCAAAGGGCGTCGCCATGTGGTGGCGGTCGCGATAGGCCAGCTTGCCGTCGATGAAGACATGGCAGATCTTGGCGTCGCAGAACCGGTCGGTCATGTCGATGTAGGTCGCGTTGGGGACGGCGCGCACGATGTCACGCTCCACCGCGGCCATGGCGTCGTTGGCGGCGTCGGTTCGCGGCGCGTCACATACCGATGGCGTCTGTCCACGCCACAGCGCGCGGGCCACGCAGGTGTCGACAAAAAGGGTGTTGAACGGCACATCGCGGATGAAGGCGACTTTCAGCCCGGCCTGGCTGAACGCCTCCAGCGTTGCGCGCAGGCCGCCCTGCCAGTCCTGATCGAGGCTTTCGGATTGCCGGGCGTCGGGCGACAGTTTGCGCGAACTGGTCAGCGAGATCTCCGAGATCACCACCAGGCTCGGGCGCAGGGCGATGATCTCCTTGATCGATTGCTCGCGCCATTGATCGCACTCGGTGTAGTCGCGCTTCAGCTTCGAGCTCCAGACCGTCAGCCGCGACGCCCGGCAGGCGGCTTTGAGCCAGGTGACGACCTTGTAGTCGTTTCTCTTCGCCGCCTCGATCAGCGGCGTCGACCAGTGATCGGCATGCGAATCGCCGAACAGCGCGATCGACCGCTCGGCATTCTTGGCGCCGAACTCGCAGGCCTTCGGCGTCACGGTCTCGTAGTCGACAACGCAGCCTACCTTGGCGCGCGCGGTGGAGGGCTGCGCGGCAGTTTCGGCAATGATGCGTTGCGAGGGGTCGAGGCCGTCCACGGCAAGGCGCGCATTGGCGTAAGTCGCCACGACGCCGGCGCCGGTCAGCATTGCGGCGGGGATTAGTGCGCGCGCCGCGTTCGCCATCAGCCAGCCATTGCGACGGATCGGGTTTTCGATGAAATTATAGGTGAAGAGCGACAGCGCCAGCGTCAATGCCGTGCAGGCAAGCCGCCCGGGCCAGGACAGGTCGGGCACCATCATCGTCGCATAGACGATGACCGGCCAGTGCCAGAGATAGAGCGAGTAGGAAAGTTTCCCCACCCATTGCAAAGGCGGCAGCGCCAGCATGGCGCTCGGCCCTCTTTGGACATTGCCGGAGCCGCTGAGCAAAAGGAGCACGGTGCCGGCCACCGGCACCACCGCCGCGAAGCCGGGGAAGGGGGTGTCCTGCTCGCTGAAGGTCAGATAGGCACCGGCGATCAGCGCCAGGCCAAGCCATGCCAGTGCTGCGCCCAGTTGCGGGCGCTCTCGCCAGAATTTTGCCGGCGCCATCGTCGCCAGGCCGCCGGCGGCGAACTCCCAGGCCCTGAGCGGCGAGAAATAGAAGGCCCAGGGCTGCGCCACGGTGGTGAGCCAGGCGCAGACGGCGAACGACACCGCGCCGGTGAGGCCGATCACCAGGATCGCCGTGCGCTTGCCCGGGCGCAGCCATGCCGCCAGCAGAAGCAGCCCCGGCCATACGAAATAGAACTGCTCCTCGACCGAGAGCGACCAGAAGTGGATGAAGGGGTTGTTCGCCGCGTCGGGGGCGAAATAGTCGAACGACCAGCGTATCAGCCAGAAATTGATCGCATAGGCCGAGGCGAACATGGCGCCTTTCGAATAGAGCGACTGTTCGTCCGGCGACAGGATGAAGTAGCCGGCGACCAGCGTGGCGAAGATGACGAACAGCGAGGCCGGCAGCAGGCGCCGGGCGCGCCTTGCATAGAACCGCCACAGGTCCAGCCTGCCGTCCTCGGCGATTTCCCGCAGCAGCTGACCGGTGATCAGGTAGCCGGAGATGACGAAGAAAATGTCGACGCCGGTGAAGCCGCCAGGCAGGTCCGACAGACCAAAATGGAACGCGACGACGCCGGACACCGCCAACGCACGCAGCCCTTCGATATCAGGCCGAAACGATGCTGACACGGCAAAACCTCGCGAAGTCGTTGAAAAGCCACCCGTGCGAAGACTCGACGCAATGCATTGATATTGCAATGCAACAAATCTAACGCAGTGCAACATAAGTGGAAGTTTGCCGGGTGCAGCGCGGCATGCTCGTCGGCGTGTCCTCAGCGAACGCCGCGCCAGCGCTGCCATCCGCATCCGCGGCGGCGGATTTTGGGCGGCGGGATTTTGGAGCACAAAAAGACAATTTGGCCGGGATACGGCGGGCGGGAGGCGTGCGAATTTGACTGGCGTCCGCTCTGTCTGTTCGTTTTAGCCGCATTTCTGCAACGCCAAATGATTCCACCAGGCTGCAAAAATACTCTAGCGGGCTCGATCTCAGGCTTTAGAAGGAGCCCGCCGCTCGCGCGCCGCGCTCCTCCCCTTAAAGCGCCTCGCCTTCGAAAGGAAATCGACGCGCTTTAAGTCTTTGTTTCTGTGCCTGTCGTTACCCCAAAACCGCTGCGCGCCCTCGGTCAGGCCCGAGGGCATGCTTTTGGGCGACATGCATCAGTCGTCACCGATCACGCATGCGCTGGCGGATGATGACGGGAGTCCCAGACTGCCCAGGCCGATGCCGCAACCACCAGCACGCCGAGGACAACGTGGGTCGCCATTGCGTTGGCGTTTGCCACGAAGCCGAGCAGCCAGGGCGAGGCGATCAGCCAGAGCCCGACGACAAGGTTCACCCACTCTTCCCATTCGGCGAATACTGAAAGCGCCGCGAGAGCCAGGGCGCCGAGCAAGATCGCGGCAATCCAGGCGTTCCAGGCAGCAGTGGTTTCAGCAGCGAAGCCGACAACCCAGGGTGAGATGAACAGGCATGCCGCTAGGATCAGGTTGATCCAATCCTGAGGCTTCTTTCCTTCCATCAGATCGTTTGCCATGACAACCTCCACAGATGAAGCTTGACCAAAGCACTACGTCGCGTGCAACGCACGCTTAGTCATTGATATATCGCAGTTTCGCGCGCTTTCAAGGAGTGGCGCCGGGGGCGGCCGGTTACGCACCTGAGCGCCGGGCGCGATCACGCTTTTTTCAGGAACTCGGTCTTCAGCACCAGGCCCTTGACCTGCTTGGTGCTGCACTCGATCTCGGCGGGATTGCCGGTGAGGCGGATGTTCTTCACCAGCGTGCCGCGCTTGATCGTCTCCGACGTGCCCTTGACCTTCAAATCCTTGATCAGGGTGACGGAATCGCCCTCGTTCAACTGGGCGCCGTTGCTGTCTCTTACGATCGCGTCTGTCATATCAGGGTCTTTCATCGAAGCCGGACAACGGACTATCCGGCGGATGGCGGCAAGGTCAAGCGTGGTGGCAAACTGTGCCATCTCTGGCGCATGAAGCGGGCAGGCCCGCGTTGCTCATGTCAGGTGGCCGCATCGCCCGTCGAAGTCGGCGATGCCTCGTGGTTGAAGCCGATTTCACGGGAACGTGGAGGATCACAGCCCGGCGCGCCGCCGGCTAAGCCTGTCGAACAGGTGACCTGTCGAAATGCGGGCGCGTCGATCACGGACACCGCAAGCGCGCGTACGGCCGATTAAAGATTGAGCCCCACAACGGATGGAGGGTCTCTAGAAATTGAAATAGATCGCCGGCGGATACGGGCTGGACGAATTCTTGTCGGCTGGCGCTGCCGTCGCACCAGACGAAGGGGTAATCCCGCTGGTGGACTTGTTGTCGAGCGGCGGCCGGTTTTTCTCGGCTGAGGACGCTTTGGCATCGGTGGCAACGGCTTTCGTCTTGGCCTCCACGGCTTGCGAAAGCGCGAGCACGGCGAGAAGTGCAGACAGGGCAAGTTTCATGACGAGGTCCCTCCATGGTTAACGCTACGTTAACCGCGGCCGCCGGCCCGAACACGGCCGCTGTGTGGAAGGACGTGGAATTCTCCGGAATTTCTGGAATATTAGCTTGTGGAAAAGTACAATGTGAGCAGTTGCCGGCACGTGTAGGCTTGCAGCCGCATCAGGCCGAAGCTTGGAGCGGCCGCGACAGAACCCAGACACCCAGTTGCGCTTGGCCGCTCAATGTCGCGGCCAACGCTGGTGTTAAGATCAATCCCTGAAGCCGTTCGAGTCGAGCAGGGCGACCTGCTTGCCGTCGATGAAAAAGCGTATCACGTGCGCGCCGCCGTCGACTTCGATGCGCGTCGGATCGATGACCGGCGCCGCAGGAGCCGCCTTGCCATATGTCGCTGCCGCGCGCGAGCCGGCAGCGGCACGCGACGGTCCATCCGGCCCGAAGGTCAGCAGCATCAGTGCAGCGGATCCAGCCGCAACCGCGGTGAAAGGGATTTTGGGGGAGGCAATCCAGGACATCGAATTATTCCTTCCTTGTTGAGGCGGCATCTACGCCGGTTTGTGCCGGTGCCAAGAGCTCGGCTTCGCCGTCGTTCAAATGACTGAGGAAGGGTGTTGGTATTCAGGCCTAAATAGCGTGAGTTTCATAATTTGCCCTTGCCCTGCGCGACCTTAGCGCCGCCCGGCGGGGCGAAAAGCGCGGGCGCGTGGAGGGGCGTGGAATTCTCCGGAATTTCTGGAATATTAGCTTGTGGAAAAGTATAGCCGGCGCGTGCTATCCTCGCGGCGGCGTAAAGGGGCGGGTAGGATGGCACTGCATATCGCGCAGAAATTGCGGCTGACCGCGGCCGTGCTGGGGACCGTCACCCGCAAGGACCTTGCGGCGGCGTTCCGGGGCGTCAACCCGAAGACGGCGTTCGACCTCGGCCGCGCCGATAAATGGCTGCAGGGGCGCTCCCAGCCACGCGAGCTCAGCGTCTACGACGACTGGTCGAAGCTGCTCAAGCTGGAGCAGCCCGGCGCCTGGATCGCCGAGAGCGACCTGCCAGGTTTTACCGCGGCAATCTGTGCCCGCCACGGCATCGACAGGGCCGAACTGGAGCGCCGCGCCAATGCGCATATCGAGACCGCTGCCGGGCATGAAGAGCGGAGCCCTGGATTGGCCCTTGCCGGAACCTACGCCTGTTATTCGAGCGCCTTGTCGCCCTACTATCGCGGCCAGCTGATCAGGGGCAGCCTGTCGATTGAGGTCGGGCCGGGGGCGAACGGCCTGACCGCCGCCTATCGCGAGGCCCTGCCGACCGGGCAGCTGCTGCTCGGTGGGCAGATGACGTCGGCAAAACGCGGGCTTTATGCGCATCTGAGGGAAGCCAGCGGCGAAGCGCAATTCTTCTTGTGCCTGTTTCCGCACTCGCGGCCGGGAAGCGTGCTTGGCGGCTATTTGTGCGGCACCACCATCATCGGCCCGGAGCCACAGCCGTCGCTGACCCGGATCCTGATGGTCCGCTTGCGCAATCCGGCGCCCCAGGCATGGGGCGGATATCTGCCGCCCGACGGATCGATCGCCGCCGATCTGGCATCGCTTGGCCTGTCCGTCGAGCAGACGGAAGCGGTTGACCGGCAGCTGGCGCAATTCCTCGTCGGAGACAGCGACGGCGGCGCCAGCCAGATCCCGCCGGCAGAGTTCCGCGCCATCGTCGACGTGTTCGACCGTCATTGGCTGAGCCATTCCGCCTGACACTGGGCCGTCTGACCCCGGGCTGAGGGAGAGACGAAGACCGCTTGTCGCCCGCGCAGGGCTCGCCGCCACGAAGGTGGGGACGTTGCATGCCGGCTCAATATGCCCGATCATGGCGATGGCGGGGTGGAGGCATCAAGTGGCGGCCAATCGGCGAAACGGCATGCATCCGTCGGAGCCCGGGCTGGTGGGCGTTGTTTCCGCTGCCATGGTCCTGCCGCGGATGTCGCTGCCCACCGTCGCGACTGTCGTGGCGGCGGTTGCGGCCCTGTATTTCGGGCGCGAGGTTTTCCTGCCGATCGCAATCGCTCTGCTGCTGACCTTTGCGCTTGCACCCTTGGTTTCGGCACTCAAACGGGTCGGCATTCCCCGTCTTCCTGCGGTCATCGCCAGTGTGCTGGGCGCATTCACCGTCCTTGCGCTGTTCTCCTTCATTGTCGCCACGCAGGTCAGCGAACTGGCGCAGAACATCCCGCTTTACCAGTCGAATATCCTGACCAAAGTCCGATCGCTGAAGGAGACCGGCGTCGGCGGCGGCGTCATCGCCAGGCTGAGCGAGGCGATCGAACGCGTTGGCCAGGAACTCGACAGGCAGGAAACCTCACCGCCCGCTGCGGATCAGCCACGGCGCGATCCGGTGCCTGTCGAGATCATCGCACGCGAAAGGCCGCTGCAAGTTCTGCAGAATCTGATCGGCCCGCTGATCAGCCCGCTGGCGTCGGCAGGCCTGATCGTCGTCGTCGTCATATTCATGCTGCTCGAGCGCGAGGACCTGCGCGACCGTTTCATACGCCTCGTCGGCTACGGCGATCTTCATCGAACCACCGAGGCGCTCCAGGATGCCGGCAAGCGGGTCGGCCGGTATCTTCTCATGCAGTTGGTCGTGAATATCGTCTATGCCATACCGGTTACAGCAGGGCTTTGGATTCTGGGGATACCCAATGCGCTGCTGTGGGGCTTGCTGGCGCTGGCGCTGCGCTTTGTTCCCTATATAGGCCCGATCATTGGTGCGCTGCTGCCGCTGTTCCTGGCGCTTGCCGTGGCGCCCGGCTGGTCGCTCGTGCTGTGGACCGCCGGACTGTTCGTGGCCATGGAAATGATCACCGGCAACGTCGTCGAACCGTGGCTCTACGGTTCACGAACGGGGCTTTCGCCATTGGCCATCATCGTTGCGGCTATATTCTGGACCTGGCTCTGGGGTCCGCTGGGCCTGGTCCTGTCGACGCCGCTCACGGTCTGCCTCGTCGTGCTCGGCAGGCACGTGCCGCAGTTCGAATTCCTCGACGTTCTGTTCGGCAACGAACCGGTGCTCGAACCCCACGCCCGGCTCTACCAACGGCTGCTGGCCGGCGATCCAGAGGAAGCCACGGATCACGCCGAGGAGATGCTGGAGGAAAAATATCTGTTCGAATTCTATGACAAGGTCGCCATTCCCGCACTGCTGCTCGGCGAGCAGGATCGCGTGCGCGGCGTCATGGGCGATGAGCAAAGACGGCGGGTGGCGGCCAGCGCGCAGATGCTGGTGGCGAACCTCGACGACAGCGCACGGGAGGAAGCAGAGGAGGACGATGATCCGGCCACATTCGAGCCTGCCACGGCGGATAAGGACAGGGACAAGCAGGCCCAAGCGGAGGGCGAGGACGACACTGAGCTGCCGGACGGCACTGACATGTCGGTGCTGTGTGCCGGCGGCCGCGGCGAACTCGACGATGCCGCCGCCGCGATGCTGGCGCAGGTGCTCGAAGTCCAGGGGGCAACGGTCTCGAAGGCGAGCTTTGCCGATATGGATCCGACTGGCATTCGCCGGCTCGAGCTCGACGCGGTCGACACCGTTGTGGTCGGATTCCTGAACCGCGACTCGGTCAAGCACGCCCGTTTCCTTGTTCGTCGGCTGAAACGTGCCAGGTCGGCGCTGCGGGTAGGCATCGTGTTCTGGTCGAAGGACGGCGACGACAAGGAGGCAGCCGTCGAATTGGCCAACGACATCAACGCCGATTTTGTGGGGTTTGGCATGGTCGAAGCCGTTCTGGGCGCATTGTCGAGCGATCCGCCGGTTGCGCTGAAGGTCGCTGCCAAGCGCCGCATGCGCCGCCGGCCGCGCCCGGCCAGGAAGGCGCCGCTTGCCGCTGCAAAGTGAGAGACTGTTTGGAAACTCTACTCCGGCGGCCATCTGATGGCGTTTTCTGCGCTTCCGGTGCTCACGGACCAGCGCATGACCCCGGAAACCTGCGGTTTCCGGAAAGGATCATGCGCCAACCAAAGTGCTAGAGCGTCCTTTGCGCGTCCAATGGACGCGCGGCGCTCTAATGTCCGCTGCGCTCCGGTTCTCGAAACCGCCACCATATGACTCGCCGGAGCGACTTTCGAAACAGCCTCTGAGGTCGTAGCTCGCTCTCACGTCCAGAAATAACGCACCGTGTGAAAGAAAACCGGGGCGGCGAAGACCAGGCTGTCGGCGCGGTCCATCATGCCGCCATGGCCCTCGATCAGATGGCCCCAGTCCTTCACCCCCTGGTCGCGCTTGATGGCGGAGGCGACCAGCCCGCCGAGGAAGCCCATCAGGCAGGCGATGAGGGCGACACCCGCCGCCTGGAGCGGCGAAAACGGCGTCAGAAACGACAGCAGCGCGCCAAGCAGGCTCGACGTCGCCAGCCCGCCGACCAGCCCTTCCCAGGTTTTCGACGGCGAAACCTTCGGCGACATCAGGTGCCTGCCGAACAGCTTGCCGAAGATGTATTGCAGCACGTCGCTGCCTTGCACGGTGATGATCAGGAAAGCGACCAGCAACAAGTTGCGGCCTTCGAAGCCGGGCACGTCGAGCGTCAGCAGCGCCGGCACGTGGCTGACGCAGTAGACCGAGATCATGACCGCCCATTGCTGCGCCGAGATGCGCTCGAGAAAGCGCTCGGTGTCACCGTGCAGCGCGGTGATCGCCGGCATCAGCAGGAAACAGTAGACCGGGATGAAGATGGTGAACAGCCCGTACCAGGCAGTCCACACCAGCCAGTACTGGAACGGGATGATGATGCCGAACATGCCGAGCAGCACCCAATGGTCGCTGCGGCGGCTGTGCGTCAGCGTCACGAATTCGCGCAACGCGGCAAACGAGATCAGCGCGAACAGGATGGTCATGCCGGCGCGGCCAAAGAAGAAGGCAACGGTGATCGCCACCACCATCACCCACCAGGCGTTGATGCGCTGGTTGAGATTGACCAGCGTCGAGGACAGCGGCTTCGGCGCGCGCCACGACAGGAAGCCGGCGACCAGGCTTGCCGTGGTCAGCACCGCAGTTAGGCCGACAACCATGATAAGGGTCTCGTGCATTGGCATGTTGTTCTAGTCGTCTCTTGGAGCGTCGTGGCTGGGAGCATCGTGGCTGTGAGGATCGTGCCTGGGAGCATCGTGTCTGGGAGCATCGTGCCGGATACCGGATCCGGCACGATCTCCAGCTCTTTGGGCTCTACGCTGTTTGGGCGCGACGCTGTTTTGGTCGCATGATGTTTTTCGGAAAACCGGATTCCACTTTTCCGCATCATGCGTTGGCGGGCGGGGGTTCAGCGCCAGCAGTGTTTGGCGGGCGCGCTCGAGAAAGGCGCGGCGTTCCTCGCCGGGCGCAATGGCGATCGGCGCGCCGAAGACGACGCGGCAGAGCAGCGGCACCGGCACGAACTCGCCCTTGGGCAGCACCCGGGACATGTTCTCGATCCAGCACGGGATGAGTTCGACGTCGGGCCGCGCCATCGACAGATTGTAGAGGCCGGAGCGGAACGGCAGCAGCGGCTGGTCGGTCATGTTGCGCGTGCCCTCGGGGAAGATGATCAGCGAATGACCCTCGTCGAGCACCGACAGCATGATCGAGATCGGATTCTGCGCTTCATCGGTCCACTGCCGGTGGATGAGCACCGAGGACAGCATGTCCTGCGCGATGAACCGGCGCAGCCGCGATTTTCCCCAATAGTCGGCGGCTGCCACCGCATGGGTGCGGGCGCGCTGCTTCTCGCTGAGGCAGGCCGACAGCAGGATGAAATCGCCGTGGCTGGCATGATTGGCGAAGTAGATGCGCTGCCGGTCCGACGGCTGGCTGCCGTTCCAGATCGGCCGCACGCCGGTCACCGCCCAGGCCAGCGCCGACAGGCCGACCGAGGTCACGGTCTGCAGCAGGGTGAAGCTCCTTGTGCCGAACTTGCTCATCGTCGGGCTCAGAAAGACAAGGCGACGAGTGACGCCGCCACGAACAGGCCGAGCGCGATGCGCTGCTTCATCAGCAGGCGTTGCGTGCCCGCGATGCGCCGGTCGAGCGAGCGGATGCCGGCAGCGGCCGGTTTGACGCGCATGCGCGCCAGCACGTCGTCTACCGAGGCACCACCGGCGGCCTCGCTGATGTGGCTGGCCATCAGCCAGAACAGCAACGCGTCGAAGGCAAGCAGGGCCGAGACGGCGAGAGTGACCACGCCGCTCGCTGCCGCGACCAGCCAGGCCGCTGCCGCCAGCGTGGTCGCCTGCGGCTGCGCCGCCACGGCAATGACCGGCGCGGCCGCCAACGCGGCCAGCACCAAAAACAGCGGCCACACCGCCTGCGTCATCAGCCCGGCGGCGAACGCTTCGGCCTTGTCTCGATGGGCACTCATGCCGGAATAATCGCTTCAGGTTTGGTGCCGCCCTTTTCCAAGCGCTTGCGCCGCCCCTCATCGCCCTGGCGGGCACTTCTCCCCGTATAGTGACGGGGAGAAGGGGCTGGCCGCGGTGTCGGCGCCATTTCCAAAACGCTGGTGATTGGCGAAACCGCTGATGACGGCGCCCCTCTCCCCGCCACTATACGGGGAGAGGATGCCGGCAGGCAGGTGAGGGGCAGCGCCGACTTTGGCAAGTGGCTTCGTCTATTGCTCGAACTGTTCATGCCGGCTGGTCCACGTGAAGATGCACCGGTCGGCCCGCGGTGGCGAGCTTGTTTCGCGCTTGCACCAGCGTGTCGGCGCGGCCGGTGGCAACCAGCCAGGCGGCGACGGCGCCGGCGCTGCGCTGGAAGCCGAGCGCACAGCAGACCAGCACAGTGCCGTGGCTGCGCGCGTCCTCGATCGCCGCCACCGCCTGCGCCTGCGCCTCGGGCGAGGGCGGCAAAAGATCGACCATGGCGACAGCCGTCCAGCGGCAGGCGACGCGGCGCGGCCGCTCCAGCTCGCCGGCAAGGTCGATCACCGTGCCGAAGGCGCCGGCCTCGGCGACGGTGGGAAAGCGGCCGAGGAAGACACCGTCGGCAATGGCGACATGCGGCGGCAGCTTGCGCGTCCATATCCATGCATTGATCCTGGCGCCAAGCCGGTGGGGCAGCAGCAAAACACGGCTGGCCAGCGAGACGCTGCCGTCGGCCGTTTTCTGGAACACTTTGGCGCCGGCTCCGGCATAGGCGAAGGCAACGATGGCCAGTGCCAGCGCCGGCCACAGCAGGATGAGCCACAGCGCCGAAACGAAGGCGCCGGCAGCGGCGCCGGCCAGCGCCAGCGCTGCGACCAGCGCGTAGAACAGCGCCAGCCGCCGCGCGCCGGCGTCAGCGGTCAGCCGGAAGCCGGCGAACGGCAATTCGCCGTTGCGCGGAAACAGCCACAAGGCGAAAAAGCCGAGCAAAGCGCCGGTCGGGATATCGATGACATGGTGCTGCCACGTCGTCAGCACCGAGGCGCCGATCAGCAGACACCAGGCATGCCAGACGACGCCGGCCATGCTTTTCAGCCGATAGCGCCAATGATCCCAGATGATGACCAGCAGCGCGATGTGCAGCGACGGCGCCTGGTTGAACGGCTTGTCGAAGCCGCCGAGCACCGCGAACATGAAGCCTGGCAGGCCTGATGTCTGCGGCCGCACGAAGGTCGCCGTCAGCGGGAACAGGATGAAACAGGCGACGGCGACGATCTGCGCCGTGAGATAGCGGCCGGCGAGACGATCGACGCCGCGCTTGGTATCGTTGAGCAGCAGCGACAGGCCGTAGAACAGGTTGATCGACCAGTAGGGCACGATCGTCCAGGCGATGAACGGGATGTCGCGCTCCCAGGTGAAGACGATGCTGCCGACATCGTCGCGCTGCGACGCCAGCCAGTTGGCGAAGCCGTAGCTCGCATAGAAGAACGGCGCCAGGAATGCGAGCCACAGCGCCGCGCGCAGCACGATTGCGGCGTACTGCTCGCGCCCAGTGGCGGAAGGGGCAGGGGCAAGACCAAGGACAGGCAAGACCATGCTCAGACGCGCCGCGCGACCGATACGGTGAAGATGCCCCACTGGTCGATGCGCTGGTCGAGCTTTTCGAAGCCGGCCGCCGCCACCAGCTGGTCCATCTCGCCTTGCGTGCGCCGGCGCATCACCCAGGCCTGGCCGCCGCGATGCGAGGTCAGGCTGCGCGCGATCATTTCGAGCTGCGGATGCCAGGGCTGGTTGGTGTAGACAAGCAGGCCGCCGGGCTGCATCGCCCTGGCCAGCCCGCCGAGCGAGCGGGCGACCATGGCGTTGTCGGCAAACAATTCGTAAAGCCCGGAGACGATGGCCAGGTCCGGCGCCGGATCGAGCCCGGCAAGCATCTCGGCGTCGAAGGCATCGGCCTGGCGGAACGAGACGCTGGTCGGCAGGTGCCGCTCGGCGATCAGCTTGCAGCCGAGCGAAACGTTGAGCTCGGAAAAATCCTGCAACCGCACGCTGGCCGGCGGCTCGGTGCATTTGGCGACGGCGTCGAGCACGTAGCGGCCGTGGCCGGCAGCGATATCGACGATATGGACTGTGCGGCCGGCGGCCTTCAGCGTCCCGGTGGCGCTGCCGATCAGCTCTTCTAGATGCAGCTTGCGCTGGCGGATGCCGCGCCAGCCGATGGCGTCGAGAAAGGTGCGGTCGATCATGCGGCCGAGCGGACCGGCGCCCCGCGCCTGGTTCTCGTAGACATAGTCGAGGGTCGAGCCGGAATCGAAGCCGGTGGCTATCCCGGTCTTCATGCCTGACGACAGCCAGGCGCCCGCACGGATCGAGGCGCGGCTCATTGCCCAGTAGAGGCCTTTCGGTGACAGCAAAGCGAGCGGCGAGGCCAGCCGGTCGACCTCGTCGCGTGTGTAGCCAGCGCGGTCGGCCGCGGTCAGGTCGACGGACTTCTGTGGCGTCGAGAACTGGCTTTCGAGGAACGACTTGATCAGGTCGAGTGCCTTGCGGCGGTCGCGCTCGCCCAGCGTGTCGTGGAAGAAGCCGGGCAGCACATGCCGCTGCTTGGCCGGGCTGGCGAGATTGACGAAGAATTCGTGCTGCGGTCCATGCCGCACAACCCAGTCGCTGCCGGAGATCAGCAATTGCGTCGGCACGGTGATGGCGCGGGCATCCGAGACGATGCGGGCGGCGTGGTCGTAGAGCTCGACCAGGATGTTGGAAGCGATCGGCCGCGTGATCAGCGGGTCGGCCTCGAAGGAGGCGATGCGCTCGGGGTCATGCGTCAGGAACTTGGCCTTGACGTAGGAATTGACGAAGAAGCGGCCCTTGATCTTCTGCGACAGCGCAATGCCTTGCTTGGCGAAAGGCACGTAGAGCTTGACCGAGAAGGCTGGCGAGGCCAGCACCAGCGCGCGAATCTGCGGTGCATAATCATGCACCCAGGCGGCGGCGAGCACCGCGCCGAATGATTGCGCGATCAGCGCGATGTCGCGCTGGGAAAAACCGTCTCTGCCGATCTCACGCACCAAACAATCGATGTCGCGCACAAGTACTGCAAAAGACGGCGCATAGCCGCGCTCGCCGGCCGAGCGGCCATTGCCGCGCGCGTCCCAGGCGTAGAAGGCATGGCCGGGCATATCGAGTTCGTCGACCAGATGCGCCATGCGGCCGCCATGCTCGTGGCCGCGGTGGAACAGCACAATCGCGCTCCTGGCGGGTTGCCCGACCGCCGGCCAGTAGCGGTAGAAGATCTCGGTGCCGTCATGGCTGCGGAAGCTGCGCTCCTGCGCCACCCGCTGCTCAACTGCGGAAGCAGCAATCGTCGGTTCGTGAAGCATGTTTTTCCCCAGGCGGATGCGACCGGAATTTCAGTCGCCGCTCCCGTTAAGGCCGCTGCGTATCCGGTTGATGGCGGTCACCAGCGAGAGTGTAGCCATTGCCGGAAACACGAACGGCGTGATCGCGTCCACCCATAGGCCGCAGGCGACGAGGACGGCGACGATGCCGAGCGCCAGCGCCCGATCGCTCTTGCCGAACGGCCCGGCATAATTGCGCCCGGTGCCTGCCGCGATGCCGAGCACGCCGGCGAACTCCACAAGCATTGCTGTGACGGCAAAGGCGACGACCCCCCAGGCAGGGAAGAGAGCGGCAAAGGCCAGGATCAGCGCCAGGTCGGAGACGGCGTCGCAGAGTTCGTTGAGATACATGCCGAGTTTTGAGGCCTGGCCATGTTCGCGCGCAAGCATGCCGTCGATGGCGTTGAGCGCCATGCGCGCAAACAGCACCACCGGCATCAGCAGCAAGACCGCGCGATGGCCGGCAAGGGCTGCGACCACAACGCCGGTGGCAACCGACAGGGCGGCAGCCAGCAGCGTGATCTGGTTGGCGGTGACGCCGGCCGCGGCCAGCCGGTCGGCGAGCGGCCGCAGCCTGGCCTGGAAGGCCGGTTTCAGCGCATAAAGCGTCGGCATGTGCGAACCCCCCCGGCCGCGGTGCAACTGCGGCGAGGATGATCAATTGGCGCGCAAGACGCAAGGGCGGCCAGCGGTTGTACAGGGTTACGATCAGCAGCGCCCGCCCGGAACCTTTATGCGCAGGCCCTACGGCTTCGGTGCGGCCGCCACGTCTTCAAGGTGGAATTCGCTAGGATTTCTTTCCAGCTTTCGAATAGCGCGGGCCAGCGCCGGCAGGACGGTTTCGCGCGTGCCGTGGTCAATCTGGGACAGTGTCTGGCGTATGGCTTCTTTCCAGGCCGCACCGCGGCCATATGCCTCCATGAAAGCATCGGCCAGATCTTCCGACTGCCGTTGTTCGATCATGGCTTCCATGATGGTTGCAGCCTGCATCTTGTCCTTGCGGCTCTTGGCGGTGCCGTCGTTGTCCGTCCGGCGGCGGCTGGCGATGATGAGCTTATGGATCGCGTACCGTTCGGGCGAAGGCACGTTCACCGGCACGCCGGCGCCGTGCAGGAGAACGGCCCGGATCGGTTCGTATATCAGGAAATCGAGAAAGCGCAGGGGCTGCGCCGACGCGCCACCAAGCGCGGGCATGGTTGTAGGATGACCCTCGTAGTCGGCCGAACCGGTGTTCGGAGTCAGGAATTCGACCCTGTATCCGGAGCGAGACGAGTATTGCGTCGTGAAGCGGCCATCAGCCTGGTGCGGAATCTCTCGGAATGTCGGGTCGACTTGCCTCAGCGTATCGAGCACGGGTGGCATTTTGTCATCGACGGCCGTCGAGATCGAATGAAACTGCGCAAAATCGGCATCGCCGGTGACCATTGACGTGCTAGGTAGGCGAACGCCAAGGACGGCTGGATAGCATTGGTAAGCGACGGTACCGACCAGGACGCCACGAAGTCTGAAGAAGCCAGCTTCGGCGAGTGCCTGGACAATGTCGCCGGTCTTCCTTTCCGGCCGTGGCAGGTAGGCTTCGCGAACGAGTGTCGAAACCAGCTTTCGCCGCTCTTTGATGTCGGCTTTCAGGTCTTTGAAGTTTTCGACCCTCCTGGTGATTTCAGGATCGTCGACGGGGCCGACATATCTGCGTGTTTTGCCGCCGTCAGGGCTAGGTAGGTCGAGATACCAGTAGCGGCGGCCTTTCACCTCGGCTGTGACAAAGCGGCCGCCGATGTTGAATTCCGTCGAAAACGCGGCGTCCAGCGACCGCTGCGCCAACTCGGAATAGAGCGTCTGGTATGTGTGGGGTATTTGCTGCATGGGCGTTGTTACCGTTTTCGCGAAAAGGGTAATAACACAACTTCGCTGCCACGGCCATCATTGAGTTGTTACCGTTTTTGCGAAAACGGTAACAACTGCGCTTAAAGCATCATGAACGCGGATCAAATCGTGCGTCAGCAGTTCGTCTCTTCGTGGCCGCCTGCTCCTCTCTATGTACGCTGTACCGTCGCCCAGTCTTGAATCAAACGGCACATCCGACTTTACAAATAAACTATAGTATGTGAAGTTATGTCCAAGAAAGGTCATCCATGACAGCCAATCGTTTCGCCACACGCCTGAATTCCTTTGCCTCGCGGCCGCAGGCCGAATGGCCGGAGCTTGTCGGCAAGCCGTCCATGCTGCAGATGGCTGCGCGTGCGGCGAAAGTTGCGGGGCTGACCGACCTTGACCTCAACTTTCCCGATCATGTCGATGAAAAACCTGTGGAAATGGCGCGAAAACTCGGCGACATCGGGCTTTCCATCAATGGTTTTGCCATGCGCTACTACTCCAATCCGGCCTTCAAGCTCGGCGCCTTCACCAATCCGGATCCGGCAGTTCGCCGCGAAGCCATCGACCTGACCAAGGCGGGCATCGACGCCGCGCGTGAGGCCGGCGCCAATCTGATGACGCTGTGGCTCGGCCAGGATGGCTTCGACTATGCTTTCCAGGCCGATTACGCGACGCTATGGCAACACGAAATTGATGGTATTCGTGAAGTGGCAGCGCATGATCCCGACTGCCTGATCAGCCTGGAGTACAAGCCCAACGAGCCGCGTTCCTACAGCCTGATGCCCGACGCGGCGACGACCTTGCTGGCGATCCGCGAGATCGGCCTGCCCAATCTCGGCGTGACGCTCGATTTCGCCCATGTGCTCTATGCCGACGAGCAGCCGGCCTTTGCCGCAGCACTTGTGGCGCGCCACAGCAAGCTCTTGGGCGTGCATCTCAACGACGGCTACGCCAAGCGCGACGACGGCCTGATGGTCGGCGCGGTGCATACGCTGCAGACGATCGAGCTGCTTAGGCAGATCCGCCGCGACGGCTACGCCGGCGCCATCTACTTCGACACATTTCCCGACATGACCGGGCTCGATCCGATCCACGAATGCGAAGTCAACATCGCCACCGTCAAGCGCATGCTGCGCGTCGTCGAGCGGCTGGAGAAGGACAATCGCCTGTCCACCGCCATC
The DNA here is from genome assembly GCF_055811575.1 of Mesorhizobium sp. WSM4815. NCBI lineage: Bacteria > Pseudomonadati > Pseudomonadota > Alphaproteobacteria > Hyphomicrobiales > Phyllobacteriaceae > Mesorhizobium > Mesorhizobium sp. WSM4815. The sequence goes on along the minus strand of NZ_JBVVQS010000074.1, from coordinate 43,348 downwards.
GACCGCCAGGACGCGGTCGCGTCGCAAGCCATCATCCAGGAAGCCATGCTCGGGCCGGAGAACTGAGGCTCGGCCTCAAAATCGTTCAACAAGGGAGGAAAGACCATGAAATTTCTGCTTGCCACCGCCACCGCTGCGTTGATGGCGTTGTCCATCGGCTCCGCCTATTCCTCCGACCTCGCGCCGCTCAATTCCGACACCGAAAAGGACCGCATCGACTGGTCGCAACTCGAGGCCAAGTTCGGCGCGTTGCCCAAGCTGCCCGACGGCACCAGGGCGGGCGCCGTCTCCAAGACGCTGACCAACGAATACTGGCGCTCGCTGGGTGAGGGCTACAAGTCGTTGGGCGATCGCGTCGGCGTGCCGGTCGTCTACCAGGCGGCGCAGAGCGAGGGCGACCAGCTCGGCCAGCTGACAATCGCCGAAGGCCTGGTCACGCAAGGCTACAACGTGCTGCTGGTCTCACCGCAGACCGACTCCAACCTGCAGCCGATCATGGAACAGGCCAAGGCCGCCAACGTGCCGGTGGTCAATGTCAATGACGCGGTCATCCCGCAGGCCGAGCACTATGTCGGCAATGTCCAGCGCGACAATGGCGTGCGCGTCGCCAAATGGTTCATCAAGAACCGGCCGGACGGCGGCAAGGTCGCCATCGTCGAAGGCCAGGCCGGCGTCTATGCCGCAGTCCAGCGCACGGATGGCTTCAAGGCCACGATCACCGAGACCGGCAAGTTCGAGGTCGTCGCCAGCGTGCCCGGCAATTGGGATCGCCAGACCTCCTACGACGCTGCCAGCAACATCCTGCAGCAGCACCCCGACCTGATCGGCTTCTATGCCAACAATGACGGCATGGCACTGGGCATCGTCGAGGCGGTCAAGGCCGCCGGCCTGCAGGACAAGGTCGCCGTCTTCGGGACCGACGGCATCTCCGACGCCTATGCCTCGATCCGCGCCGGCGAACTGACCGGCACCGTCGACAGCTTCCCGGTGCTGACCGGCGAGGTGGCGCTGGAATCGGCGCTGCGGCTGGTGGCCGGGCAGAAGCTGCCGCGCGTCGTCGCCACGCCGCAGGCGCTTATCACCAAGGACAATGCCGACCGCTATTCCGGCGCCGGCGACGCCGTGCGCAAGGCGCTGCTCGAGGACGCGGCAGCGGGCAATTAAGGGCAGGACTGCGGGTGCCGGCCGGGCTGGCGCCCTTTGCCTGGAGAATAGAACCAATGTCTGTCCCGCGGCTGCAATTCGAGCGCATTTCCAAGGTGTTTCCGGCGGTGCGAGCGCTGAGCGATGTGTCCTTTTCCGTCGGCGCCGGCGAAATCCATGGCCTGCTCGGTGAGAACGGCGCCGGCAAATCGACGCTGCTGCGCATCCTGTCGGGGGTCTACAGGCCGACCGCCGGAAGCGTGCTGATCGACGGCAGACCGGTGGCGCTGAACAATCCGGTCGCGGCGCGCGCCGCGGGCGTCGCCATGATCCATCAGGAATTGCAGCAGGTGCCGCATCTCAGCGTCGCCCAGAACATGTTCCTCGGCCATCCGCTGACGCGCGGCGGCATCTTCGTCGCCCGGCGCGAGCAGGAGCGCCGCGCCGCGGAAGCCCTTGCCGCCCTCGATCCGACCATCGATCCGGCAGTCCCGCTCGGCAGCCTGAAGGTCGCGCAGCGGCAGATCGTCGAGATCGCCCGGGCGCTGCTCGATCGGGCACGCGTCGTGGCGATGGACGAGCCGACATCGAGCCTGACGCCGAGCGAGTTCGAGCGGCTGGCCGAAGTCATTGCCGGGCTGGCGCGCGACGGCGTCGCGGTCGTCTATGTCTCGCACAAGCTGGACGAGGTGTTCGGCATCTGCCAGCGCGCCACAATCATGCGCGACGGCGTCGTGGTCGGATCCGTCGATCTGGCGCAAATGTCGGAAAAAGCCGTCGTTTCGATGATGGTCGGACGCGAGCTTGCCCAGGAACAGCACCGCTCGCACGCCTCCAGCAAGGTCAGACTGAGCGTGCGTGGCCTCGCCTCGGCAACCAAGGTCCATGACGTCTCGTTCGACCTGTACCGCGGCGAGGTGCTGGGCATTGCCGGCCTGGTCGGCTCGGGCCGCACCGAACTGCTGCGGCTGCTGGCCGGCGCCGACCGCGCCTCGTCGGGCAGGGTCGAGATCGACGGCAAGGCCATAAAACTCGCCAATCCGCGCGACGCCATCGCCGCCGGCATCGGCCTGGTGCCGGAGGAGCGCAAGCGCGAAGGCATCGTGCCGTTGCGGTCGATCTCCAGCAATATGGCGCTGGCCTCGATGGGCGTGTTCGCACCGCGCGGCGTCATCGATCACACCAGGCTGAAACGGGTCGCGGCCGAGAAGATGAAGCGGGTCAATTTGCGCCCGTTCCTGCTCGACCGGCCGATCCGGCTGTTCAGCGGCGGCAACCAGCAGAAGGCGATCATCGGCCGCTGGCTGGCGGCGGGAACGCGCATCCTTTTGTTCGATGAGCCGACGCGCGGCATCGATATCGGCGCCAAGGCGGAGATCTACCATTTGATCGAGGAGCTTGCCGCCGAAGGCCATTCGGTCGTCGTCGTGTCGTCCGAGCTTCCCGAGGTGATCCGGCTCGCCGACCGCGTGCTGGTCATGCGCGATGGCACGGTCGCCGCCGAGCTCGACCGGGCTGATCTCAGCGAACAGGCGATCGCGGCGCACGCCATACCCCAATCGGAGACGCAAGGCCGGCAAGGCGCAAGGCCATCGGGCCGGCAAGGCATAACGGACAGGACGAGCGGATGACTGATGTAACCGAACACACAGCAGCGCGCCCACGGGCTGAATTCCTGCACCGGTTTTCGCTGCGCGACGCCGGCACGCTGATCGGCCTGGTGGTGATCCTCGCCGTCTTCGGCGCGCTGGTCCCGGGCTTCTTTGCCGAGCGCAATTTGATCAACATCCTGCAGCAGTCGAGCATCAACGCCTGCCTGGCGTTGGGCATGACGCTGGTGATCATCTCGGGCGGCATCGATCTGTCGGTCGGGCCGACGGCAGCCCTTTCGGCCGTCATCTCGGCCTCGATGCTGGTTGCCGGCGTGCCGTTCCCACTGGCCATCGCCGCCGGCTTCGCCATCGGCCTCGTCTGCGGCCTGCTCAATGGCGTGCTGGTCGCCTATGTCGGGCTGCAGCCTTTCATCGTCACACTGGGAACGCTCAGCACCTACCGGGCGCTGGCGCTGATCTATACCGGCGGCAATCCGGTGCTCGGCCTGCCAGCCGGCTTCCGCGCCATCTTCAACGGCTCGCTGTTCGGATTGCCACTGGCGGTCATCATCGTGGCCGTGGTCGCGCTGATCGCCTGGATCATCCTCAAGAAGACGCCTTTCGGCGAATATCTGCTCGCCGTCGGCGGCAATGAGGAGGCGGCCTACATAGCCGGCGTGCCGATCGCTCGCACCAAGATCGCCGCCTACATGATCTCGGGCCTGCTGGCGGCCCTTGCCGCGCAGATCCTGATCGGACGGCTGGGTGCCGCTGAGCCCATTCTCGGCAATCTCTGGGAGCTCGATGCCATTGCCGCGGCGGCCATCGGCGGCGCCTCGCTGATGGGCGGCAAGGGCAGCGTCGTCGGCACCATCCTGGGCGCCGTCATCCTCGGCACCATGCGCAACGGCCTGACGCTGATGAATGTCCAGTCCTTCTATCAGCTCTTGGCAACTGGCCTTATAATCCTCGCCGCGATGCTCATCGATCGCGTGACGAGGGGACGTGGATGACCTTGACCAGCCTGGATCTGAAAGCAGTAGGACCGCGGATCCGCATGATGATGCCGCATTTGACACCGCTCGAGGCGAAGGTGGTGGAAACCGTATTCGGACGGCGCGGCTTCGACGAGACCATTCCGCTCAAGCAGATCGCCGAAGAAGCCGGCGTGTCGGAGGCGATGGTGGTGAAGATCGCCAAGAAACTGGGCTTTTCCGGCTATCGCGACTTCCGCACCGCGGTTTATGAATACAGCCGCCTGCCGACCGCCGAAATGCACCAGGAACTGTCGGTCGACGACAGCTCGGCCGAGATCGTCCAAAAAGTGTTCCGCACCTCGATCCAGGCGCTGGAGGAAACGCTGGCGATCCTCGACATGGACGATTTCGACCGCGCCGCCGATCTTTTGTACCGCGCCAGGAACCGCGATTTCTATGGCGTCGGCGGTTCGGCGCAGATCGCGCGCGACGTCTCGCACAAATTCCTGCGCATCGGCATCCGCGCATCCGTCTACGACGATTCGCACATGATGCTGATGTCGGCCTCGCTGCTCGGCGCCGACGACATCGCGGTCGGCTTCTCGCATTCCGGCAACACCAGCGCCGTCATCGATGCCATCCATCTCGCCCGCAAGAGCGGTGCGCGGACGCTGGCGATCACCAATTACGACAACTCGCCGCTGGCCGCCGTCGCCGACATCGTGCTGTGCTCGACCGCGCAGGGCTCGCCATTGATGGGCGAGAACGCGGCGGCGCGCATCGCCCAGCTCAACATTCTCGACGCGCTGTTCGTCGCGGTGGCACAGCGCGACTACCAGGCGGCGGAGCGCAATCTCGGCCGCACGATGTCGGCGGTGATGTCGAAACGCCGGGACAAGGGCGGTTCATGAAAGATTGGGGCGGCTCATGAAAGATCGGGGCACATGACGGCTCCGCTGGTCACCGTGTTCGGCAGCCTGCATTACGACATCATGGTCGAAGCGCCTGAGCGCCCGCGCAAGGGCGAAACCGTAACCGGCCATGCCTGGCAGCCGAAATGCGGCGGTAAGGGCGGCAACCAGGCGGTCTCGGCGGCGCGGGCCGGCGTGCGCTCGGCAATGATCGGCGCCGTCGGCGATGACGATTTCGGCCGCGCGCTTGTCGGCAATCTCGCGCGCCGCGGCGTCGACAGCCGCTTCGTGCGGGTCGCACCTGGCGCCGGCTCGGGCATGAGCGTGGCGATCTTCGACGCCGGCGGCGATTATGGCGCGGTGATCGTCTCGGGCAGCAATCTCACCTTGGGCGAGAACGACATCGTGGCCGCGACCGAGATGGTTGCGCAAACGGCGGTGCTGCTGCTGCAGAACGAGGTGCCGGAAGCCGCCAACATTGCCGCAGCGCGGGCGGTGAAGGCGCATGGCGGCCGCGTCGTGCTCAACGCCGCCCCCGCGCGAAAACTGTCCGGCGAATTGATCGCACTCACCGATATCGTCATCGTCAACGCCATCGAGGCGGAATTTTTGGCCGGCGTTGCGGTCGTCGATACGCTCGAGGGTGCTGGCGAGGCGGCACGCATGCTGATCGATTTCTACCCGGCGGCGATCGTCACGGCCGGCGGGGAGGGCGTTGCCTATTGCGGCCGCGACGGCCAGGCGTTCGCGCGGGCCGCCCTTCCGGTGAAGGTGGTCAGCACCCATGGCGCCGGCGACGAGTTCGTCGGCGCGTTCGCGGCAGGCCTTGCCCGCGGCCATCGGGTCGAGGCCGCACTTGCTGCCGCCAACGCCGCCGCGGCCTTGCTGGTCGCCACGCCGGAACGGCAGCGCGAGGCGATCTGAGACGGGTGGCTGCCTCCGCCCGCGATCGTGACACGAAGCGGATGGCGAGGACTTTTCACAGGCCGATAAAGCCGACAATTGATACGAAAGCCCGCCACCCCCATGGGATGGCAAGGGGATGACGGGCTCCGTAGCCTGTGCGCCAGGAACGCCACGGTAGCGACGCTGCTACTCAATGCTCCGTAGATACTCACTATGCGGCCTTCGCGCCCTCAGGCGCATCGGCCAAACAAATGAAGCCCGCGCCTTTGGCGGGGAGCGCGGATCTGCGCAGCCGGGCGCGGCTGGCGCGTCCGGCTGCCGATGTCGTCAGTGCTTGCTCTTGCCGGGGCTGGCGGCACTGCCACTGATGGCGATGCGCTTGGCTTTCGTCCGTGCGCGCTCCGTCTTGGGCAGCGTCACGGTGAGCACGCCGTTATGGAAGGCGGCGTTCACCTTGTCCTCCTCGACCTCGTAGCCGAGCGGGATGCGGCGCTCGAAGCGGCCGTAGAACCGCTCGGAGAACTGCCTGTCTTTGTCTTCGGTCTCGGAGCGCTTCTCGCCACGCAGCGTCAGCACGCCGTCATCGAGCATCACCTCGACGTCCTTTTCGTCCATGCCGGGAATTTCCGCGGTCACGCGGATCTCCTTCTCGCCGTCGGCGATTTCGACGCTCGCCAGCTGCCGCGCGCCGACGAAAATCCGCTGAGCATCGGCATGCGCGTTTCGAAGCCGCGGAAGGCGTCGTCGATCAGGCGGTTCATCTCGCGATGCAACGCCATGAACGGGTCGCGGTCCTCGTCACGATACAAGCTGGGAACAGGACTGTTCTCCCGGCCCCAGGGTATGAGATCACGAATAGCCATTGCTGTTCTCCTTTCTCGACTGGTTGTGTCAAAGGCGAACGCCAGAGATCGCCTTCGCTCAGGCGGCCTGCTTCGGCTTCTCGACCTGTCCGGCCTTCGGCGCGCCGTCTTGCTTGGCGATCGTGATGCGACGCGGCTTCATCTCTTCGGGCACTTGGCGAACGAGGTCGATCGTCAGCAGGCCGTTGTTGAGCGAGGCGCCGGTGACCGTCATGTGATCGGCAAGCTCGAAGCGCCGTGTGAACGGTCGCACCGGAAGGCCGCGATGGAGATATTCCACCTCGTCCTGTTCCTTGCGCTCGCCCGAGACGATGAGAAGGTTCGGCTCGTGGCTGATGTCGAGGTCGTTCTCGGAAAAGCCGGCGACGGCGATCCTCACCCGATAGGTGTTCTCGTCGCTTCGCTCGATGTCATAGGGCGGCCAGGTTTCGACTGCCTGAGGCGCGTTTTCCAGCAGGTTGAAGATGCGGTCGAAACCGATGCTCGACCGATAGAGCGGGGAAAAGTCGAATGCGGTTCTCATAGCTACATCCTCCGTGGAGCAACATAGTACGAGGGGCGCCAAAGAGCTTGGCGCTCCCTGGGTTCTGCCGGTCCCATTCGGCAACCGGCAATTTTCATCTGGTTATTGTCAGGCCGAAATCAAGACCCAGATTCTGTCCCGCTGCCAGAATTTTTGTTGCCGGATTGTACTGGTAATGCCGGTTTCAACCGACGTTTGAGGGTCGCGCCGGCACGCCGCATGGAGGACATCATGACCATGACACGCGACGACATCATTTCGGTGCTGGGCCCTGTCGACGACGCCGTGATCGCCGACATCGCCTCGACCGGCGCGACGATCGAAGAGTTGCGCGAGGCCTTTGCCTGGGTCGGCGCCGATGAGGCGCTGGTCAACGAGGGCCGCCCGCTGCCGTCGGCAAGGGTGGCGACGCTGATCGGACTTCTCGAACCGCCGGACGACGACATATAGCGCCGGGTTTCGGCAAGCAGACTGGGAGACGGGGGAGGTCTTGAAGCGTGCAGCCATACGAACCATCTCGTCAGTCGGGCGCCGATCGGGCCGCCTTCCTGGTTATTCTCAAAAAGAAAAGGAGGAAGTGATGAACGACGTCCTATTTTCCGAGCCGATCACGCTCAAGCTCCAATCCGTCGGAGAGCGCAAGGTCGCCAGCAGCTGGGAAGCCATCGAATGCATGCAGCAATGGCCGGACCGGGCGCGCGGCCGCAACTGGCGCGCAGCCTATCGCGCCTGCCGCGACGCGCTCGACGGTTGGCGCACCGCCCGCGAGGCGCGCACCGCCTTCGTCAAGGCGGCACGCACCGCCGGACTGCTGGTCACGGGACGTTAATCCACCTGAATATCAATCCACCTGAACGCCAATGAACCTGAAGCGGGGGAACCTGAAGCCGGGGAACCTGAAGCCGGGGAACCTGAAGCCGGGGCGGAAGCGCTGTGCTGCAGAGGCGGCGCCTTTCATGAAAAGCGCCACCTTTTTTCTATTTCACTGCAGCGTAATGACGCCGTCCACCGCCCGCCATTCGGAGGGCTGAATCAGACGGTGATGGGCGACGCGCACGGAATGCAGCGGGCCCTCGATCTCACGTTCCCAAAATTCGAGGAAATGCTTCAGCGTCGGGAAATCCGGGGCGATGTCGTATTGCTGCCAGATGAAGAGCTGCAGCAGGTCCCGATAGTCGGGAAGACGATAATGGATCTCTGCCGTCGTCAGGCCAAAACCCTGCATCTGGAGCTGGAATTCGTTACTGACCTGGAACTCATTGCCGACCATGGCCGTCTCCTTTCCGAACGATCGGATCCATCCTCCGCATGCAAAAACGCCTTCGCTTCCTCATCGGTTCCGGCCGCCAGGCAGACGGTGCCGGGATCGACGACGATGTCGGAAGGTTGCGCCCCGATTTCAAGCCGCATCCGTCGTTTCAAATCCTGGAATAGCGCCATTATTACAGTGCGTTATTACGGTGCGTTGGCACTCGGCAACGGCGAGTGCTAAAATTTTTTCGGCGTCCTCTTGAAAGGCTGGATAGGCAGACTAATTCGATAGGCGCGTGATGCCTGAGCAGGGGTCGCGCACCGTCGCACCGACCCACTGGTCGGCTGCGAAGGGAGGTCCAAGAATATCTGTTTGTCCCATGAGGAGAACGACATGGCGTTCCGTCCATTGCATGACCGTATCCTGGTCCGCCGCATCGAGGTCGACGAGAAGACCGCGGGCGGCATCATCATTCCTGACACAGCCAAGGAGAAGCCGCAGGAAGGCGAGGTCATCGCCGCCGGCCCCGGCGCGCGCGACGATAGCGGACAGTTGCAGCCGCTCGACGTCAAGGTCGGCGACCGCATCCTGTTCGGCAAATGGTCGGGCACCGAGATCAAGCTCAACGGCGAGGACCTGCTCATCATGAAGGAAAGCGACGTGCTGGGCGTGATCGAATTGACCGACAAGATGCAGAAGGCCGCCTGAGCGGGGCCTGAACAAGCAATCAGTCAACGAAAAGCTGCCTATTTGAAGGAGTTATCCAATGGCTGCCAAGGATGTGAAATTCCATACCGAAGCCCGCGAGAAGATGTTGCGCGGTGTCAACATCCTCGCCGACGCGGTGAAGGTGACGCTCGGTCCCAAGGGCCGCAATGTCATCCTCGACAAGTCGTTCGGCGCCCCGCGCATCACCAAGGACGGCGTTACCGTCGCCAAGGAAATCGAGCTTGAGGACAAGTTCGAGAACATGGGTGCGCAGATGGTGCGCGAGGTCGCCTCGAAGACCAGCGACATCGCCGGCGACGGCACCACGACCGCTACCGTTCTGGCGCAGTCGATCGTCCAGGAAGGCGCCAAAGCGGTTGCCGCCGGCATGAACCCGATGGACCTGAAGCGCGGCATCGACAAGGCGGTCGACGCCATCGTCGCCGAACTCAAGGCCAATGCCCGCAAGGTGACAAGGAACGACGAGATCGCCCAGGTCGGCGCCATCTCGGCCAATGGCGATGCCGAGATCGGCCGCTTCCTCGCCGAAGCGATGGAAAAGGTCGGCAATGAGGGCGTCATCACGGTCGAGGAGGCCAAGACCGCCGAGACCGAGCTCGAAGTGGTCGAGGGCATGCAATTCGATCGCGGCTATCTCTCGCCCTATTTCATCACCAACCAGGACAAGATGCGCGTCGAGCTCGAAGAGCCCTATGTGCTGATCCACGAGAAGAAGCTGTCCAACCTGCAGGCCATGCTGCCGGTGCTCGAAGCCGCTGTGCAATCGAGCAAGCCGCTGCTGATCATCGCCGAGGATGTCGAAGGCGAGGCGCTGGCGACGCTGGTCGTCAACAAGCTGCGCGGTGGACTGAAGGTCGCCGCCGTCAAGGCGCCGGGTTTTGGTGACCGCCGCAAGGCGATGCTGGAAGACATTGCCATCCTGACCGGCGGCACGGCAATCAGCGAGGATCTCGGCATCAAGCTCGAAAACGTCACGCTGGAGATGCTCGGCCGCGCCAAGAAGGTTCTGATCGAGAAGGAGAACACCACGATCGTCGACGGTGCCGGCCGCAAGGACGAGATCCAGGCGCGCATCAGCCAGATCAAGGCGCAGATCGAGGAGACCACCTCCGACTATGACCGCGAGAAGCTGCAGGAACGGCTGGCCAAGCTCGCTGGCGGCGTCGCCGTCATCCGCGTCGGCGGCTCGACCGAGGTCGAGGTCAAGGAGCGCAAGGACCGCGTCGACGACGCCATGCACGCCACCCGCGCTGCGGTCGAGGAAGGCATACTGCCCGGCGGCGGCGTGGCGCTGCTCAGGGCGGCGAAGGCGCTCGACAATGTCGCCGTCGACAATCCCGACCAGAAGACCGGCGTCGAGATCGTGCGTCGGGCCATCGAGCAGCCGGTGCGCCAGATCGCCGAGAATGCCGGTGCGGAAGGTTCGATCATCGTCGGCAAGCTGCGCGAGAAGACCGAATTCGGCTATGGCTGGAACGCCCAGACCAACGAGTTCGGCGATCTCTACGCGCAGGGCGTGATCGACCCGGCCAAGGTGGTGCGCGCCGCTCTCCAGGACGCCGCGTCGGTCGCCGGCCTGCTGGTGACCACCGAGGCGATGGTGGCCGAGAAGCCGAAGAAGGAAGCTGCCGCACCGGCAATGCCCGGCGGTGGCATGGACTACTAAGGTCAGGCCTCCAAAGCGAGGCTTCTGAACGGCAGATGGACCGTGTCCGCCAAAGCGGGCACGGTCTTGCCGGTCCGGACCAATGAGGAGCAGGCGCCATGGATGTGATGGACAGTTTTGGAAAGATCGCGGCGCCGACCCGCCCGAAGAACGATTTCAACTATGAAACCGATTGCAGGGCGGCGCTGGCGCCCTTGGTCGACGGCTTGCTGGACATGGCCGAGCAGGCCGGCTGGGATCGCCGCAAGGCGGCCTATACGCTGATGTTCCTGTCGGCCCAACGCGTCGGGGCCGGCCAGGAGGAGCGTAAATGATTGCCGCGCGCATGCGCGAATGCCTGCGCCTGTTGGAGACAGTTGAACCGGAAGGGAGAGTGTCATGGACCGTTCTTCTTTTGAAAAGCCGGTCACCATTCTGACCGGCCTCGGCACGCCGACCAGGATAGAAAGCGCGGCTGAGGCCTATGCGCTGCTTGCCGACTGGCCGCGGGCGAGCCGGACGGCCGCGCACGACATCGCCGCCAAAGCCTGCCGGGCGGCGATGGACGGAGAGATCGACGCCGAGACGGCACGGGCGACCTTCGTGGCGTTCGCCCGCCGCAACGATCTTCTCGCGCCGCAGACGAGTTCTACGGTTGCGGGTGGACCGGTCATCGATTGGGCAACGCGTTCGCAGCGTGTCAACGCACCGGCGTGAACGCGGCTTTCCTTCTCCCCTTGTGGGAGAAGGTGGCCGCGAAGCGGCCGGATGAGGGGTGTTCCAGCTTGGCAATTTGCTTGAAATCGCCTCATTCCTTCCAGCACCCCTCATCCGGCTTGGCGCTTCGCGCCAATCCACCTTCTCCTACAAGGGGAGAAGGTAAATCGGCGCCGCGCCTTCCAACCCTCACCGCCTTACCCGCGATTTCAGCCAGCGGTCGAAGGCCACGGCGAGGATCAGGATCAGGCCGATGACGATGCTTTGCGTGTAGGACGAGACGTTGTTGAACTGCAGCCGGTTCTGCAGCACGCCGATCAGTGCCGCGCCCACCACCGTGCCGCCGACCGAGCCAATGCCGCCGAACAGCGAGGTGCCGCCGATGACCACCGCCGAGATCACCGTCAGCTCGTAGCCGATGCCGGCGACGGCTTCCGAGGAATTGAGCCTGGCCGACAGCACGAAGGCGGCAAGGCCGGCGAAGAAGCCGACAATGATGTAGACCGAGATCAGGATGCGGTCGACGCGCAGGCCGGAGAGCCGGGCCGCCTCGGCATTGCCGCCGACGGCGTAGACGGCGCGGCCGTAGCGCGTGTAGCGCAGGACGATGTGGCAGAGGACCGCCGCCGCCGCGAAGATGATCGCCGGCACCGGGACCGGGCCGATCAGCCCGGTGCCGAACCAGCGCATCGAAGCGTCGAAGCCGGAGATCGGGCCGCCATTGGAGATCGTCAGCGTCAGGCCGCGAAAGACGGTGAGGCCGCCGAGCGTGACGACGAAGGGCGGCACTTTCAGCCGGGTGATGGCAAAGCCCTGGACGCCGCCGGCCAGGGCGCCGACGACGACGGCAGCCAGAAGGGCGGCGAACCAGCCATAGCCTTGCGCGCCGGACGTCGACAGCGACAGCGTGTTGGCGGTGCCGCCCTTGGCCACCACCGCCGCGACCATGCCGCAGAAAGCCAGCAGCGAGCCGACCGACAGGTCGATGCCGGCGGTGAGGATGACGAAGGTCATGCCGAGCGCGATCAGCCCGGTGATCGAGATCTGCCGCATGATGTTGAAGATGTTGATCGGGTCGATGAAGCTCGGCTTCAGCACGGTGAAGACGACGATCAGCAGCGCCAGGAACATCAGCGGGCCGAAGCTCATCAGCAGGCGCGCGACATTGATGCCGCCGCGCTGGCTCTGTTCGGTCGTGCTGGTCATTGCGTCGCTTCCTGCGTTCGATCGAGCGCCATCAGTTCCATCAGTTTTTCCTCGGTCGCCTCGATGCCTGGCATCTCGCCGGTGATGCGGCCGCGCCGCATGGTGACGATCCTGTCCGACACCGCAAGCACTTCGGGCAATTCCGACGAGATCATCATGATGGCGATGCCGCGCCCGGCGAGCTGCACCAGGATCTGGTGCACCTCGGCCTTGGCGCCGACATCGACGCCTCGCGTCGGCTCGTCGACGATCAGCACCTTGGGGTCGCGCGCAAGCCAGCGGGCGAGGATGACCTTCTGCTGGTTGCCGCCGGACAGCCCCTCGATGGGCTGCTCGGGCGAGGCCATGCGGATCGACAGCGTTTTTCTGTAGCTCGCCAGCGCCTGGCGCTCGCGGCGCTCGGCCATGAAGCCGAGAGCGTTGGAGTAGCGGCCGAGCGCTGCGACGGAAAAGTTGGTGAGAATGCCGAGCGCGGCGAAGATCGCCTGATGCTTGCGGTCTTCCGGCACCAGGCCGATGCCGAGGGCGATGGCGTCGGCGGGTGTTTCAGGCGCGATCGTCTTGCCGTCGAGGGTGATGGTGCCGGCGGCGATGCGGTCGGCGCCGAAGATGGCGCGGGCAAGCTCGGTGCGGCCGGAGCCGACGAGGCCGGCGACGCCGAGGATCTCGCCCGCCTTGAGGTCGAGATCGATGCCTTCGAGCACGATGGCGTGCGGCGCCTGCGGATCGCGCACCGTGCGCAGGCCGCGCACGGAAAGCCTGACGTCGCCGGCGACATCGCGCAGCGTCGGCCTGGCATAAAGCTCGGACGCGGCGCGGCCGACCATTTTCTCGATGATTTTCGGCAGCTTGATCGGCCCGCCATCGCGGTCGAGATGGCCGGCCAGCCTGCCGTCGCGCAGCACCGTCATGCGGTCGCAGATCGCGGAGGCCTCTTCCAGCCGGTGGGTGACGAACATGATGGCGACGCCGTCCTTGCGCAGCCGGCCCATGATCGACATCAGTTTTTGCACTTCGGTTTCGGTCAGCGCCGAGGTCGGCTCGTCCATGATGATGAGCCGGCTCTTCAGCGACAGCGCGCGGGCGATCTCGACCAGCTGCTGCTCGGCCACCGACAGCGCAGACACCGGCGTCGCCGGGTCGAGGTCAAGGCCGACGCGGGCGATGATCGCGCGCGAGTCTACCTCCATCTTCCGCCAGCTGACCAGGCCGAAGCGCCCGAGCGGCGCGCGGCCGATAAAAATATTTTCCGCCACGGTCAGCGTCGGGATCAGGCTCAGTTCCTGGTAGATGGTGACGATGCCGAGGCGCTTGGCATCCTGCGGATTGTGCGGATTGAATTCGACGCCGTCGAAAACGATGCGGCCGCTGGACGGTGGCATCACGCCGGACAGGATCTTGAGCAGCGTCGACTTGCCGGCGCCGTTCTCGCCGAGCAGGCCGAGGATTTCGCCGGGCCGAACCTCGAGCGAGACATCGCTCAGCGCGGTGACGCCGGCAAAACGCTTGGTCACGCCCTCGACGGCGAGGAGGGGGAGAGATGGCGCGATGGCTTCAGCTGTGGGCAAAGGTTTCTCCCTGATTGCGATTGGCCGCGGGACAGCGCCCCCCTCTGTCCTGCCGGACATCTCCCCCACAAGGGGGGAGATTTCGCCTTGATAACTGGTTTCGCCAATCACCAACGTTGCAGAGGGAGAGCCGGCGTCGAAGCTGCCAATCTCCCCCCAAGTGGGGGAGATGCCCGGCAGGGCAGAGGGGGGCGCGACAGAACGCTGCTTTCGCCACCGCGCGCCCTGGACCCGCCTATTTCGTCTCGCCCAGCCTTTCCGCCTTGTCGAGATTGTCCTTGCCGATGACGATCGGCGTCAGCAGCACAAGCTTTTCCTTCGGCTCGGTCTTGTCCCTGGCATAGGCGACGGCGATCTGCACCGCGGTGCGCGACTGCTCGCCGGGGAACTGTTCGACGGTGCCGGCCAGCTTGCCGTCGCGCACGGCGACCAGCGCTTCGGGAAGCGCATCGAAGCCGTAGATCTTGACGTCGGTGAAGTTGCGCGCCGCGCAGGCTTCGACCGCGCCCAGCGCCATGTCATCATTGGCGCAGATGATCGCGTCGGGCTTGCCGTTGGCGGCAAGGCCGGCCTCGGTGACCGAGAGCGCCTCGGCGCGGGCGAAATTGGCGGTCTGCTCGAAGATGATCTGGTACTTGTCCTTCATCGGGTCGAGGACGTTGTGCACGCCCTTGTTGCGGTCGATCGCCGGCCCGGCACCTGGCTGGCCCTGCAGATGGAAGATCTTGGCGCCGTTCGGGAAAGCCGCCACCATGGCCTGCGCTTCGGCCTCGCCGCCCTTGACGTTGTCGGCGCCGACATGGGCGAGGATGCCTTCGACCCCGTCGACGCGGCGGTCGATGGTGACGACGGGGACGCCGGCCTGGATCGCTTGCTCGATGGCCGGGGCCAGCGCGTTGACGTCGAGTGGCGAGATGACGATGGCGTTGACCTTCTGCACGAGCGCTGCCTCGATATCGGCGGTCTGCTTGGGCGCCGAGTTCTGGCCGTCGCTTTCGACAAGATTGACGCCCTGCGCCTGAGCTTCCGCCTTGATCTGGTTCAGCATGTGCACGAAGAACGGAAAGCCGAGGCTCGGCACCGAACCAAGAATGGTCAGCTTGTCCTGGGCGAAAGCCAGTTGCGGAGCGGCCAGCGCCATCGTGCCCATCGCCACGGACGACAGCAGGAATTCACGTCTGTTGATCAATTTAGTCTCCTCCCACATGAGCGCATGAACCCGAAAACCGGTTCCGGTTTTCCGAAAATTCCTGCGTCGATCCAGAAATGGAGTGTCCTTTGAGCGCCCAGGGGGACGCGACGGCGCTCCAGCCGGTCCACCGTGACGTTCTCCTCCGCTCGGCGCCGGCGGGCGGATGCTAGCCAAGGCCGGAGATTTGCGCAAGAACGGGCGCGGATCCGACACAGGGCCGCGTCATGTGCTCGACGCTCCGATGCTGCTCATGGTGTTGTCGGCAATAGCGCGTCCGGCAATTGCGCTTCATCCCATCCGGCCAACTCGAGACCGGATCGTATCCGCTCCTGATCTTCCGAGCGCATCATATGAAGGTCCGCCATGATTTCCTGCACGGTCAGCCCGGGGTTTAGGCGACGGCCCTCCCTGGTGCAGGCCCTTGCCTTGTCGATATTGCCGTCAAGCGCGTGACAAGCCGCCAGCCGCGACCATTGCCAGGCACTTTTTCGCGGAAGGCAGGAAAAAGACGCGGCCGCTTCCGGGTAGCGGCCAACGACAAGCAGGGCCTCACCCCGGTCGTAGTAATACCAGGCGGGATGCATCGGATTGAGTTGGATCGCCTGGTCCAGCAGCACCAGGCCGGCCTCGCCATGGCCGCGTATGACCTCGAAGAAGCCCGTCTGCGCCAACGTGTCGGCATCATAGGGGTTCAGATCCAACGTGCGCGCGAAATGGCGTGCGGCGGCGTCGAATTCGGCCAGGTAGATGAGGATCAACGCCAGGATGCGGTGGCAACGTGCCTCGTCCGGGCTGAGTGCAGTGGCGTGCAAGGCCCGGTCCCGAGCCTGATTGAGCAAGGCGCGGGGCGCACCGCCATAGCCGCCTATGATCGTTTCCGCCAAGGCGAGATAGGCGTGAGCGAGCCCCGAGTCCGGATCGCGTTCGAGCGCCTTCAGCAAATGTTGGCGGGCCTGCTGGTTGACGCCCTCGCCATAGCTGCGCAACAGTGCCATGCCGCGCAAGATATGGACGTAGGCCTCGATGTTGGCGGCGGGCGCGGGGGACATGCGCCGCATCGCCGCGCTCTCGATGTTGGCGACCAGCGCGGTCGCGATCCGTTGCGCCACCATCCTTTGAAAGACGAAGAGATCGCTGGTCCTGAACGAAAATGCCTGCGCCCAGATGCGCCGGCCGGACGATGTCTCGGACAGCACGACATGCGTGCTGTAACCATCCTCAGCGCCCTCGACGCTGCCTTCCGCAACATAGTCGGCGCCGAGACGCTCAGCAGTCGCCCAGATGTCCTGGTCGGAATGTTCGGCAAGCGCGAAGGCCGAATGGCGCGCCAGCACCGCGATGGTCTTGAAGTAGGAAAGCGCGTTGATAATCTCCTCGACCGCGCCGTCGAAGAGCGGCTTTGCCGTCGCATCGTCAATGTTAACGCGAAACGGCAGGATGGCGACCATCGGCTCGGGCGCTCGTTCAATCTGAACCGCCGCGCTGGCCGGCGGCAGCGAAGCGGACAGATCGTCGGCAGCCTGGAACATGTAGCCGCGCCGGGGCACGGTGCGAACCAGCGACTGCGTCTCGTCGCCTATGCATTTGCGCACATCGCGAATGCATTGCGTCAGCGAATCCTCTGTCACGATGGTATTGGGCCAGACCGCTTGGAACAGTTCGTCCTTGCTCAGCACACGGCCGGGATTGCGCACCAGGAAGGCCAGCAGCTCGAAGGTCTTTGGCCGCACCGGCACGATCTCGCCGTCACGCCGCAATGTGCCGCGGTCGAGATCGAGAACCGAGCTGCCGACCTGGTGTGCCAAGCTCCTGCACCACCGCTGCGCCTGATTGCGCAACGATCATCGGACCCGCATAAGCCGGTAAGGTCAAGCCCGAAAGATGCGGGAAAGGCGCTGCCACAGGCGCGGCCTCGTTTCAGCAGGAATCGTTTCGGCAGGAATCCTTGCTGTCTCACTCGGCATCAGTCGGTCGAGATAGTGCAGCATCTGGGCCGTTTCGCCGCCACAGAATTCAACGTTGCCCGTCGACAGGATCCGGTGCACGGCTTCCCGTGCCAGAACCGACGGGGAGAATGGTCCTTCAGCCTTCGCATGCATAATCGATCTCCACGGTTGGTGCCGGCAAGGGCGTGCCGGATTGCAATGATCCGAGGTAGGCGGCGACCTTGCCTTGCAGCCGCCATAGCGTGGCGTCGCGGATGTTGCGGGCTTCAAGCTGAACGACGGTCCGGCGCAGATAGTCGGCGCAACTTCCGATGTGGCCGGCGGCGAGCGACAGGATTTCCACTGTGGTCTGCTCGGGCAGGTCTGCTGCATAGGCGGGGCCACTCCGGTCGGCGACGAAGGCGATGGCCCGCAAATTCCCAGCCGCGCCTCGAACCGAAACCCAGCGCGGAATGTTGGTCGGCGGGTTGGCACTCATCTCCCGGCGCAGCAGCCGGTCGATTGCCGCGTCGATATCAAGGTCGGGGAGGCGATAGATGACACCGCGGCAGCTGCCGCCGCGGTCGAGCGCAAGCATCAGCCCGGGCCGCTCGCGCGTGCCGCGCCAGCGGGTCAGCCACAGCGAAAATCGCCGATGCCAGCCATGCACGGTTGCCGGTCGCTCCTCGACGAATTCGAAGCATGGGTTCCACAGCAGGGAGCCATAGGCGAAAACCCAGACGTCACGCGGGCGTCCCGCAAGCAGTTGCTTGCGAATGCCGACATAGTCGCGATCCTCCAGATTGCGCAGTCCAGGCGCCGGGCCGGCGTCTTCGATCTTGCGATCGGTCTTGGCGAGGAGGTCTTCTGTCAGGGCGATTGTCATGGCCGCTCATCGGGTTTGTCTCCCGAAGCATCGCCACGACATGGCATCCGCGTCCTGAACGGATGCTGATATTGTGCTGAAATCGAACGGAGCCGCAGCGCTTGGTCTCACAATCTCTCAGTCTGCCGCCGCCGGCTTGCTGATTTTGTCGGTTGTCAGCGACAGCAAGGTGATTGATCCAAATATGACCGCAGCACCGGCTGCTCCGGTCGGCGACAGCCGCTCGCCCAGAAATATGGCGGCGCCAACCGCTCCGAACACGCTCTCTGCGCTGACGATCACCGCGGCATGGCTGGCCGACGTGAAGCGTTGAGCGATCGTCTGCATGCCGAAGGCGGCCCCGGTCGAGAAGATGCCGAGCACGGCGAGTTCCGGGGCGGCATCGCTGATGGCGGCCAGCGACAGACTACCCAGAAGGGCGCCGAGCGGCAGCGTGATCACGGCGGCGCCGAGAAATTGCGCGGCAGCCGCTGCGATCGGCGCGCCGTGGGTCTGCATATGGCGACCAAGCTCCACCATCCACAGCGCGTAGCACGCGGCCGAAAGTGTCGCAGCGAGATCGCCCTGGCTGAAGCTGGTGATCAAGCCTCCGGACAGCAGCAGGACACCGGCCAATGTCATGGCAGCCGCAAGCCCGCCGACAGCAGTCGGGCGCTCGCCAATCAGCAACCAGGCCACAAGCGGTGTCATCACTGTTGCGGTGCTCACCAGGAAACTCGCATTGGTAACCGACGTCTCGAGATAGGAGACCTGCTGGATGATGATAGATATCGAGAACAGAGCGCTGACTTTGGCGAGGCTGATCCAGTAGCCTGGCCCGGATTTCGTTCCCCATTCGAGCCCCATCAGCGGCGCGGCCATGAGCCCCGCGATCAGGCAGCGCATGCCCACGGCGCTGAGCGGATCGAGATGATCCAGCACAGTCTTCTGCGCAACATTGCCGAAGCCCCAAAAGGCAGCGGCAAGCAGAAGCAGACAGTTGGCCTGCACCTTCGACATATCGATGTCTCGGCAAAGCTTGCGCCGCAAGGGCGGATCGCTGGTTGCTAGCGGGCGGCGAGCTTGTCCCACCGCTTGCAATACAGGCGGACGCCGACGGGCATGATCTCATAGCCGGCGTCATTCAACTGCAGCTTCATCTCCTCGAAGTGCCGCTTTGAGCCGCTGACGATCGATTCAGGCGTGTAGTCCCAGCCGTTGCGGGCGGCATTGGCCAGGATGTCGGCATAGAGGCGCATGCTCGTGATTTTCACATCCGATTCCAGCACCTGCCTGCATCCTCTAGCGAACGACGGCGACTGGGCGGCGGAAAAACTCAAGATCGTGCATGCCAGCATTATCGAAACAGGACGCATGGAAACCTCCCCCGGATGCCGCTTTTTGCGGCAAACGACCTTGCAATTTGTGCGCCTGCGACGGGATCGGGCAGATGCAGTATTCGGCCTCCTGCATTTGTAGTATTCTGTCCTGGGACGGGTTCCACCATGACGGTCAATGACGCTTGGAAAGCGCAGACGCTCGATGCCTTGTCGGGTCGCGAGCGCGCGGTCGCGGAAAAATTCGCAACCGGCATGACCTATCGCGAAATCGGCAATGCACTTTTCATTGCCCCGACCACTGTTCGCACCCACCTTGCGGCCATCTACGAAAAACTTGGCGTGCGCACCAAGATCGGACTCGCGGCGTATTTTGCCGGCGCTTCCGGCGATCGGTCGGGCGGGCAGTCACCCCCGTCGGACGCTCCGCCGGTGCTCGCCATATTTCCGATTGAATGCCTGAATTCCGAAGAGCGCTGGCGCCGCTTTGCCGACGGCCTGTCGTCAGACATCACCATCAACCTGGCGCGATACGCTGGCTTGCCTGTCATCGCGTTCCACACGATGAAATCGCTGGGCAGCAAGCCGGCCGATTTCGCGGCGGACGGCAAGGCGCTCGGCGCCACCTATTTCGTATCGGGCCAGTTGCGTGCGGACGACCAGAGGATTCGATTGACGATAGAGCTTGCCGATGCCCGTAGCGGCGTCGACCTGTGGAGGGAGCGCTACGATCGCCCGGCCGAGGACATTTTCGCGCTGCAGGACAGCCTGGCCGAAAGCATCATCAACGTGTTCGCCGGCAGTTACGGAACGCTGGCCACGGTCGGCCGCAATGCGGTTCGCCGCAAGCCGCTGGCCAGCTTGCGGGCCTACGATTTTTATCTGCTTGCCCTCGAACAGCACACCATGTTCAGCCGCGCCAGCAATGCCGAGGCGATCCGCTTGTTTTCGCGCGCGCTGGAGCTTGATCCTACCTTCGCCAACTGCTGGGCCGAACTCGCCTACGCCTATTCGATCGAGGCCTGCAACGGCTTTGGCGACGACGTGCTGACGTCGATCGAGAACGGGTGGATCACGGCCGAAAACGCCTTGCGTCTCGACCCGACGGACAGCTGCGCTCACGCATGCCTTGGCAATGTCAGGGCATGTCTTGGCGATCTCGAAGGAGCGGAGCGCGCGCACCGGCGCGCTCTCGAATACGGCTCCAACCACGCCGGCATACTGCTGCTGCTCGCCGGCAGCAAAGCGCTTGTCACCGGCGATCCAGCCGAGGCGATCCCGCTCATCGAGCGTGCCATGCGCCTTAATCCATTGGCCCCGCCCTGGTATTTCGGCATGCAAGGCCGCATCCTGTTTGCCGCCGGCAGGCATCGCGAAGCTGTCGCGGCGCTCCGCAGGAGTTCGCCGGAGTCGCCGGACGTGCTGATGTTCCTGGCACTTTCGCATGCGGCCATGGGCGAGACCGGCGAGGCGGCGCGCGCCGCGGCCCGCTTGAGGGCCGAATTTCCAGGCTTTTCGGTCGAACGCTTCATCGCAGGCTATCCGGTGACCAACCGGGACGCCTTGCTTGCCATCCGCCACGCTGCCGAACTGGCGAAGCTGCCGTAGGCGAGTTTAAAAATTGACACGACCGTCTGTCTCGGCCATCCTTATGCCAGCCGTCTTCTCCTGCGGCGGCGTGTGTATGAGCAATCCATGGCCAGTTCCGTCACCAGCCAGAATTCCAAGCGCGCTGCAGTGCGCAGGGCGCTCGGCCGCCACAAGGTCTACATCACCGCACAGAGCTTTTCCGCCGGCGCCTACAAAGCGCGTGTCCTCGTCGACGGCGAGGCTTATTGGGTCGACGAATTCCGGCTGAGCCAGCTCCAGCAGGGTCTGTCGCCGGCCGAGCTCGAACTGACGCCGGCCACCGACGATTGAGCCCGTGTGACCTTCATCCCTTCGTCATCCCAGGAATATTTCGGGGCGCTGGCGGGACAGCGCCCCCCTCTGTCCTGCCGGACATCTCCCCCGCAAGGGGGGGAGATTGGATGTCATGAATGCTTTCGCCAATCTCCAACGTCTAAGAAGAGACGCCAAGGCAGAAGCTGCCAATCTCCCCCCTCGTGGGGGAGATGTCCGGCAGGACAGAGGGGGGCGCGAAGGAATGAGACGCTGGTTGCTGACTGCCGCGCGCTTCGGTCTTTGATATGCCAGCTCCTTCCAAACTCAAGGCCTATCGCGCCAAGCGCGAATTCAGCAAGACGCCGGAGCCCGCCGGCGGGCCGGTTGCCGCAGAAGGCAATCGCTTCGTCGTGCACAAGCATCACGCTACTGCCGACCATTACGATCTTCGCCTGCAGGTCGGCGATGTGCTGAAGAGCTGGGCGGTGCCTCGCGGCCCGTCGCTCAATCCGGCCGACAAGCGGCTGGCGGTCGAGACCGAGGACCATCCGCTTGAATATATCGACTTCGAAGGCGTCATTCCCGAGGGCGAATATGGCGGCGGGCCGATGATCGTCTGGGACACCGGCGTCTGGGCGCCGATGGACGATGTCGAAAAGAGCCTGCGCACCGGTTCCTTCAAATTTCGTCTCGCCGGCGAGAAGCTGAATGGCGGCTGGATGCTGACCAGGCTGAAACCGAAGCCCGGCGAGGATGAGGGCAAAAAGAACTGGCTGCTGTTCAAGGAGCGAGACCTCGCCGCCGACGCGGGGCTCGACATACTGGAAGCCCGGCCGGAAAGCGTCAAATCCGGCCGCAGCATCGAGGAGCTGGTGGCAAAGCCTGCCGCAAGGCCTGCGAAACCGGTGGCATTGAAACCCGGTGCGCTGCCGGGCGCGGTCAAGGCGCCGCTGCCTTCCCGGATCCAGCCGCAGCTGGCCACGCAGGTTCCGAAGCCGCCGGGCGGCGAAGGCCCTGGCGAAAAAACGGGCGAAATCTGGCTGCACGAAATAAAATTCGACGGCTACCGCACCATGGCGCATCTGGCCGACGGCGCGGTCAAATTGATCACCCGCGCCGGCCTCGACTGGACCAGGCGCTATGGCGACCTGCCGCTCGCCTTTGCCAGGCTGCCCTGCCGCGATGCAATCATCGACGGCGAGGTCGTCGTGCTCGACGCCAGGGGCATCAGCCGCTTTGCCCTTTTGCAGGAGGCGCTGGCCGAGGGCGCCGGCAACAAGCTCCACTACTATGCCTTCGACCTGTTGTATCTCGACGGCTGGGACCTGAAAAAAGCGCCGCTCGGCCGGCGCAAGGCGCTGCTGTCGCAATTGCTGTCCGGCCTGGGCGCCAACTCCGCCATCCAGTTCTCCGACCACGTCGAAGGCGATGGCCAGGCGCTCTACGACCAGGCCTCCGAGATGGGGCTGGAAGGCATCGTCTCCAAGCGCGCCACGGCGATCTACCAGAGCGGCCGCACCAAGACCTGGACCAAGACCAAGGCGCTGAAGACCGGCGATTTCGTCATCGCCGGCTACACCACCTCCGCTGCAGCCGAGGGGCTGGCCGCGCTCGGGCTCGGCGAATTCGAGGATGGCGAGCTGCACTATCGCGGCAAGGTCGGCACCGGCTTCGACGCCGCCACCGCCACCGCGTTGCTGGCCCGGCTGGAGCCGCTGCGCGCCGGCGCGTCTGCACCCGAAGGGGTTCCACGCGAAATCATGCGCGAGATGAACTGGGTGCGGCCGCTGCTTTCGGCGCATATCCACTATGCCAACCGGACCACCGATAATGCGCTGCGCCATGCCGTGTTCCGCGGGCTGCGCGACGTCGGCCTGTCGACGCCTGTATCGGCCAGGCGCAAGCGGCTGATCGCCGAGGCCGACCTCGCCACGATCTGGGTGACCAACCCGACGCGGCGGCTGTTCGGCAGAACCGGACCGACCAAGCTCGATATCGCCGTCTACTACGCGCTGGTCGGCGACTTCATGCTGCCGCACATTTTGGGCCGCCCGGTGTCGCTGGTGCGCTGCCCGACCGGCAAGCCGCAGGACTGCTTCTTCCAGCGCCATGCCTTCACCGGCATGCCGAAATCGGTGGCGACTTTTGAGGCGACCAATTCCGAGGGCGAGACCAAATCCTACCTGTCGGTCGAGGATGCCAAGGGCTATCTGGCGCTGGCGCAGTTCGGCGTCGTCGAGTTCCACACCTGGGGCACCCATCGCACGCGGCTCGACAAACCCGACCTGATCGTCTTCGACCTCGATCCGGGCGAGGGGGTTAGCTGGCGCGAGGTGGTCGAGGCGGCGGTGCATATCCGCGTCGAACTGGAGGCGATGGGGCTGGTGCCGTTTGCCAAAACCTCGGGCGGCAAGGGCATCCACATCTCAGTGCCGGTGACGCAAAAACAGAACTGGAAAAAACTGCACCAGGCGACCAGCGCCATCTCCTCGGCATTGGCCGCCACGGCGCCCGACACCTTCACCACCACCATGGGCAAGGACAACCGCAAGCGGCGCATCTTCATCGACTTTCATCGCAACGCGCGCGGCCACACTTCGGCGGCACCCTATTCGCTGCGCGCCCGCACAAACCTGCCGGCCTCGACGCCGGTGAGCTGGTCCGATCTGGAATCCATCGACGCTCCGGAAGATTTGAATTATTCTTCACTGCCGGGGCTTCTGGCCACCTCCGGCGATCCCTGGGCCGACATGGAAGATTTCGCTAGGGATTTGCCGGTATTGTGAGGGCGATGTAGGTTTTGCGCAGCGTCGTTCGTCCTTTGGACGAAGCGCTGCGAAATGTTCGACGGTGCACGGCCGCGTAGGAGAGTTTCATGGCGCCCAGGGCAAGTTGGAAAGGTTACCTCAAGCTCAGTCTCGTCAGCTGTCCGGTTCGGCTGTATCCGGCGACGAGTGCCAGCGAGCGCATCAGTTTCAACCAGCTGCACAAGGACACCCACAACCGCATCAACATGAAGCCGGTCGATCCCGAGCTCGGGCTGGTCGAGCGCTCGGATCTGGTCAAGGGCTACGAATACGAGGACAAGCAGTACATCATCATCGAAGATGCCGACCTCGAGGCGGTGCGCATCGAATCCAACCACACGATGAATATCGAAGCCTTTGTCGATGAGCATTCGGTCGACGTCATCTATCAGGACGCGCCCTACTACCTGGCGCCGGATGGCGCGATGGCGGAGGAAACCTTTGCCGTGCTGCGCGAAGCGATGCGCAAGTCCGGCAAGCTGGCGATCGCCCGGCTGGTGCTGTCCAGCCGCGAGCGCGTGGTGACGATCGGCGCGCGCGAGAACGGCATGTTCGTCTGCACCTTGAGGAACCCGAACGAGGTGCGCGGCACGGCTGAATATTTCGGCAACATCCCGGCCGGCAAGCCCGACCCGGAAATGCTGCAGCTTGCCGAAGCGCTGATCAAGCAGAAGGAAACCACCTTCGATCCGAAGAACTATGAGGATCGCTACGAGATTGCGCTGATGGCGATGATCCGCGAGAAGCTCAAGGGTCACAAGCCGATCATCGCGGCAGCGCCCGAGCGCGGCAATGTGATCAATCTGATGGATGCGCTGAAGGCCAGCCTGTCGCAATCGGCCAAGCCGCCGGCCAAGAGCAAGAGCAAGGCCGATGAAGCGGCGAAACCGGCAACGAAATCCGCCAGGGGCGGCGCCGGCGCGGCCAAGGAAAATCCGCTCAAGGCCAATCTGCTCAAGGCCGTCGGCAAGAGCAAAGGGTGACAGCGCCCACCGGTATAATTTCCGGCAGCGTCTTCGGCGCCATCGGCGCGTTGGCCGCGTTCCCGCTGAGGCTGGCGGCGCGTGAAGTCGAGCGCCGGCAGGGCCAGTTGCGACGCGGCGTCAACAGGCGCACCAGCCATGTCGTGTTCGGCCGCACGCTTCTGGCCAAGGCCGGGGATGCCGAGATCGAGCGCCGCGTCGCCGCCGAGCGTGCGGCCGGGCGCAAGCTGATCAGCGAAAACGGTTTTTTGCGTTTGCTCGGGCTGATGAAGGCGCCGGAGGCTTCGGCGCTGCCTAGACAGTCGCTCATTGACCAGTCGCGGCTTGCCGCCGCCGACCTCGACCTGTTGTCGCTGTTCGACGCTTTCGAGCATGATGGCGAACCCTATTCGTTTCGCGACCTGATCCTGGCCCGCAAATATGCCGGGCTTGTTGCCGGCGGCGCCTCGTGGGGAGCGATCGCGCGCTCGGTGCACCGCTGCGGTCCGATCGCCTCGCTGACCGCCAAGTCGCTGAATGTCGGCTCGCAGCATGGGCGCGCCGATCAGATCTACCTCGAAGGCGGCCAGAGCGAACTCGACGGCCAGTTGCTGTTCGATTTGGGCTCGCCGGATGACAACACGCTGGAAGAACTGTTCGCCGATGCCGAAGCCGCGGAACAGGCTGAAGACCACGAGCAGGCGGCGGCACTCTACCAGCGCTGCCTGGCCATCGATCCGACCGACGCCATCGCCGCCTTCAACCGCGCCAACTGTCTGCGCGCCGCCGGACGCGCGGCCGAGGCGGCGCACGACTATGCCCGCGCCATCAAGTGTGACCCCGGCTTTGTCGAGGCCTGGTTCAATCTGGCCGGGCTGATGAGCGATGAGGGCCGCGACGGTTCGGCGCGACGGCATCTGCAGAAGGCGATCGCACTCGATGCCAATTATGCCGACGCCGTGTTCAACCTGGCAAGGCTGGAGTTCGACGCCGGCAACCTCGCCGAGGCGCGGCGGAACTGGGCGCGCTATCTCGAGCTCGACGCCAGCTCCGAATGGGCGCGCATGGCGGCCAAGGGTATTCAGTTCATCGATTTGCAGCTGGCGCGGATGTCGGGGTGAGGGCTCGTTTGGTCGCGCTTGAACACCCCCCTCTGGCCTGCCCTCTTTGCCACCACTTGGCATCTCCCCCTCAAGGGGGGAGATTGTGTGCAATGCGGCTTTCGCCAATTTTCACCGTCGCAGGAGTAGGCGGGGAGACGAAGCTGCTAATCTCCCCCCTTGAGGGGGAGATGGCCGGCAGGCCAGAGGGGGGCGCGAAGGAACGCGGCCTTCAAAAGTGGGCCGCCCCATGACCACCTTCCTCCTCGACGGCCCAGAAACCGCTCCCATCACCATCCTGCTCGCCCATGGCGCCGGCGCGCCGATGGATTCTGCCTCGATGAATGCCACGGCAAAAGCGCTGGCCGAAGCCGGGTTCCGCGTTGCGCGCTTTGAATTCCACTACATGGCGGCCCGCCGCTACGGCCACCGCAAGCCGCCGCCGCGCGCCGAGACGGTGAACCCGGAATACATCAAGGCGATCGCCGACCTCAGGGCGAAGGGCGCGAACGGGCCGCTCATCATCGGCGGCAAGTCGATGGGCGGCCGCGTCGCTTCGATGATCGCCGACGAGATGTTTTCGAAGGACGAGATTTCAGGGCTGCTTTGCCTCGGTTATCCCTTCCATCCGCCGGGCAAACCGACGCAGCTTCGGACAAAACACCTCGCCGATCTCAAGACGCCGACGTTGATCTTCCAGGGCACACGCGACGAATTCGGCACCAGGGACGAGGTCGCGACCTACGATCTTTCCGACGCCATCGAAATGCGGTGGCTGGAAGACGGCGACCACGATCTTAAACCGCGCAAGAGCATCTCCGGCTTCTCCACTGCCGATCATCTGAAGACTCTCGCCGATGCGGTGAAGGCGTGGACCGAGCGCATCGTGCGCTGAAGCAGGCCGATGAAGATCGCCACCTTCAACGTCAACAACATCAACGGCCGGCTGCAGAACCTGCTCGCCTGGTTGACTGTCGCCAAGCCCGACATCGTCTGCCTGCAGGAACTGAAGGCGAGGCAGACGCAGTTTCCGCGCACAGCACTCGCCGCGGCCGGCTATGGCGCGGTTTGGGTGGGACAGCCGACGTGGAACGGCGTCGCCATACTGGCGCGGGGTTCAGAACCGGTTCTGACCCGCGAGGCGCTGCCCGGCGACGACGGCGATAACCAGGCCCGCTACATCGAGGCGGCGGTCAGCGGCATCGTCGTCGCCTGCCTCTATGCGCCGAACGGCAACCCGCAGCCCGGCCCGAAATTCCAGTACAAACTTGCCTGGCACCAACGCCTGAACGCGCATGCGGAAGAACTGTTCGACACCGGCCTGCCGGTGGTGCTGGCCGGCGACTACAACATCGTGCCCGAGCCGCGCGACATCTATCCGACCCGCTCCTATGACGACAATGCGCTGGTGCAGCCGGAGAGCCGGGAATCCTTCGCAGCGCTGCTCGACCAGGGCTGGACCGACGCGCTGCGCAAAAAACACCCGAAGGAGACGCTCTACACATTCTGGGATTATCGCCGCAACCGCTGGCAGCGCGACGCCGGCCTGCGGCTCGACCATATCTTGCTGTCCAAGAAACTGACGCGCCGGCTGGCCGGGGCAGGCATCGACCGCGACGTTCGCGGCGAGCCCGGCGCCAGCGACCACGCCCCGGTGTGGGTTGAGTTGCGGTGAGGGGTGGGAGCCAATCTCCCCCCTTGTGGGCAAGGTAATCGCATTTGGATTCTTGCGAAGGTGGACCCCCACCCTAACCCTCCCCACAAGGGGGAGGGAACGCTGCCGCGCGCTTTTTAACTTCCCCTTTGGCGCCGAAAGGCAGGCAATTTGCCGAGTTCGGCGCCAACGAAGTCTCCCTCCCCCTTGTGGGGAGGGTTAGGGGTGGGGGTCCATCGTAGAGCGAAACCTTAGCCCGGTCGCGCGCCTTCGCGCGCGAAGGCCTCGATCAAAGGTGTGTACCCCTTAAGGTCGGGTTGGGTGGCGAAGCTGTGGCTGGCGGCGGTCGTTGCCCAGGGCAGCCTTTCCGACGTGAAAACCTCGACGAAGGGCACGTACCAATTGTGCTCGTCGAGCATGGTAGCGCGAACATTGACGAAGAAGTCCAGGCCGTGCGGATGCGTGAACATCCAGTTCTTGCAGTGCGGGCAGTAGAGTTGCCGGTGCGGGCCGTGCATGCCGCCGACCACCGGCTCGCCTTGCGTAACGGTGAAGCCGCTGCTTGGCACCGCCATAGTCAGGGAATAAGCACTCGCGCTCAGCTTCTGACAGCCGGTGCAATGACAGGCCATTGTCAGCAAGGGCGGCGCACTTATGCGAAAGCGTATCCCGCCGCACAGGCAGCCGCCGTCCCAGGGTAGTTTCCAATCATCCATCACTTGGCCTCGGTGCTGAGTTCCCTGGCAGGCGATTCTAGCGCGCGACCGGGCAACATTGCGGCGACCAAGAGTGTCGCCAGGCCATATCGAGCGCTTTGGCGTAGGCGCGCGTTTTGCGCTCGCTGTTTCGCTCTTCGGAATTGACCGGGCATCGACAAGCCCGACGCCGACCTGCATCATTGCGGGCGAAGCGAACAACGGCGCGAGGGGTGCCCCGATGAACAGGTTTGTCGACAGGCTGCTCGCGGCGCTGCTGCTGGCGATCGGCATGCTCTGCTTCACACGCGTGTATTTCGCGCTGGGCGGCGGGGATGTCGGCGACGCTTTCGCGTCGGTGCGCCTGGCTTTCTTCGGGACAGCGGGCGTTGTCTCAGCCCTTGCAGCCCTGCTGTTCTGGGCCGGCCTGTTGCCGAGCCGGTCGACGCACGATCCGAAGGCGCCTCTGTTCGGCAGGGGCGCCGAACTGCAACCCGCCGGAAGACCACGCCTGCGGCGGCTCCTTGCCGTCGTTCCGTTCCTCGCCGTGCTCGCTCTGGTGGCCGACCAACTCGGCCCGTGGTCGCGGCAGCCACAGGACGCCGGCAAAAGCCTGATCGCCGAGCAAACCGTGCCGAGCGCGCCGGAAAGCCAAGAGGTCACCAGCGCACCGGCCCCGGAACCGGAAGCGGCTCCTGCCTCGCCATCCGAGGTCGCGCTTGCCCCACCTGTCTCACCGCCGGAGCCTGCTCCAGCCCCGGCTGCGCCACCGCAGACCGTCGCGCCGCTGCCTCAGGCTCCGCCGCCGCAGCCGACGCAGCCCGATGGCCACCGCGAACCCGTCGTCTGGCTGGCGGTGGCGTCCGACGGTCACTCGATCATGAGCGCCAGTACCGACCGCACGATCAAGCTCTGGGATATCGACGGCAAGCGCCTGATCCGCACCCTCGGCATCCACAAGGACATGGCGCGTACCGCGCTTTTCCTGCCCGATGGGGCGCGGGCGCTGACGGCGGGCGACGATGGCGAGATCGTGCTGCGCCAGCTCGCCGATGGCGCGGTGCTGCACGTCTTCTCGTCAGGCCAGAACGGCGGCGTCAACAAGCTGGCGATCAGCCCCGATGGCAAACGTGCAGTCAGCGGGCACGACACCGGCAGGTCATCGTCTGGGATATCGAGAAAGGCTCGGTGCTGCATGTGATGCCAGGGCACGACTGGTCGATCAGCGGGGTCGCCGTCTCGCCCGACGGCACACGCGCGATCAGCGGCAGTATCGAGGGCACACTAAAACTATGGGACATCGACACTGGCAAGCAGCTGCGCAGCTGGCACGGGCATGAGCGCGGCCCCTATGGCGTGGTGTTCACGGCCGACGGGCGCCATCTGATCACCGGCAGCGGCGATTATACGATCAAGCTCTGGGATCTCGACAGCGGCCGCGAAGTCCGCCGCCTCGAGGGCCATTCGGGCACGGTCTATGCGCTGGCGCTGTCGACCGACAACAAGCGGCTGCTGTCCGGCTCGCTCGACGGCACGGCACGGCTGTGGGACATGGAAACCGGCAGCGAGACCGCGCTGTTCGACAGCCGGTCCGGACCGGTCTACGCCGTGGCGTTCGCCGCCGACGGCACAGTGCTGACCGGCGGCTACGACCGCACCATCCGAGACTGGCCGGCAGGCGGCGGAGACGGGGTGGTGTTTTTCGCCGGAGCGCCAGATTGATTAGATTTTCAAGGTGCGGATGTTTCGGGAAGAGGCGGCGTGCGCTAATGATTACCGCTATCGACAAATGGATTGGCGAACATGAGCAGTGAAGATTGGCCGCTTGAGGCGAACAGAACTGTGTCCATTTTGCCCGTGCCACATCGCCGAAGACTCTTTCCCATCGTCTTGCTTGTGTTGGCTGCTGTCGTGCTGTTTTGGCCAGCTCGCAATTATTACGCTCAGTGGTCGGCCATCCAGAAGGCGCAAGCGGCATTCCTCG
This sequence comes from Mesorhizobium sp. WSM4815, assembly GCF_055811575.1. NCBI lineage: Bacteria > Pseudomonadati > Pseudomonadota > Alphaproteobacteria > Hyphomicrobiales > Phyllobacteriaceae > Mesorhizobium > Mesorhizobium sp. WSM4815. The sequence continues at coordinate 12,911 of NZ_JBVVQS010000074.1, read as the reverse complement.
CCAAGGACTACGCCGAGGCATTCCGCCAGTGGAAGATAGTGGCCGACGCCGGCAACCCCGTTGCGCAGAACAATATTGGCCTGATGTATTGGTCAGGCCAGGGCGTTGCGCAGAATGACGCACTGGCAGTGAACTTGTGGCGCCAGTCCGCAGAGGCAGGAAACCTAGATGGTGCGTCCGGCCTCAGCCAAGCTTATTATGATGGCAGAGGTGTCGGAAAGGACGATCGGTTGGCCTTAATGTGGGCGCGGAAGGCTGCGGACAATGGGCACGCAAATGGTCAACACTTCCTTGGCGTTCTCTATTCAGAAGGTCGAGCGGTGGCGAAGGACGACCGCCAGGCGTTCGAATGGTGGATGAAAGCCGCGGCCAGCGACCTCGCCGATGCGCAATATGCCGTTGGAACTGCGTATGCGTTGGGAAAAGGCGTGGGCAAGGATGAAGCACAGGCATTTTCCTGGTTCAGTAAGGCGGCCGATCAGGGATATCCCAACGCTCAATTCGCTGTTGGCCAAGCCTATTCACAGGGTTGGGGGGTACAACATGATCATGGTCTGGCTGCGGTCTGGTGGCGTAAAGCGTCCGAACAGGCCAACCCCCAGGCACAAGCCGCGCTTGGCTATGCGTACTCAATCGGCAATGGTGTTCCCCAAAGCGATGCGGACGCGGCGTCTTGGTGGCTCAAGGCGGCCAATCAGGGAGACGTCAGTTCGCAACTGAACCTGGGGGGCGCCTATTCGAAAGGCGCCGGTGTTAGCCAAAGCAAGGCGGACGCGGTTTCGTGGTGGCTCAAGGCCGCAAAGCAGGGAGATATCCAGGCTCAGCTCCACGTGGCATACGCCTATGCCAATGGTGAAGGCATCGCCAGAGACGACAAGTCCGCCGAGTCTTGGTGGCTGGCTGCCGCGAAAACGGGAAATGTCGATGCCGAAGCCAGCCTTGGGATGCTGTACTATCGCGGTATCGATGGACAACCGAATTACAAGGAAGCCTCCAAGTGGCTGCTCAGGGCCTCTTCCCATGGCGATCCCGCTGTCCAGATTTATCTGGATATGATGAAGGAAGATGGTCTGTTGGACACCAAGACACTATAGGCGAAGATCATATTCGACACTGTTTTGGATAACACACGCTTGGCTTTCCCAAAGTGATCGATCTCCACATCGTCGAGGCGTCCATCGCACAGCTGCGGCAGGCGCTGGAGGCCGGCACCGTCACCAGCGTCGAGCTGGTCGGCGCGTATCTCAGGCGCATCGCCAGGTACGACCGCCATGGCATCGCCCTCAACGCCGTTCCGGTGCTCAATCCCAAAATGTTCGAGGAGGCGGCCGCGTCCGACTGGCGCCGCAGGAAAGGTGCTGCGCTCGGGCCGCTGGACGGCATCCCCTACACCGCCAAGGACAGCTACAAGGTATCAGGCCTGACAGTGGCCGCCGGCTCGCCGGCCTTCGAGCATCTCATCGCCAACGAGGACGCCTTCACCATCGGGCGGCTGCGGGCCGGCGGCGCGGTGCTGATCGGACTGACCAATATGCCGCCAATGGCCAATGGCGGCATGCAGCGCGGCGTCTACGGCCGGGCGGAAAGCCCCTACAATGCCGATTACCTGACCGCCGCCTTCGCGTCGGGCTCGTCGAATGGTTCCGGCACCGCGACCGCCGCCAGCTTCGCCGCCTTCGGGCTTGGCGAGGAGACGTGGTCGTCGGGCCGCGCGCCGGCGTCGAACAACGCGCTGGTCGCCTACACGCCGTCGCGCGGCGTCATTTCGGTGCGCGGCAACTGGCCGCTGGTGCCGACGATGGACGTGGTGGTGCCGCATACGCGCAGCGTGCCCGACATGCTCGAACTGCTCGACGTGATCGTCGCCGACGACCCGAACACAAGGGGCGATTTCTGGCGCGCGCAGCTCTGGGTGGCGCTGCCGAAGAGCTCGGATGTACGGCCGCCACGCTACACCGGCCTCGAGCTGGAGGGAGCGCTGCGAGGCATGCGGCTCGGCGTGCCCCGCATGTATATCGGCCGCGATACGGAGGCCGAAATTGCGATCCAGACCCGCGCCTCGGTGCTGGAACTGTGGCAGCAGGCGGCGGCCGATCTGCGGCGGCTCGGCGCTGATGTGGTCGAGGTCGATTTTCCTGTCGTCTCCAACTACGAGCGCGACCGGCCGGGCACAAAAAACATGGTCGATCGCGGGCTGATTCCCAAAGGATTCGCCGAGCGCGAGATCTGGGACCTGTGCGTCTTCGCCTGGGACGATTTCCTGCGCGCCAATGCCGACCCTGCCATCCCCGATCTCGCGTCGGTCGACGGCGCAAAAATCTTTCCGCAGGCGCCGGGCACGCTGCCGGACCGTTATGAGGACAGTTTTGATGTGGCGGAATATGTCGAGCGGGCCAAGCGCGGCGTCACGCCATTCCTGGCCATTCCCGAGTTGCAGGCCGGCCTGAAAGGCCTGGAGGCGACGCGGCGCATCGATTTCGAGGATTGGCTCGCCGCGCAACGGCTCGACGCGGTGGTGTTTCCCGCCGTCGCCGATGTCGGGCCGGCCGATGCGGATGTCAACGAGGCCTCCGCAGCACTGGCCTGGCGCAATGGCACCTGGGTCGCCAACGGCAATCTGGTGTGGCGCCATCTCGGCATTCCGACCGTCACCGTGCCGATGGGCGCGATGGCCGATATCGGCATGCCGGTCGGCCTAACCTTCGCTGGCAAGGCCTATGACGACACCCGGCTGCTGCGGCTGGCCGGCGACTTCGAGCGTTTTGGCCAGCGCCGCAGCCGCCCGCCGCGCACGCCGGAACGTCCCGACGATGTTTTTTTCGCCCGACACAACGCGAGCATGCGCGGCGAGACGCCGCCGCTGACCGTGGCGCTTGCCGCCGAGACGCGCCATGCCGGTGATCAGGACGAGATAACAGTCACGCTAGATGTGGCCGGAACGGGAATCGAGACCAGCGTGAACGTCCATGTCAACGGCGAGCCCATTCGCACGCAACGGACCGGCGCGCGCTTCACCGGGCGTGCAGTCGTACCGGCCAAAGAGCATGAGAGAATCCACAACGTCTGGCGCGGCTCGTACGGCTCGATCGTCACCGCTATCGTGCGTCTTGAAGACGGACGCGCCGCAGGCGCCTACATGGTGACCGGCGGGATCGGCTGACCGTCGCGCTTCGCCTTGTGCTACGGCGCGCCGTCTGCGATCGGCTTTTCAATTCGCGTCAATCCGGCTTGCAGGGGTCGGCTTTTGCCGCTGCTGTCTTCTCGCCCTCCTGCTGCGCCTCGACATCCTGCTGCGAGGTGGCAAGGTTTTTATCGCCACCGGCTTCCTGGTTGGCAAGCGGCATGGTGTTGCCGGTCTTGTTGGCCGGGCCGCCCTTTACCCTGTTACCGGTATTCGCGTCGGTTTCGAGGGGCGCGCGCGTTGCGTCTTTTGCGACGCCTGATTGAGCTTCGATCGATGCGGTCGTGTCGTGGCAGGTAGCGCTTGCCGTGCCGGCCGTCAGCCCGATCATTGAGGTGGCGAGCAAAATAGCGGTTAGGGTCTTCATCTCGTCCTCCTTCGCTGTTTGAGGTCATCCTTTCTAAACTGCCGGCACTATCTGAGGTTCCGCCAATTCAGTTCGAACTTCGAATGTGGCGTCCTATTCCCGTGATTTGCGGGCTTCCGCAGGCGCCGCCTATCGCGTATTGGCGCGGGGAAACTCCCTTGGGCGCGCGTGAAAAGCATGATTCGACTGGAAAGCATCAGCAAGCAGAACGGCCGGCAGATCGTCTTCATCGAGGCCTCCGCCTCCCTGCAGAAGGGCGAGAAGGTCGGCCTGGTCGGCCCCAACGGCGCCGGCAAGACGACGCTGTTTCGCCTGATCAACGGCGAGGAGCAGCCCGACGAGGGCCAGGTCTCGGTCGATCGCGGCGTCACCATCGGCTATTTCAGCCAGGATGTCGGCGACATGGCGGGCCGCAGCGCGGTCGCCGAAGTGATGGACGGCGCCGGGCCGGTGAGCGAAGTGGCGGCCGAGATGGGCGCGCTCGAAGCGGCCATGGGCGATCCCGATCGCGCCGACGAGATGGACGCCATCATCGCCCGCTACGGCGACCTGCAGGCGCGTTTCGAGGAACTCGACGGCTATGCGCTGGATGGCCGCGCCCGTGAGGTGCTGGACGGCCTCGGTTTCAGCCAGGAGATGATGGACGGCGACGTCGGAAAACTTTCCGGCGGCTGGAAGATGCGCGTGGCGCTGGCCAGGATCCTGCTGATGCGGCCCGACGCCATGCTGCTTGACGAGCCGAGCAACCATCTCGACCTGGAAAGCCTGATCTGGCTGGAGCAGTTCCTGAAGAATTATGACGGCGCCCTGCTGATGACCTCGCACGACCGCGAGTTCATGAACCGCATCGTCGACAAGGTGGTGGAGATCGATGGCGGCTCGCTGACCGCTTACTCCGGCAACTATGAATTCTACCAGCAGCAGCGGGCTATCGCCGACCGGCAGCAGCAGGCGCAGTTCGAGCGCCAGCAGGCGATGCTGGCCAAGGAGATCGCCTTCATCGAGCGCTTCAAGGCACGCGCCTCGCACGCCGCCCAGGTGCAGAGCCGGGTGAAGAAGCTGGAGAAGATCGACCGCGTCGAGCCGCCAAAACGCCGCCAGAAAGTGTCGTTCGACTTCCAGCCGGCGCCGCGCTGCGGCGAGGACGTGGTGACGCTGAAGAACGTCCACAAGGGCTATGGCAGCCGCCCGATCTATCAGGGGCTGGATTTCCAGGTGCGCCGTCGCGAGCGCTGGTGCGTGATGGGCATCAACGGCGCCGGCAAGTCGACGCTGCTGAAGCTGGTGGCCGGCGCTTCCGCGCCGGACAATGGCACGGTGGCACGCGGACCCAGCGTCAAGATGGGCTATTTCGCCCAGCACGCCATGGAAGTGCTGGAGGGCGAACGCACCGTGTTCCAGACGCTGGAGGATGCGTTTCCGCAGGCAGGCCAGGCGCCGTTGCGCGCGCTGGCCGGCTGCTTCGGCTTTTCCGGCGACGAGATCGAAAAGAAATGCCGGGTGCTGTCGGGCGGCGAGAAGGCGCGGCTGGTGATGGCGTTGATGCTGTTCGACCCGCCCAACCTGCTGGTGCTGGACGAGCCGACCAACCACCTCGACATCTCCACCAAGGAGATGCTGATCACGGCACTTTCGCAGTATGAGGGCACCATGCTGTTCGTCTCGCATGATCGGCATTTTCTGGCGGCGCTGTCGAACCGGGTCCTGGAACTGACGCCCGAGGGGATTCATACCTACGGCGGCGGCTATACGGAGTATGTCGAGCGAACGGGGCAGGAGGCGCCTGGGCTGCGGCGATAGGATAGGCGCATGTCGCCTGGTTTTTCTTCACAGGGGATTTGGTTCTTTGACTGTCGGTCGCTGCCAGCCGGCCTGCAGCCGCCGATCCAACGCTGGCGATTGGCCAAATCCCACCACGCCTTCGTCACCCCAAGGCGAAGCAAGGAGCGAAGCGACGCGGCGCAGACCCTGGGATCCATGCCGTTACCTCAGAGCGTCACGACTGTGCAGAACCTTTGATGGCGGAGCGAGGCGCCCCCCTCTGTCCTGCCGGACATCTCCCCCACAAGGGGGGAGATTGGCCGTCATTGCGGCTTTCGGCAATGTCCAACGTTGATGAACAGACGCCGTCAGCGAAGCGGCCGATCTCCCTCCAAGTGGGGGAGATGTCCGGCAGGACAGAGGGGGGCGCCAAGGATCGCTATATTTATCCTGAGCCGCTGCTTTCTTTGGCTGATGTCACGGCATAGATGCCAGGGTCTGCGCCGCGTCGCTTCGCTCCTTGCTTCGCCTTGGGGTGACGAAGTGAAGGATGTATCGTCAACGTGAATTGAGGAGCGGGCAGGAGGCGCCTGGATTGCGGAGCTGAGCTGCCGCGAGGAAGGCCGAGCGGCCCGGCGTCGTTGGCCTGAGGGGGGCGGGACTGGCGCCGAGCCTAACCGGTTGGGGGGTAGATCACCGGCCACCTGCATACATACGCTAAATCTAATTTAAGAGCAAGCTAATGTAAGAGCGATTCAATGTTGCGCGTTGGCGATTTTCCAGCGGTTGTTTCCAATCGGTTGTTGTTTCTGGCGGCCGCTGCCTGGCCGCGTGCGTCACTCTTATGGCGGCGGCTATACCCGACATGTTGAGCGCACCGGCCAAGAGGCGTCGGGGGCGCGGGGTGAAGCGCAAGAGCGCCGGCTTGACCCTGCACCAGGCCGGCGACATTGTGCTGGTCGCCAGTCCATAACGGTCGTGTGGGAATGGATTTTCGCAACGCCATCGATGAATCGCTGGCCTGGGCCAGCCGATGGTTCGACTACGCCGTCACGCCGTGGTTTTTCTATCAGGCTGCCATCATCGTCGTGCTCTTCCTGGTCGCGAAGCTCGCGGCGCAGCGCATCGAACCGCTCGTGGAGAACCGGGCACGCCAGATCAAGGGGCATCCCGGACTGTTGAGGGTCGTCGTTGCCCTGTTGCGGCGCACCGACTGGATACTGTTCACGGTCTTCCTGCTTGCCGCGCTCGTTCTCATGCGCGCCGTCACCTGGCCAAGCCGGACCCATTTCATCTATATCGCGCTCTCGTTATCGCTTGCGTGGCTGTTTGCGTCGGTGCTGTCGCGCATCGTCCGCAATCGCTTTGTCGCGCGGGCTCTCGCCTGGCTGACCTGGATCTATGCGGCCCTCGTCATCCTGGGCATCGATGACGACGCCGCGACGTTCCTGGAAGGCCTTGCAATACCTTTGGGCGCGGTGCGCCTTTCGGCGCTCATGGTGCTGAAAGCGGCGCTGCTGCTGATCGCCACGGTTTGGCTTGCGGTGGTCGTCGGCAAGTATATCGACGAGCGCGTCCGCATCTCCGAAGAGCTGACGCCCTCGATCCGCGTCCTCGTCGGCAAGGTCGCAAAGGTCGGCCTTGTGCTGGTGGCGGGTGCCATCGCCCTGTCTTCCGTCGGACTAGACCTGACGGCCCTGACGATATTCTCCGGCGCCGTCGGCGTCGGCCTGGCTTTCGGGCTGCAGAAGGTGGTTTCGAATTTCGTCTCCGGCATGATCATCCTGCTCGACAAGTCGATCAAGCCGGGCGACACCATTTCGCTCGAAGGCACTTTCGGCTGGGTGCGCGAATTGCGGGCGCGGTTTGTCTCGGTGGTGACGCGCGATGGCCGCGAATACCTGATCCCGAACGAGGACTTCATCACCCAAAGGGTCATCAACTGGTCGTTCAGCGATAACCTTGTGCGGCTCGACGTGAATTTCGGCGTCTCTTACGACGCTGACCCGCATAAGGTCAGTGAACTGGCCATCAAGGCCGCCATGAGCGTCGGCCGGGTCGAAGCGGACCGGCGGCCGGTCTGCTGGCTCACCGACTTCGGCGAATCCTCGCTCAATTTCGTCCTGCGCTTCTGGATCCACGACCCTCAGCAAGGCCTGACCAACGTGCGTGGCAGGGTGCTGCTGGCGCTGTGGGACACTTTTAGGGAAAACGGCATAGACATCCCCTATCCGCATCGCGAGATCATCATGAAGCCGGATGGGCGTGCTGAGAAATCAGGCGGGCGCTGAAGCTGCCAATCTCCCCCCTTGTGGGTCCCTTGTGGGCCGGTCAATCGCATTTGGATTCTTGCGAAGGTGGACCCCCACCCTAACCCTCCCCACAAGGGGAGGGAACGCTGCCGCGCGCCTTAACTTCCCCTTTGGCGCCCGAAAGGCATGGCAATTTGCCGAGGTCAGCGCAAACGGAAGTCTCCCTCCCCCTTGTGGGGAGGGGCTAGGGGTGGGGGTACATCGTAGAGCGAAAGCCTCGGCTTTCCACCTGCAATAGCCCTGCCTTCGCGGGGGAGATTGGCAGCTTCGCCGCCGAGTGCACCCGGCAAGGGTTCGCACCTCGGCTCCAATGCTGTACAGCCCCGAATTCAAGGAGCCTGCGATGACCTCACACCTCGACATCCCCGATGCCGGCATGGCGGCCGACGACGACGCCGCGTGGCAGGGCGATGTTCGCGCCGGCGTGCGGCAGGTGCGCGATCTCGACTCCCTGCCGCTGTCGCCAGCCGAGCGCGCGGCGGCTCAAGCCGCGGCCACGCGCCACAAGGTTCGCATCCCAAAAGCCTATGTCGACCTGATCGACTGGAGCGACCCCGCCGATCCGATCCGGCTTCAGGTCATCCCGTCGCCCGAAGAGCTGGCCGAGCAGGAAGGCGAGCTCGACGATCCGATCGCCGACCATGCCTTCAGGCCGGTGCCGCGATTGACGCATCGCCATGCCGACCGGGTTCTGCTGTTTGCGACCTACCAGTGCGCGGTCTATTGCCGGTTCTGCTTTCGCAAGGAGTCGCTGACCTCGATCGGCCGGGGTTTTTCGCGCGAGGCGCTGGAGCCGGCCTTCGCCTATATCGAGGGCCACCCCGAAATCCGCGAGGTGATCCTGACCGGAGGCGACCCGCTGTCGCTGCCGGACAAGGCGCTGGCAGAAATCCGCGCCCGCATCGAGGCGGTTGCGCATGTGCGGCTCTTGCGCATCCACACCCGCGTGCCCGTAGCGCTTCCCTCGCGCGTCACGTCAGGAATGGTTCGCTCGCTGCAGGGCCGGCTGATGGTCACAGTCGTCACCCATTTCAACCACGCGCGGGAGATCACGCCGGCCACCGAAGAAGCCTGCCGCGCGTTGCGGCAGGGCGGCTTCGTGCTGCTCAACCAGAGCGTCCTGCTGAAAGGCGTCAACGACACGGTCGAGGTGCTGGAGGAACTGTGCCGCGAGCTGATGTACCGCCTCGGCATAAAACCCTATTACCTGCACCACGGCGACCTCGCGCGCGGCATGGCGCACCGGCGCACCACGATTGCCGAGGGACGGGCGCTGGTCAGCGCCTTGCGGGCGCGCCTGTCGGGCATCTGCAACCCCGTCTACGTGCTGGATCTGCCGGATGGCGGCGGCAAGGTGCCGCTCGGCCTGTGCCATGTCGAGGCGCAGGACGGCGATACCTGGCGGATTCGCGGGCAGGATGGCGAACTGAGGACCTATACCGAGCTTGTCGGCGATCCTTAGAAAGCTGGGTTCCTCGCCCCGCGAAGCGGGCAGAGGTGGCTCGGCGAAGCCGAGACGGAGGGGGGCTTCCTTTGCGCACGGAAGTTCATGCTGCCGCGCTTGGTTGGAACCGGATCCAATGCCTCGCATTTTAACAGATGACGGGGCAAAGGAGCGCAAGGTGAAAGCTTTATCGGCGGTACTTGGCGGCTTCGTGCTGACGCTGGCGGTTTTCGCCAGCGGATTGGCCTTCGCCCTCTGGATTCTCTTCGCCGAACCGGTGCGGCCGGTCGCTCCGACTTCCAGCGTTGCCGAACTGTGGCCGAGGGAGCCGCGGAAGGTGAACCCCGCTTCGCAGCAGCTTGAGCGCCTTCCCGCCCGCGCGGCCCCAGAGGTCGCAGAGGTACCAGAGGTCCCGGCGGTCCCAGAGGTCCCAGAGGTCCCAGAGGTCCCAGAGGTTGCAGCGGTCCCGGCTGATCAGGCCCCATTTGATCAGGCCCCAGATGATCGCACCGCGAAGCCTGCGGATGCCGCAGCTCCGGCGCCCGACACCACCGCTACCGCCTCCATCAAGCCGGCAACGCCGGCGACCAACGAGCAGCAGGCGATGCCCGCCGCCCATGTGGAATGGTGCGCAAGCCGCTACCGCTCCTACAGGCCAAGCGACGACCACTACACATCCTACAGCGGAGAGCAGCGTCCCTGCATCTCGCCCTATCTCGATGCCGGTGCGGCCGACCGCGCCGCTCCCGACGATGGCGCCAGCTATGTCGAGACGACCGACATGTCGCCAATGGATGGCGAGGTTGCGTCGGATGAAAGCGGCGGCGCCTGGCTTCCGCCCGACCACGTAGAATATTGCTTCAGCCGCTACCGCTCCTATCGGCCGGAAGACAACACCTACCAGCCCTATTCCGGCGGCCCGCGCCGGCAGTGCGAGTAGCCGGCAGGTGGCGGACTGGCGGCCGCAGCGCATGGCGCCTGGGCAACCCGTCCAACGATCACGCAGACTTCTTGGATCGTTCGGGTTGGCGCGGCGTTCATCCGAATACCCACAGGAGGAATCAGCATGAGCGACGACCGGGAAGACAGGATTCGTGAGCGCGCATACCAGATCTGGGAACGCGAAGGCGGGATTCATGGCGATCCCGAGCGGCACTGGCACCGGGCCGAGGCCGAGATCGACAGGGAGGCAGCCCTGCCGCTGACCGCAGGCGATGCCCTGCCGGAAACCCGCGAGGTCGCGAGCTCCGACGTCTTGACGGTGGAGGCCCTGGCGGTGCGCACCGGCATATCGGGCGAACAGGCGCAGGAACTGATCGACAGGCTGGGCAACGACCGGGCGGCGATCGAACAAACCGCGCGCAACCTCAAGGGGAAGCAGCGGCTCGGGGAGTGACAGATGATCAGAAAACTCAAAGACGGAAAATACCGCCTCTATTCGCGCAAGAAGGACGAAAAGACCGGCAAGCGCCGCAATCTCGGGACGTTTGACAGCCGCGAGGCTGCGGAGAAGCACGAACGCGAGGTGCAGTATTTCAAGAGGCAATGAGGCGGCGTGCCGTCCCTTGCCAGGCAGCCGCGCCGGATGACCCCTTACTTCGGCGTAGGGTGTAGAATTCTAGCGAGTGCAGGATACCGCTCTGGGGACAGCGAACTTTCATGTTTCCCTGCCTCTTCGTGTTATTGTGGATACGAGGAGATTGGCCCGTGAGCGAGAGCCGCAAGCTAGCCGCGATCCTTGCCGCTGATGTGGTCGGGTACAGCCGGCTGGCGAGCACGGATGAAGATCGTACGTTGGCCCGGTTGCGGGCACTTCGAAGCGACCTGATCGACCCGACCATCGCCGTGTACAACGGTCGTATGGTCAAGCGCACAGGCGATGGTGCGTTGGTTGAATTCCGCAGTGTGGTAGATGCCGTGCGCTGCGCCATAGAAGTGCAGAATGGCATGGTCGAGCGCAACGCCGGCGTGCCCGAGGACCGCCGCATCGAGTTTCGGATTGGGATACATTTGGGCGACGTGGTCGAAGAAAGCGACGGCGACCTGATGGGCGACGGCGTCAACATCGCCTCGCGTCTGGAGGGTGTCGCTGCCCCGGGCACCATCTGCCTGTCCGAAGACGCCTATCGGCAAGTCAAGACGAGACTAGACGTTTCGGTCAGTGATCTCGGCGACACCCAGCTCAAGAATATTGCCGAACCGATCCGGGTTTATTCACTCCGAGTCGGCACCGCGGCTCACGCAAAGGCGCCTGTGACCCACGAACTTTCGGAAGCTCTGCTTTCGACAGCGGCACCGCCTCAGTTATCGATCGCCGTGCTGCCCTTCGCCAACATGAGCGGTGATACCGAGCAGGAATATTTCGCCGACGGAATCTCCGAAGACATCATCACAGCTCTCTCAAAGCTGTCGCAGCTGTTTGTGATCGCTCGCAATTCGTCCTTCACTTTCAAGGGCAGGAACGTGAACGTTCAGGAGGTCGGCCGGAACCTCGGCGTGCATTACGTGCTGGAGGGCAGCGTCCGCAAATCCGGCAACAGGGTACGTATCACCGCGCAGCTTATTGACGCGACCACAGGCGGACATCTGTGGGCGGAGCGCTTCGATCGCAACCTGACCGATATCTTTGCCGTACAGGACGACGTTACGCAGCAAATTGTCGACGCGCTGGCGCTCAACCTGACAAAGGGCGACCAGCAGCGGCTCGCGACCGAGCAAACCGGCAACCTGGACGCATATGACTGCTTTCTTCATGGCCGAGAGCAGCTATGGCGGTTCACGAAAGCGGAAAACATCAAGGGCCGGGAACTGTTGCAACGCGCCGTCGAATTCGATCCGAAATTCGCTCCCGCCTACGCGTTCCTCGCGTTCGCAAACATACTGGACTATGCAAACCAGTGGAGCTCGTCGTGGTCGAACGCAATGGCACAAGCGGAAATGTTCGCGGCACGGGCAGTGGCGCTCGACGATCGATATCCTTACGCACATTGGGCGCTGGGCATCGTCGAATTGTATTCGCGACGGCATGAGGCGGCCATCCGCTCGGCTAAACGCTTGATCGCTCTTGCGCCAAATCTTGCCGAGGGGCACGAAAATCTCGGTTACGCACTGCATTATTCCGGCAAGCCTGAGGACGCACTCCGGTGTTTCGACAGGGCAATGGCCTTGAACCCGTATTATCCGGACGTGTACCTTCACTTCCAGGCGCAAGCGATGTTCCAGTTGCGCAGGTACGAAGAGGCAATTGGGATCCTGAGGCGGCGACTTGTTCGTAACCCTTCCACCGACGTCTCACGCGTGCTCCTGGCGGCGAGCTACGGCCATCTGGGTCGGTTCGAAGAAGCCCGTCGCGAGTGGCAGGAAGTGTTTCGCGTCAACCCCCAATATTCACTGGAACATCGCCGCAAAGTGTTGCCCTACAAGGATCCCAACGATTTCGAGCTGATCGTGGATGGCCTTCGCAAAGCCGGCCTCGTATGAGCACCTGACCGGGCGAGGTCCGGTATTGAACCTTCTGCAGCCGCTGCTTCGAAGGAACAGCACGACCGCTGTGCGGCGCGTTGATGACTGGAGCGGGGCCGTTAGCAGTCAGGCGGCTTAAGACTACCGATTCGCGAAGACCAGACGTTCGCTGGTGCGAGAAGCGTCGTAGCCGTTCCGCTCGAAGAGGCTACTTGCCCGAAGGCACCGATACATCCATTTCTGGCACGTAGCTGGAAATGAAGTTCGAGCATCGCCACATCAGTATACGGACCGGCAGTCTGATGGAACTATTGTCATTGATAACAATCTTTGCGACCGACGAAGCGTCTCGCGACTGCCGTTGATGTTTGAGGAGTGTGAATG
>NZ_JBVVQS010000073.1:0-66521 GCF_055811575.1 Mesorhizobium sp. WSM4815 | reverse complement strand
AGTAGGGCAGTAGGGCAGTAGGGCAGTAGGGCAGTAGGGCAGTAGGGCAGTAGGGCAGTAGGGCAGTAGGGCAGTGGGGCAGTAGGAGCTATTCAGGTGACAATTTGCGGATCAGAAGGCGCAGTAGCGTCCCTACGCTCTCGCTGCGATTCATCAAAGATTCGACCGCCTCGTGCGAGGCGATTCCGACACGGTGCGCAATCATAAGATGCGTCTCCAATTCTTTGAGTGATCCTTGGGCGATCCTGAGAAATTGCTGATAGGAAGCTCGACTCTCTCGGCCGTAACCCTCAGCGATGTTGGCAGGCACTGAGGTAGCTGCCCGACGCACCTGACCTGTCATTCCATAGATCTCGTCTTTCGGCCAAGCTCGTGTCACTTCATAGATGGATACTGCCAGGTCCATTGCCTGCTGCCAGACGATCAGATCCCTGTAGGACTCGATTTTCGCCATTACGTGCCGCCCCCTACTGCCCTACTCCCCTACTGCCGTACTGCCCTACTCCCCTAAACATTCAACAACAGATACTCCCGCTCCCACGGGCTGATCACTTCCATGAAGGTCTCGAATTCCGCCCGCTTGATCGCCGCATAGGTGGCGGCGAACGACTTGCCGAGCAGCGCGCAGAGTTCCTCGTCGGCTTCGAACAGGTCGACCGCCTCGAGCAAGCTGCGCGGCAGGTCGATCTCGGCCGCGTTGGCGGTGGTGAGAACCGGCGGTTCGGCCCTGATCTTGTTGGTCATGCCGATCAGCCCGCAGGCGAGCGATGCGGCCATCGCCAGATAGGGATTGGCGTCGGAGGAGGGGATGCGGTTCTCGACTCGCCTGGCTGCAGGGTCGGAGCGCGGGACGCGGAAGGCGGTGGTGCGGTTGTCGTAGCCCCATTTGTTGTTGACCGGCGCCGAAGCCGACTGCGTCAGCCGGCGATAGGAATTGACGTAGGGCGCAAACATCACCAGCGCGTTCGGCACATGTTTCTGCATGCCGCCGAGGAAATGGAAGAAGGCTTCGGTTTCCGAGCCGTCCTCGGCAGAAAAGACGTTTCTGCCGGTCTTCTTGTCGATGATCGATTGGTGGATATGCATGGCCGAGCCCGGCTGCCCCTGGATCGGCTTGGCCATGAAGGTGGCATAGATCTCATGCTTCAGCGCCGCCTCGCGGATGGTGCGCTTGAACATGAACACCTGATCGGCCAGTTCGATCGGGTCGCCGTGGCGCAGATTGATCTCGAGCTGGCCGGCGCCTTCCTCGTGGATCAGCGTGTCGATCTCCAGGCCCTGGCTTTCGGAGAAATGGTAGATGTCGTCGATCAGTTCGTCGAACTCGTTGACGCCGGCGATCGAATAGCCGGCGCCACCGCCGATCGCCCGTCCCGAACGCCCGACCGGCGGGGTCAGCGGGTAGTCCGGATCGGGATTCTTGCGCACCAGGTAGAACTCGATCTCGGGCGCCACCACCGGCTTCAGCCCGCGCTTGTCGTAAGCGGCAAGCACACGCTTCAGCACGTTGCGCGGCGTGAACTCGACCGAGCGGCCGTCCTGGTGGACGAGGTCGCAGATGACCGCCGCCGTCGGGTCCTCTTCCCACGGCACCACGGTCAGCGTCGAAAGGTCCGGCATCAGCTTGAGGTCGCCGTCGTCTTCCGGATAGTTGAAGCCGTTGCCGTTCTCGGGGTAGCCGCCGGAGATCGTCGTCATGAACACCGCCGAAGGCAGCGCCAGCGAGGTGTTGGAGGTGAATTTCTTCGACGGCATCATCTTGCCGCGCGCAACGCCGGCCTGGTCGGGCGTGATGCATTCGATATCCTCGATGCCGCGCCACGCCAGCCAGGCGCCGACTTCCTTCCAGTTTTTCACACCACGTTGATTTTTCACGAAGGCAGGCGTGCGGATACGTCCTCCGCGGCTCGACGGACGGACTTCCTTTTTTGCAGGCGGCATCATTCACCAGATTGGGTTGCGGATTTGGGAGTATAGCCGGGGCCGGTGATGGAAGGGAAGGGGAGCCGGCCCTGCCTTCGCCGCCAGTTGAAAATCGCCCCAAGCAGGCTAGGTTCGACGCAAGTTCAATGACCTCGTTTGAAGACGTCGAATGCGGAACCATGAATTGACCACGATCGGCTTCGATGCCGACGACACGCTCTGGCAGAACGAGCAGTTCTTCCGCATCACCGAAAAGCGCTTTGCCGCGCTGCTCGCCGATCATGCCGAGGAGGAGCACATCTCGGCAAGATTGCTGGAGGCCGAGAAGCGCAACCTCGCCGTTTACGGCTTCGGCATCAAGGGGTTTACCCTGTCGATGATCGAAACGGCGATCGAGATTACCGAGGGCCGCGCGCCGGCCTCGGTCATCGCCGAAATTCTCGCCGCGGGCCGCGAGATGCTTGGCCATCCGATCGAGGCGCTGCCTCATGCGCGCGAAACCGTTGAAAAACTGGCGGATGCCTATCGCCTGGTGCTGATCACCAAGGGCGACCTTTTCGATCAGGAACGCAAGCTGGCGCAATCGGGCCTCGGTGACCTGTTCGATGCCGTCGAGATCGTCAGCGACAAGAGCCCCGCCACTTATACCAGCATCTTCAGCCGCCACGGTGATGGCGCCGAAAAAAGCATGATGGTCGGCAATTCGCTCAAGTCGGACGTGGTGCCGGCCATCGAGGCCGGCAGTTGGGGCATCCACGTGCCGCATGAACTGACCTGGGCGCTGGAACATGTCGGGCCGCCGGTCACCGCGCCTCGCTTCCGCCAGATAGCCGATCTCTCGGAATTGCCCCGGCTGGTCGAAAGCATCGGGAAAGCCGGCTGATCGCATGTCTCGGCGTCGGACCGGACGTGCGCGGCAGGCGTATCGATGCCGGACATTGCGCGTCGCCATCCTTGTTGTCGGCTCCGCCAAAGAGCCGCGCTGTCGCTGACCCTCCATCGCGCGGCCCTCCATCGCGGCCCCCTCCAACGCGCGGCTCTTGTACAATCGATGCCGTAAAATCGTTTTCTACTTGCAAATCAGTCGCAATTGCAGAATATGCGACAAGCGCGGCGTCACAGCGCCCGCGCCCATGCGAGCAAATCGCGACAGGAGATTTTAATGATCGAGAGATACGGGCGATGGGTTGCCGTCGGGTTGATAGCTGCGGTTTTCGCTGCGGCAGTGGCTTCAAGCCCAGCGAAAGCGCAGGAAAAATTCAAGGCCGTGACCACCTTCACCGTCATCGCCGACATCGCGAAGAACGTGGCGGGCGACGCAGCGATCGTGGAATCGATCACCAAGCCGGGGGCGGAGATCCACAATTACGCGCCGACGCCGGGCGACATTCAGCGGGCGCAGGGCGCACAGCTCATTCTGTGGAACGGACTCAACCTCGAACTCTGGTTCGAAAAATTCTTCCAGAACCTCAGCGACGTGCCCGGCGCCATCATCTCCGAGGGCGTCCAACCGATGAGCATCGCCGAGGGGCCCTATAACGGCAAACCGAATCCGCATGCCTGGATGTCGCCGACAAACGCGCTGATCTACGTCGACAACATCCGCGACGCCTTCGTCGAGCACGATCCGGCGCATGCCAAGACCTACAAGGCCAATGCAGAAGCCTACAAGGCAAAGATAGAGGCGGCCGTCGCGCCGATCCGCGATAAGCTTGCCTCGATCCCGCAGGACAGGCGCTGGCTGGTGTCGAGCGAAGGCGCTTTCTCCTACCTCGCACGCGATTTCGCGCTGAAGGAGCTTTATTTGTGGCCGATCAACGCTGACCAGCAAGGCACCCCGCAGCAGGTTCGCAAGGTGATCGACGCCGTCAGGGACAACAAGATCGTCGCCGTCTTCAGTGAAAGCACCGTGTCGGACAAGCCGGCCCGGCAGGTCGCGCGCGAGACGGGGGTTCATTACGGTGGCGTGCTCTACGTCGATTCCCTCAGCGAGGCGAACGGCCCGGTGCCGACCTATATCGACCTGCTGCGTGTGACATCGGATACAATTCAGAAAGGCCTCGCCGCAGGGCTGTCGCAATGAACGAAGCCGTTCCGCCTCTTGCCGCCGCGTCCGAGGATGCGGGAGGCGGTCTCGCCGTGCGCGGCGCGACCGTCACCTACCGCAACGGCCTCACGGCGCTGCGCGATGCGAGCTTTGAAATTCCGACAGGCACGATCACGGCACTTGTCGGTGTCAACGGCTCGGGCAAGTCGACGCTGTTCAAAGCCATCATGGGCTTCGTGCGGCTGGCAAAGGGAGAGATTCTTGTTCTCGGACGGCCGGCCGCGGCCGCGCTGAGGAAGAACGTCGTCGCCTATGTGCCGCAGGCCGAGGAGGTCGACTGGGACTTTCCAGTACTGGTCGAGGACGTCGTCATGATGGGGCGTTACGGCCATATGGGCATGATGCGCATTCCGAAGGCTGCTGATCGCGAGGCGGTTACATCAGCGCTTGCGCGTGTCGGCATGAGCGATTTCCGCAAGCGCCAGATCGGCGAGCTTTCGGGCGGGCAGAAGAAGCGCGTCTTTCTCGCTCGGGCGCTGGCGCAGGATGGGCGCGTCATCCTGCTCGACGAGCCCTTCACTGGCGTCGACGTCAGGACCGAGGACGCTATCATCGAACTGCTGCGCGCGCTCCGGGACGAAGGCCGGGTGATGCTGGTCTCGACGCATAATCTGGGTAGCGTGCCGGAGTTCTGCGACCGTGCCGTGCTGCTCCGGAACACGGTCCTTGCCTACGGGCCGACAGGCCAGACCTTCACGCAGGCGAACCTGGAAAAGGCTTTCGGCGGCGTCTTGCGTCATTTCGTGCTGGGCGGCGCCGGGCTGCATGAGGACGACGACAGGCGCCGCCTTGCCGTCATCACCGACGACGAGCGGCCACTGGTCTTCTACGGAGAGAACGGAGCCATGCAGCACAAGATGCGGGAACCGGACGAATGAGTGTCCTGCTCGAGCCGTTCGGCTACGAATATATGCTCAATGCCATGTGGGTGTCCGCCCTGGTCGGAGGTGTCTGCGCCTTCCTGTCCTGCTATCTGATGCTGAAAGGCTGGTCGCTGATCGGTGACGCGCTCTCGCATTCGATCGTGCCGGGCGTCGCCGGCGCCTATATGCTGGGCCTTCCCTTCTCGATCGGCGCCTTCTTCTCCGGCGGGCTCGCCGCTGCGGCGATGCTCTTCCTCAACCAGCGCACCAAGCTGAAGGAAGACGCCATCATCGGCCTGATCTTCTCCTCCTTCTTCGGCCTCGGCTTGTTCATGGTGTCGCTGTCGCCGACCTCGGTGAATATCCAGACGATCGTGCTCGGCAACATTCTGGCCATCACTCCGGAAGACACGCTTCAGCTCGCCATCATAGGCTTCGTCTCGCTCGCCGTCCTGCTGGTGAAATGGAAGGATCTGATGGTGGTCTTCTTCGACGAGAGCCATGCCCGCTCGATCGGCCTCAACCCGAGCGCGCTCAAGATCATGTTCTTCATGCTGCTATCGGCCTCCACGGTCGCCGCGCTTCAGACCGTCGGTGCCTTCCTGGTCATCTGCATGGTGGTGACCCCCGGCGCGACCGCCTATCTTCTGACGGACCGGTTTCCGCGCCTGCTCGTCATCGCGGTCGTCATCGGCGCGGCGACGAGTTTCACCGGCGCCTATGCCAGCTATTTCCTCGACGGCGCCACCGGCGGCATCATCGTCGTGCTGCAGACGCTGATCTTTCTCGCCGCCTTCTTCTTCGCTCCCAAGCATGGAATGCTGGCAGCCCGCCGCCGCTCGGCGCGGGCCTTGGAGGCCAGCCTGTGAGCGTCCTCGATACACTGCTTACCCCCTTCCAGTTCGGCTTCATGGTCAATGCGCTGATTGCTTCGGTGCTGGTCGCCGTGCCGACGGCGCTGCTCTCCTGCTTTCTCGTTCTCAAGGGCTGGTCGCTGATGGGCGACGCCATCAGCCACGCCGTCTTTCCCGGCGTGGTCATCGCTTACATCCTCGGATTCCCCTATTCGATCGGCGCCTTCGCCGCCGGGATGGTCTGCGCTCTCGCCACCGGCTTCCTCAAGGACAACAGCCGCATCAAGCAGGACACGGTAATGGGTATCGTCTTCTCCGGCATGTTCGGCTTCGGCCTGGTCCTCTACGTAAAAATTCAGTCCGACGTGCATCTCGACCACATATTGTTCGGCGACGTTCTGGGCATCGGCCTGCGCGACATCGTCGAAACGGGGCTCATTGCTGCGATCACGGCCGGCATCATCGGCATCAAGTGGCGCGACTTCCTGCTGCACGCCTTCGACCCGGCTCAGGCTCGCGCGGTTGGTCTTCGGGTCAACCTGCTCCATTACGGCCTGCTTTGCCTGATCTCGCTCACCATCGTCGGCGCGCTGAAGGCGGTCGGCATTATCATGGCCATCGCCATGCTGATCGCGCCTGGCGCCATCGCCTTCCTGCTGACAAGGAAGTTCAGCGCCATGCTGATCCTGTCGGTGGCGACTGCGGTCGCCGCATCGTTCCTAGGCGTCTATCTGTCCTTCTTCATCGACAGCGCACCGGCGCCGACCATCGTTCTCATGCTGTCTGCCGCCTTCATCGCTGCCTTCGTCGTCACCACACTCAAAGCGGGCCGAATGGAGCTCGGCGAGGAGGGCTAGAAACTGGCGGTCATTCTCTGGTTTGACGAGAGCGACGCTGTTTCTGGATCGGCTTCACGTAGATCTCCAGTCTGTGGCTGATGATCGTGAATCCGTGCTGTCGAGCGATTTCCTCCTGGAGCCGCTCGATCTCCGCCGACTGGAACTCGATGACATCTCCCGTCTCGATGTTGATGAGATGATCGTGATGCTCGCGGGGGACGGTTTCGTATCTGGCGCGCCGATCGCCAAAGGTGTGCCGCTCCAGAATGCCCTTTTCGCGCAGAAGGCTGACGGTGCGATAGACAGTGGCGAGCGCGATCGTCGGCTCGATGGCGACAACACGGCGATGGAGTTCCACCACATCCGGATGGTCGCTGGATTCGGATAGAACGCGCATGATGACGCGGCGCGGACCGGTGATGCGCAGTCCGAGTTCCCTGCAAAGCGCGGCGATGGTCTGTTCTGAGGACATGTCATGATCCGCCAATATCGACAGCCATGTCGCCAAGTCGGAACATGCCTGCGGATTTGTTCGAAGGTGCTATCCCAGATGCGTCGCAATTGCAAAAGGACATCGGACTGGGTTCGCTGTCAGGCGGCCACACACTGACACAAGATATCCAGATCCGATCGCAAGAAGCGAGGGAGGAGCCGGATAGGACGCCGGCTACCTGCGCCCGAGCCCGATCAAATGGTCGATCACCGGCTGCAGCCGTTCGGTCGTGATCGGCTTGACGACCACCGCATCGACGACGCTCGACAGGCCGAGGCTCTCCGGTGTGCCGCTTTTGGTCGAGAGCAGGATCACCGAGGGACGCGACCTGCCCGAGATGCGCCGCAGCGCGTCGATACGCGACATCAGTGCGTCGCAGTCCTTGTTGTCGGCTCCGCCATCGAGAACGACAGCTCCGGGAATGAGCGAGCGCAGCGTCGTTGCCGCCGTTTCGGGCGATTCCGAGATCGCTTTGAGCCCGGACCGTTCGACGATTTTCGAAACCACCACCCGGTTGACCGGCGATTTTCCGACGACGAGCACGCGGGTGAAGTCGGTGAGCATTTCGGGGTCCACATTCCGGCTCATCAAACTCAACTGGTTCACAGTGCGATTCAAGGGGTGCATGAGCAGGGCGGGCACTCGCTAGTTTCAATGCAGGGTTGTACTTTGGAAACAATTGCCGTGAGATCGCTGCCTATGTCAAGCTGAAATGGCCGGCGTCGAGAACATCGCAAGAAAGGTTAAAATTTAAAGCAAGTTCTTTTCTGGCCATGCATGCAAACTGGTTGTGCAAGTGCAAATCACCTGCGCAGAGAACTGCGCAGGTGATGCCGCCTCCGCCAGCAGGATTTCGTCGGATTTCGATCAGCCGACGCTCCGCTGCGTGACGATGACCGGGATCAGCAGGTCGCCCCAGTTGCCGTCGCCGCCATGGTGTCGTGCCGAGCGCACGAGTTCCACCGACACACCGGCCTCGACCGCCTTCATCACCGACTGGTTGAGCCTGTGCAGGTCGTTGGCCAGCATGCGGATGGTCGCCTGCTGGTCGACGGTCATCGTGGTGGCCTGTTCTTCGGCCCGTTCCTTGACGCGGCTTATCGATGCCATTGGTCTTCTCCTTGCGTATTTTTTACCCCTTTTTGGGGCGTTGCCTCTATTTTGTTGCGTTCGTGCTATTCCGCCGCCGGTTTGAACTGGGCGTGCTCGGTCGATTCATGCATGGCCGTGGTCGAAGACCGGCCACCGGTGATCGCCATCGACACGGCGTCGAAATAGCCGGTGCCGACTTCGCGCTGGTGCTTGGTCGCGGTGTAGCCGTGGGCTTCCGCCGCGAATTCAGCCTCCTGCAGTTCGGAATAAGCCGCCATCTGACGCGCCTTGTAGCCGCGGGCGAGTTCGAACATGCCGAAATTGAGCTGGTGAAAACCGGCCAGCGTGATGAACTGGAACTTGTAGCCCATGGCGCCGAGTTCCTTCTGGAACCTGGCGATGGTGGCATCGTCGAGGTTCTTCTTCCAGTTGAACGACGGCGAGCAATTATAGGCGAGAAGCTTGCCGGGATGGTGCCTGTGCACGCCCTCGGCGAACTTTTTGGCCTGCGCCAGATCGGGCTTGGAGGTTTCGCACCAGATCAGGTCGGCGTGGGGCGCGTAGGCGACGGCCCGTGCGATGCAGGGCTCGATGCCATTCCTGACTTGATAGAAGCCCTCCACCGTACGGCCGGCGCCATAGTCGACGAAGGGCTGGTCGCGCTCGTCGATGTCGGAGGTGAGCAGCTTTGCCGCTTCCGCGTCGGTGCGCGCGACGACCAGCGTCGGCGTGCCCATGACGTCGGCGGCAAGCCGCGCGGCGTTGAGGTTGCGGATGTGTGCGGCGGTCGGGATCAGCACCTTGCCGCCGAGATGGCCGCACTTCTTCTCCGACGCCAGTTGGTCCTCGTAGTGGACGCCGGCGGCACCCGCCTCGATGAAGGCCTTCATGATCTCGAAGGCGTTGAGCGGTCCGCCGAAGCCGGCTTCCGCATCGGCGACAACGGGCGCGAACCAGGTGTCGACCGAAAGCCCCTTGCCTTCGGAGGTCTCGATCTGGTCGGCGCGCTGCAGGGTGCGGTTGATGCGCTTGACCAGTTCGGGCGCCGCATTGGCGGGATAAAGCGACTGGTCCGGATACATGGCGGATGCGGTGTTGGCGTCGGCCGCGACCTGCCATCCGGACAGGTAGATCGCCTTCAGCCCGGCCCGGACCTGCTGCATCGCCTGGTTGCCCGACATGGCGCCGAGCGCGTTGACGAAATCCTCTTCGTGGATGAGCTTCCAGAGCCGGTTGGCGCCCATTTCGGCGAGGCTCTGCCGGATCTGGACCGAACCGCGCAGCCGCTTCACATCGTCCGGCGAGTAGGGCCGCTCGATGCCGTCGAAGCGGCCTTCCGGCGCTGAGGGGACGAGGTTGTAAAAATCAGTCATTGGTCGCTCCGACAGATCGTTGTTGGGATAAAAACGCCGCCTCATGAAAATTTCTGCGCCGTTTCGGTATGACAGCATTTACATTTTGGCGCGGGCCAGGCGAGGAAAACCAGAGGGTTGGCTGGAAAATAAGGGAAAACCTGTGTTGCGTTTGACAGTTAGGCGCTGTAAATCTGTCATGATTGTAAAAGGCCGGCATGGCAGCGCCGCGCGGGAGTCATGTAAATTCTGTCAAGGACAGCCGAGTGGCCGATCAAAAAATCTTCGCCGGGCCGCGCATCCGCCGCATCCGCAGCGCCAAGGGCCTGACCCAGACGGCGATGGCCGAAGGGCTCGGCATCTCGCCGTCCTACCTCAATCTCATCGAGCGCAACCAGCGGCCGCTGACGGTCCAGCTGATCCTCAAGCTGGCATCTGTCTACAAGGTCGACCCGCATGAATTGCAGGGCGAGGCGAGGGGGTCGGTCACCGCCCTTAAGGAAGTGTTTTCAGATCCGCTGCTGGTCGGCGAATTGCCTGGTGACCAGGAGCTGATCGAGCTTGCCGAGGCGGCGCCCAACGCTTCCGCCGCGGTGATAAAACTGTTTCGCGCTTATCGCGAGCAGGCCGAGCGACTTTCCGACCTCAACGAACTCCTGGCGCGTGAGGGCAAAGCGACGGCGCTGTCCGGCGCCCGCTTGCCGATCGACGAGGTGCACGAGATTTTCGAGCGCCGTCCGAACCATTTTGGCGCGCTGGAAGAGGAGGCCGAGGCATTCATTTCGGTGCTCGATCCCGGCGACGACCTGCTCGGTGCGCTGAAGGCCTGGCTGAAGCGCGAATACGGCATTGTCGTCAAGGTGCTGCCGGTCGCCACCATGCCGAACTGGCGCCGCCGCTACGACCGCCATTCGCAGCGTCTGTTCCTGTCCGAGCGCCTGTCGCCGTTCGACCAGTTGCGCGAGGTGGCGATGGAGGCCTGCCTAATCCGCATGACGGTCGCCGTGGCAAGCGAGATCCAGGCGCTGAAGCTGAGCACCGATGAGGCCCGCCGGCTCGCCCGCTTCGAGCTTGGCCGCTACGCTGCCCACGCTCTGATGATGCCCTATCAATCCTTTCACGCAGCCGCCACACGCGCGCGTTACGACATCGACGTGCTGCGCTCGCGCTTCGGCGTCTCCTTCGAGCAGGCGGCGAACCGGTTGACCACGCTGCAGCGGCCGGGCACGCCGGGCGTGCCCTTCTTCATGCTCGAGGTCGACAATGCCGGCAACCGCTTCCGCAAGGCTGGCAGCCAGGGTTTTCCGCAGAGCCGCTTCGGCGGCGGCTGTCCAAAGCTTCCCGTGCATGCCGCCTTTACCCAGCCCGGCCAGATCTTCGTCGAGGCGGTGGAAATGCCCGACGGCGCCGAATTCCTCTGCGTCGCCCGCACGCTTGAGGGGCCGCAAGGCTCGTTTGCGGAGCGCCCGCGCCGTACCGCGCTTCTGCTCGGCTGCGACATCGGCTTTCGTGACGAGATCGTCTATGGCGCGGCACTGCCGGGGCCGGCTGCCGCTGCGGCCGGAAAAGCCGGACAGGGCACAAGTCCGGCCACGCCGGTTGGCCCGGCTTGCCGGCTGTGCGAACGCATCGGCTGCCTCGCCCGCGCCGAGCCGCCGGTGACACGCCCGCTCGGTCTCGACGAAATGGTGACCGGATTAAGCGCCTTCGATTTTCAGTAACCGGGCACAGCGTTTCCATCAAATTGCGCTGCGCGTTCTATCGCCCACCGCTGCCTATCAGAACGTCCATCTCAATCGTCAGCGGCTCTCCAACGCTCGGCGAAGCCAGCCCGCGCCAGACTTCCTCGCGCACTGTGACCTGCATGTCTGGAGGAAGCTGGACATACTCCTGACCGCTCAATGTTGCTCCTTTGGTAATTCCGCTGAAATAATCGTCGAAAGATGAGAATTTGATGGGCCGAGTTTCAAGCTGGACATAAATCTCTTGAAACCCGGCGCGGTGGAGCAAGGAATGCAAGCATGTCGCGTCAGGGATGGAGAAGAAGCGATTTAGCTTTTCAGCTTTTTCAGGTGCGCAACGGGCGATTACCGCGCCTATTCTGGCGAACAGCGAGCGCTCCGGCGTCGTCGTCACGCTAACCGCAGTCCAGCCGTTGGGGCGCAGAACCCGACGAAACTCCGAAAGCGCTCCAAGCGGGTCGGAAAAAAACATGAGCCCAAGCTGACAGATCACCGCATCGAACCGACAATCCTCGTAAGGGAGCGCGTGAGCGTCAAACGTTGCGAGGGTGATTGGCTGGTTCTTCAAATTGCGTTTGGCTGTTTCGAGCATGGCTGGCGAGATATCGCCGGCAATCACAGAGCCGGATGAGCCTACCACGATCGCTGCAGCTTGCGCTGCTGCTCCTGTACCCGTTGCGACATCGAGCACCCGATGGGCAGGCGCAATTTGCGCTGCCTTCAGCAACGATGGAATGAACGAGTTCGTTGCGCGAGCGAACAGCTCGTCATAGCCAATCGCCGCTGTCTTGTAGAATGGCTCATCCATTAGGGTCGCCCCAAAATACAATTTACTTCGTCACGGGACGTCTCTTGTCGCGCAGCAGCGTCCAGCCTCGCATCGTAAACTATCCCTGCCAGCTCCGCACGACCCGTCTTGCCTCATCTGTGCGCGAGTCAGTGCGCCAAACGGAACACGGTGCTGGATCACGCCCGGTCTTCGTCTTTGCGTTACGCGATTAATGCACGTTTCTGTCGTTTGCTATGCATCGTGCTGCCTCGAAATCGCCGACAGTCGCCATCATGACCGATACATCATCACCGTTAGCCGTTTCGCCTGTCGTCTCGCCGCGTGACGAGCGTGTCGGCTTCCTGCTGATTTTCCTGTCGGCGCTGATGTGGAGTTTCGGTGGCGCCATCGCCCGTTTCATCGACGCCGGAGACAGCTGGACGGTGGTGTTCTGGCGCTCGGTCTGGGCCGCCGCCTTCCTCATCTGCTTCATGGTCTGGCGCGACGGCTGGCACGGCACGGTGAGGTTGTTCCGCGGCATGGGCCTGCCCGGCCTTGCCGTGGCGTTCTGCTTCGCCACCGCATCGACCTCATTCGTCGTGGCGCTTGCCTACACCACTGTCGCCAACATCCTTTTGATGCAGGCCGGCGTGCCGCTCCTGGCGGCGCTGTTTGCCTGGGTGCTGTTTCGCGAACGGGTAGCCTTGGCGACCTGGGTGGCGATTGCCGCCGTCATTGCCGGCGTTGCCATCATGGTATCGGAATCGCTCGATGGCGCGGTGTCGCCCATCGGTGACGGCCTGGCGCTGCTTATCGCCGTGATGTTTTCGATCGCCACGGTCATCACGCGACGCTTTGCCCATGTGCGCATGACGCCGGCGACCTGCCTCGGCACGATGATTGCCGCCGCATTCGCGGCGTCGCAGGCATCGCAATTCGGCGTTTCCAGCAGCGACATGGGTTTCCTGTTTGCATTCGGGGTGGTCAATCTCGGTCTCGGCCTTGCCTTCTTCGCCACCGGTGCCCGGCTCGTCCCGGCTGCAGTCGCAGCACTGCTCGGTACTTTCGAGCCGATCCTCGGCCCGATCTGGGTCTGGCTCATCCATTCCGAGGTGCCGTCCGGACGCACCATCCTTGGCGGAACGGTCGTGGTCACGGCGCTGCTCGTCCATATCGGGCTCGAATTCAAGCGTCAGACGCGGCCGGTGCGGCCGGGTGTCACCGGTATGCCGCCGCCTAATTGATGCAGCGCACGCGCCAAAGCGAGATGAGCCATTGACAATGGCGCAGCCGCGCGGGCAGGCTGTCAATACGGCAACAACAAGACAGGCTCATCTTGCCAAGTCTCCCCTCCGGCCCGACCGAGACCGGACAACATCGTCGTATCGCTGCCCGCGCCGTGGCGAGAGCCTTTGACGGCGCCGGAATGCCACCTGGATCACGACATGGAAACGGGGGGCTCGGCCGTTGCGCATCGAACCGCTGTCGTGTTGGCGGTTCGCGCTTGTCGCTTGTCGGAAAGCCCAATAATCTGAAGCAAACGCCCAGCCGCGCAGCCCCGCGACGAGCTGGCGATGGAACACTCATCAAAGGAGAGACGCATGATCCGCAAAGCATTCCGGCTTTCGGCGACCTCGGCATTTCTGGCGCTTTTCACCCTCGGCGCTCATGCCCAGGAGCGCGTCGTCAACGTCTATAACTGGTCGGATTACATCGACAGCTCGATCATCGACGACTTCACCAAGGAAACGGGCATCAAGGTTACCTACGACACCTTCGATTCCAACGAGCTGCTTGAGACGAAACTGCTTGCCGGCGGCAGCGGCTACGACGTTGTCGTACCGACCGCCAATTTCCTCGCACGCCAGATCCAGGCAGGGGTGTTCCAGAAGCTCGACAAGTCGAAGCTGCCCAACATTTCCAACATGTGGGACGTCGTTTCGGAGCGCACGACCAAGTACGATCCCGGCAACGAATATTCGATCAACTACATGTGGGGCACGGTCGGCCTCGGCTATAACGTCAAGAAAGTGCAGGAAGCGCTCGGCACCGACAAGATCGACAGCTGGGACGTGTTCTTCAACCCGGAAAAGCTGGCCAAGCTGAAGGATTGCGGCGTCTATGTCCTCGATTCTCCGAGCGACATCCTGCCGAACGCCTTCAAATATCTGGGCATCGATCCCGAGACCACATCGCCGGACGATTTCGCCAAGGCCGAAGAAGTGATGCTGAAGATCAGGCCTTACATCCGCAAGTTCCACTCGTCGGAATATATCAATGCGCTGGCCAATGGCGACATCTGCCTGGCCGTTGGCTGGTCGGGCGACGTGTTCCAGGCGCGCGACCGTGCGACGGAAGCAAACCAGGGCGTTGAGATCGCCTATTCCGTGCCGAAGGAAGGCGCCGAAATGTGGTTCGACCAGATGGCGATCCCGGCCGACGCGCCGCATGTCGCCGAGGCGCATGAATTCCTGAACTACATAATGAAGCCGGAAGTCATCGCCAAGGCGAGCAATTTCGTCTTCTACGCCAATGGCAACAAGGCGTCGCAGCAGTTCATCGACAAGGAGATACTCGAGGATCCGGCGATCTACCCGGACGAGGCGACGCTGGCGAAACTGTTCACCATCACCCCTTACGATTCCAAGACCCAGCGCGTCGTCACCCGCACCTGGACCAGGATCGTCACCGGGCAGTAAGCGACAATCAGCGACCCCGGCAGGTGCTGCCGGGGTCAAGTCTTCTGGGGATAGAACGCGAGGACGGAGTGGGACATGAAATCGCTTGGCAGCATCCGCAGGGATTTCGCGCCATGGAACGATCCGAACGCCAAGCCGTACATCCAGTTCGACAAGGTCACCAAGAAGTTCGGTGACTTCACCGCCGTCAACAATTTGTCGCTGACCATATTCGAGCGCGAGTTCTTTGCCCTGCTCGGCGCATCCGGCTGCGGAAAGTCGACGCTTCTGCGGATGCTCGCCGGTTTCGAGGAGCCGACCGCCGGCCGCATCCTGCTCGACGGCCAGGATCTGCGCGGCATCCCGCCATACCGGCGGCCGGTCAACATGATGTTCCAGTCCTATGCGCTGTTCCCGCATATGACGGTCGAAAACAACATTGCCTTCGGCCTCAAGCAGGACGGCATGCCGAAGCCCGAGATCGCGGCGCGCGTTGGAGAGATGCTGAAGCTGGTCAAGCTCGAGCAGTTCGCCAAGCGCAAGCCGCACCAATTGTCCGGCGGCCAGCGCCAGCGCGTCGCGCTTGCCCGCTCGGTCGCCAAGCGGCCGAAGGTGCTGCTGCTCGACGAGCCGTTGGGCGCGCTGGACAAGAAGTTGCGCGAGGAAACCCAGTTCGAGCTGATGGATCTGCAGCAGTCACTCGGCCTCACCTTCGTTGTCGTCACCCACGACCAGGAAGAGGCGATGACCATGGCCGACCGCATCGCCATCATCGACAAAGGCGAGGTGATGCAGGTGGCGACGCCGGCGGAAGTCTACGAGGCGCCCGGCTCCCGTTTCGTCGCCGGCTTTGTCGGCAACGTCAATATGTTCGAAGGCAAGATTGCGCATGGCGAGGCGGGTGCGGCAAGCATCGATGCCGGCAACGGCATCACCATCCGCACCGAGCATGCCGGCGATGCCGCAACTGGCGCGGCCGTCGCCTTCGCCATCAGGCCGGAGAAGATCAGGATATCGTCGACGAGACCGGCCGGCGTCGTCAACGCCATCGAGGGCGAGGTCTACGATATCGCCTATCTCGGCGACATGACCGTCTATCACGTCAGGCTGGACGACGGCCAGGTGGTGCGAGCGAGCACGATGAACGCGGCCCGCATCACCGAGGATCCGCTGAGCTGGAACGACCGTGCCTGGGTGTCGTTCCGGCCGGATGCCGGCGTCGTGCTGACGCGATAGGGGCGGCCATGTCGAATGCCGCTGTCACCGCTGCAACAAGCTCTCGAGCCACCGCTGCGGACAAATCCGCCCTGGCCAGGCTGGGAGAGGCCTTCGTTGGCCGTCTTGTCATCCTCATCCCGTATCTATGGCTGGTCTTCTTCTTCCTTGTTCCGTTCGTCATCGTCTTCAAGATCTCGCTGTCGCAGACCGCGATCGCCATACCGCCCTACACGCCGGTGCTCGGCTTCGGCGACGGCCTTGCCGGTTTCTTCGCCCAGCTGAATGAGCTCAGCATCGACAACTACACATGGCTGACGCAGGACGCGCTCTACGTCAACGCCTATGTGA
The DNA here is from genome assembly GCF_055811575.1 of Mesorhizobium sp. WSM4815. Classification (NCBI taxonomy): domain Bacteria; kingdom Pseudomonadati; phylum Pseudomonadota; class Alphaproteobacteria; order Hyphomicrobiales; family Phyllobacteriaceae; genus Mesorhizobium; species Mesorhizobium sp. WSM4815. Next base: position 50,243 of record NZ_JBVVQS010000073.1, on the reverse strand, counting down.
CCAGCGTCATCGTCGCCGCCATCTCGACGGTGCTGACATTGCTTGTCGGCTACCCGATCGCCTACGGCATGGCGCGCGCCCCGGCGATGCTGCGCCCGACTTTGCTGATGCTGGTGATCCTGCCGTTCTGGACCTCGTTCCTGATCCGGGTCTACGCCTGGATCGGCATCCTCAAGCCTGAGGGGCTGCTCAACCAGCTGCTGCTCGCCACCGGCGTCATCAGCCAGCCGCTGATCATCCTCAACACCTATACGGCGATCTTCATCGGCATCGTCTATTCCTACCTGCCGTTCATGGTGCTGCCGCTCTATTCGTCGCTGGAAAAGATGGATTATTCGCTGATCGAGGCAGCCAAGGATCTCGGCTGCCCACCGACCAGCGCCTTCTGGAAGATCACCTTTCCGCTGTCGCTGCCCGGCGTCATCGCCGGCTGCCTGCTGGTGTTCATCCCCGCCGTCGGCGAGTTCGTCATTCCCGACCTGCTCGGCGGCTCACAGACGCTGATGATCGGCAAGACGCTGTGGAACGAGTTCTTCGCCAATCGCGACTGGCCGGTGTCTTCGGCCGTCGCCGTCATCCTGCTGTTGCTGCTGATCGTGCCGATCATGCTCTTCCAGCGGGCCCAGGCCCGCGCCCAGGAGCAGGACAGATGAACCCGACCTGGAGCCGCTTCAACATCACTTCGATCGTGCTCGGCTTTGCCTTTCTTTACCTGCCGATCGTCCTGCTCGTCGTCTTCTCTTTCAACGAATCGAAACTGGTCACCGTCTGGGGCGGCTTCTCGACCAAATGGTACGTCTCGCTGTTCCACAACCAGGGCCTCGTGGACGCCACCTGGGTAACGGCCCGTGTCGCCGTCATCTCGGCCACCGTGGCGACCGTGCTCGGCACACTGGCGGCTCTCACCTTGACGCGCTACACGCGCTTCAAGGGCCGGACGCTGTTTTCCGGCATGGTCTTTGCGCCGCTGGTCATGCCGGAAGTCATTACCGGCCTGTCGCTGCTGCTGCTCTTTGTCGCCATCGGTCTCGACCGCGGTTTTGTCACCGTCACGCTTGCCCACATCACCCTGACCATGTGCTTCGTCGCCGTCGTCGTGCAGTCGCGCCTGATCACGTTCGACCGCTCGCTCGAAGAAGCCGCGATGGATCTTGGCGCGCCGCCGGTGAAGACCTTCTTCCAGATCACGCTGCCGGTCATCATGCCGGCGATCGTGTCCGGCTGGATGCTGGCGTTCACACTGTCGCTCGACGATCTGGTCATCGCCAGCTTCACGTCAGGGCCTGGAGCCACCACGCTGCCGATGAAGATCTACAGCCAGGTTCGTCTCGGTGTGACGCCGGAGATCAACGCCGCCTGCACCATCCTGATCGCGGTTGTGGCGGTCGGCGTCATCATCGCCTCGCTCGCCAACAAGCGGCGCGAGGTCCAGCGCCAGCGCGACGAGCAGGCCGCTCAGCGTGGGTGACGAAAGGGGCGGCAGCAGCAAAAGCCGGCAGGAAGCACTTCTGACGACGACCGCAGCAGCTTCGTTGCCTACTCGCCGGATACCCCGCGGCTTATCGGCGAAATGAACGGCGTGCTCCACGTTCCGCCGATGAAGAACGAAGACTGGTTGGGACCTTGGCTATTTGTCTGCGTGGCTGGCTGGTCCGCCTGAATGATGCCGCCGGACAGCGCCAGTCCGCGCCCGGCATAGGAGGCGATACCGGAAAGCCAGATCTTGTACTTCGCCGAATTCGCTTCGGCCTTGTCGATCTTCGCCACACCGTTCGAAATGCTCGCCTTGAGTTCGGCCCCGTCGATCGGCAGCGTTCCGTCGGAGACATCATCGAGCGCGAAGAACCCGCCCTGTTCATTGTGTTTGAGAAACGCCGGCAGGTTGAACCGGCTCAACGCGCCTTGGCCGAATTTCGCCGAAACCGAGCCGTCGGCATTTTCGAAAATGGAATCCCAGGTTCTGCCCGGCCCCTTGAGGATGACCGAAACGGTTCCTGTGCCGATCGGCACCAGTCGCGTCATTCCGGCTGCGGTGCCAAAAGCGCCGCCGTCGATGTCGGAGGCGAGCAGCCTGATCTCGACCTGCGTGCCTTCCGGCTTGCGGTCGAAACGAAGGCTGCTCTGGATGTTGCCGCCAAAGGCCGATGCATCGGAAATATCGAAGACGGCAAGACCGTTCTTGACCTGGGCAGCGGCGGCGACGTCGGCAAGCTGGATGGCGCCTGCGGTGGCCTGCGCTGCCGACAGTCTGAGATCGAGATCGATGCGGTCGGCGACGCTTATGTCGATTTCGCCGGGGCCAGCGCCGTTCGCGGGCGCCAAGGGTGCGAAGGCGGATAGAAACGACCGCAGGTCGAGCGTCTCGAAGGCGAGCGTACCGGCGATCACCGGCCGCGCCTCGCCAAAGGAGAAATCCAGCGCACCCATTCCCGGATTGTCGTCCAGGGCGATCTCGGTGTTTTCGAATTTAATGCGGCCGGAGGTCGCCGTGAGCTTGCTGGAAACGGAAACCGAGCCAATTGCTGCGCCCGGCGCGATGCCGGCCCGCGACCATTCGAGCGCGCGCCTGAGCGAGGGTGCGGCAAATTTTGCCTGGCCGTCGAAATAGGCGTTCTCGGACATGCTGGCCACGCCGTCGAACGAAAAACTGGCAGGGGCCGCCTTGAAGGAAAGCGTCATCGGCGCCGCACCTCCGCCAAACAGCACCAGCGGGTTTGACGATGCGGCATCCACGGCGACGCTTTCGCCGCGCCAGATCCCGGTCGCCGACAGCGTCGCATTGCTGTTCATTGCGGCCCAGTTCGCCTGGCCGCTCAGGCTGCTCAGTATCTCGGCGTCCTTGCCATCGACGGAAGTCACCACGCGGCCGTTCCTGAACTCCACGGTGCCGAACGGATCAGCCGGCAGCTTGCTGAGGTCCGGCTTGGCTGGATTGGCGCTGACAACGGCGCGAGCGACGTCGATGGAACGGGTGATGCGCCCGCCCGAAGGCAGGGCGGGCAGGAAAAATCCATGTGCTGCGCGTTGAACCCTGATCGTCGGCCGGATCAGCCGCGCCGTCGAGAACACCACATTGCCACGCAACGCCGCCATGGCGGAGAGATTGACCTCGACCCGTTCAGCCTCGATCACCGGCGGCGCGTCGGTCTCTGTCCATTGCGAAAGCGTTACGTCGGCCAGGATGGCACGGAAATTCGGCCAGACCTCGATCCGTGGCGCGCCGTCGATGGTGACCCTGAAACCGCTCCACGCACTCATTTCCCAGGCGATGCGGTCGCGCACGATACGGGTCGAGGCGACGAGCGGCAGGGCGGCAACGGCCAGCGCGATGACCAGCACGGCAACGCCGATCGCCCATATTCCGCGCCGGATCAAAGGTGATGGCATGTCGCCCCGTATGCTTCCGTTCCGACAAAAAATCGCCCGACGGGTGTAACCCCAGTCGTTTACCTACGACTTAGGGCTGACGCATTTCAAGTCTTTATGGCCCAGCGATGGCATTTGGGCACATCCGCGTCGCCCGGCCGAACAAAATCTTGCTCTGCTGCGCTGCGATATGCATATGCGATGCCAATGCATGTCGCCAAAATGCGCAACGTTTTTGGATAACGACATGATAATAACAAAAGTCTAAAGCGCGTCGCGTGAATCTCTTCAAGCGTAACGTGCTTTAAGGAGGAACGATCATGGCTGGCGACGCACCGCTCTGGATACCGACCAAAGACCAGATCGACGCGGCGCCGATGACCGCCTTCATGCAGGCCGCGGCGGCCGCAACCGGCAGGTTTTTTCCCTCCTACGGCGATCTTCATCGTTGGTCGATCGACGATCGCGAGGCGTTCTGGAGCCTGGTCTGGGACTTTTGCGGGATCGTTGGCGACAAGGGCGCCAATGGGGGCGCCAGCGGCGGGATCAGTGGCGGCGAGCACGTGCTCGTCGATGGCGAGAAGATGCCCGGCGCCGCCTTCTTTCCCGACGCCAAGCTTAACTTCGCCGAGAACCTGTTGAAAAAAACCGGGCTCGGTGACGCCATCGTCTTTCGCGGCGAGGACAAGGTCGAGCGCCGGCTCTCCTGGAACGAGTTGCATGCCCTGACCTCGCGGCTGCAGCAGCTTTTCCTGTCGTTCGGTGTGAAAAAGGGCGACCGCATCGCTGCCATGATGCCCAACATGCCGGAGACGGTCGCGGCAATGCTGGCGACAGCCTCGATCGGCGCCGTGTGGTCGTCCTGCTCTCCCGATTTCGGCGAACAGGGCGTTCTGGACCGGTTCGGCCAGATCGAGCCTGTCGTCTTCATCGCGCCCGACGGTTACTGGTACAATGGCAAGGCGATCGAGGTTGCCGGCAAGATCGCGGCCGTTGCGGCAAAGCTCGTCACCGTCCGCAAGATCTTGATCGTCGACTATCTCGGCACGTCGACCGATGTGGCGGCGACCGTCGAGAAGGCGACTGCGCTGGACGAGACGCTCTCATCCTTCGCTGCCAAGTCGGTCACCTTCGAACGGTTGCCGTTCGCGCATCCGCTCTACATCCTGTTTTCTTCCGGAACGACCGGCATTCCCAAATGCATTGTCCATTCGGCCGGCGGAACGCTGATCCAGCATGTCAAGGAAGAACGGCTCCACGCCGGCCTGCTCGACGGCGACCGCTTCTTTTATTTCACCACCTGCGGCTGGATGATGTGGAACTGGCTGGTCTCCGGCCTGGCGTCGGGCGCAACCCTTCTGCTTTATGACGGGTCGCCCTTCTACCCCGACGGCAACGTGCTGTTCGACTTCGCCGACGCCGAGAAGATGACCTATTTCGGCACCTCGGCCAAATTCATCGATTCCGTGCGCAAGGCCGGCCTCAGGCCGATCAACACGCACGATCTTTCCAGCGTGCGGACGATCTCCTCCACCGGCTCGCCACTGTCGCCGGAAGATTTCCGCTTCGTCTATGACGGCATCAAGAAAGACGTGCATCTCGCCTCCATCTCCGGCGGCACCGACATCGTCTCCTGCTTCGTGCTCGGCGTACCGACCCAACCGGTATGGATCGGAGAGATCCAGGGACCTGGCCTCGGCCTCGCCGTCGATGTCTGGGACGACGACGGCCAGCCGCTCAGGCAGGAAAAGGGTGAACTCGTCTGTACGAGAGCGTTCCCGGCGATGCCGATCGGCTTCTGGAACGATCCCGAAGGCAAGAAATACCACGCCGCCTATTTCGAGCGCTTCGACAATGTCTGGTGCCACGGTGACTTCGCCGAATGGACCGCCCATGGCGGCCTGATCATCCACGGCCGCTCCGACGCGACGCTCAACCCTGGCGGTGTGCGGATCGGCACGGCGGAAATCTACAATCAGGTCGAGCAGATGCCGGAAATCCTGGAAGCGCTGTGCATCGGCCAGGATTTCGACAATGATGTGCGCGTCGTGCTGTTCGTGCGGCTGGCGGCCGGCGTTGAGCTCGACGCCGAGCTGGAAAAACGCATCCGGGCGAAAATCCGCAGCGGCGCGAGCCCGCGCCACGTGCCGGCTAAAATCGTCGCCGTCGCCGACATTCCACGCACCAAATCGGGCAAGATCACCGAGCTTGCGGTGCGCGACGTGGTGCATGGCCGTGCCGTCAAGAACAAGGAGGCGCTGGCCAATCCCGAAGCGCTCGAGCTGTTCCGCGACCTGCCGCAGCTGGCCGATTAGTTTCTCGAGGTCCAGGACATGAGAACCGTCAGGCGTTCAAACGGAGCCGAGCACGGTTAACGAAATATCTCGCTCGAATTTACCTAGATTTCATGAGTGGTACACATTGGTAAATTTTTCGCGGTGCCGGTAAGGTTTTGTTAAGGGCCGACATCGATAGTCGTGCGTAACTTGAGGGAGAAATCCCGTTCCTCTAAAATCCCCAGAGGATCTGAATTCGCTCAAGCCCCGATGTACAGCAATCATTCAAGGCGTCCTGTTGGACGCCTTTCTTTTGTGTGCCGAGCATGAGCCAAAGTGGACACCGGTTTTGGGAAAATCCGATGCTCAAACAAAGAGATAGAGCGGCGACACGGACGACTGAAGATCCGCTGCCCTAATCCGCCAGCACGCGGGTCGACGGGAAGGCGACTTCGACCAGGGTGCCCTCGCCGGGTGTCGAGTTGATGGTGAACCGGGCCCGGTTCGCCTCGACCATGGCCTTGGTCAGCGGCAGCCCGAGACCGGTGCCGTCGCCGCGCCCGCGCTTAAGCGCGTTGAGCTGCTTGAACGGCTTGAGCGCCTGCTCGATCTCGGACTGGCTCATGCCGATGCCGGTGTCGCGCACGCGCATCACGACGTCGCCGGAGATCTCGTAGGCTGTCGATACGATCACCTGGCCGCCGGCCTGCGTGTAGCGGATGGCATTCGACAGGATGTTCAGCGCGATCTGGCGCACGCTGCGCAGATCGGCCACCACTTCCGGCAGCCGGGAGGCGAAGCTGGAGCGGATGATGACGCGTTCGCGGTTGGCTTGCGGCTGCATCATCGCCACCGTCTCGGCCAGCGTGTCGTTGAGCGACACTGCCTCATAGGCCATCTCCTGCTGGCCGGCCTCGATTTTCGAAATATCGAGCAGATCGTTGACCAGGTCGAGCACATGGTTGCCCGACCGGTTGATGTCGCGCAGATAGTCGCGGTAGCGGTCATTGGCGACCGGTCCGAATTTCTCGTCGACCATCAGCTCGGAGAAGCCGATGATGGCGTTGAGCGGCGTGCGGATTTCGTGGCTGATGCGGGCGAGGAAGTCGGTCTTGTGCGAGGAAGCGCGCTCGGCCACGGCGCGCGCCTGGGTCAGATCCTCTTCGGCCCGCTTCCACTGGGTGATGTCGCGCACCACCGCGCAGAAACCGCTGTCGTTGGGCAGCCTGCCGATGGTCATGAACAGCGGAATGAAGCGCCCCTGCGCCTCGCGTCCGATCACCTCGCGGCCGTCGTTGAGCACGCTCGCCACGCCGGGCTCGGACAATCCGTCGAGATAGTCTCGCGCGGCGCGCTGGCTCTCGATCGCGAACAGCGAGACGAAGGGTTTTCCGGTCACCTCGTCGCTGTCGAAACCGAACAGCGCCTCCGCCGGTCGGCTGATCGAGCGGATCGTTCCGTCTCGGCCGATCAGCACGACGCCGTCGGTCGCGGTGTCGATGATGGTGCGCATCTCGGCAATGCGCGCCTTGAGCTCCGAAGTGTCCGGCTGCGTCTGGTCGACGGCGGCACCTGCTGCCTCGTCGTCGCCGGAACGGCGCACGACCAGCATCAGCGCCTTGCCGCCACGCCATGGCACCGAGCGCAGGATGGCCTCGATCGGGAACTCCTGACCGTCACGCGTCTTCAACCGCAGCGCGTGGTCGGTTCCATCGGAGGCGCTGCCGTCGTAAGGATCGGCAAACAGCGCGTCGAGGCCACCGGCATCCTCCAGCTGGTCGAGCGTGTCATAGCCGGTCAGGCTGAGAAATTCCTCGTTCGCATAGTGAAGATCGTCGCCGGAATGGATCAGCAGCGGCACCGGCAGCTTGCCGAGGATCGAAATGTCCGGAGCCTTGTTGTCGTCCGCGGTCGAAAAAGCCGACGGCACGAACCCTTCGAGCTTGAGCGGCGGCACCGGCAGGCGCGGCCGCTCGACCGTCGCCGGCTCGACGTCGCCGGCATCGCCGATGCCATCGGTTGGCGAACCGGTTTCGCCGTCATCGGGTCGCGCCGAGTCCTCGCTGTCTTCTGCATCGCGGAAATCGGCGGCCGTCATGCTGTCGGCGTCTTCGGCGATCGATCGACTGGCGGCGTCGGTGGGCTCAGCGATCTCCTGCGCCGGTTTGTCCGGCTCGGAGACCGGCGCACCGTCGCCATCGTCGGCGACGTAGTCCCGGTCGGCATAGTCGAGCAGCGAGCCTGAGAGGTCGGACACGGTTGCTTGCGGCTGCTCACCGTCGAGCCTTGCGACATCCTTCTCGTCTTCGACATCGGTTTCGGTCGGTTCCGCCGCAGCCGGCTCTGCCGCAATTGCGGCATCGGGCTGTTCGGTCGGGGGATTGTCCTTCTTGAGCCGCTCGCCGATCTCACGGAATGCACTGCGTTCCAGCGTCGACAGGCCTTTGTCGTTGGCCGGCTGCCTGTGCTCCGCCAACCGGATCACCTTGTCGGCTAAGCGCCGCTCCGGCTGCGGCACGATGGTCAGCGCCGGCACCTCGCCCTGGAAGGGGTCGGTTTCGTCAGGCGTTTTGGCGACTTCCGGCTCGACGGCCATGGGGACGTCGGCATTGGCGACAAGGGCCATGCCGATCGCTTCCGGATCGACCACCGCATCGCCGGTGCGAGCAACGCCGAAACCGCGAAAGCCTTCGAAGGCACGGCTGCGGCCGTAGACGGGCAGCGCCGCCAGGTCGACGGGTATCTTGAAATCGGTGCCGGCGACCGGCCACAGCACCGAGCGGCCGGACCAGGTATCGCGTCGGTCGAGCAGGCCGGCGATGTCGCCGGTCGCATCAAGGTCGAAGGTGGCCGCGACGTCCCTGAAGCGCCGGCCGATCACATCGGCGGCAGGCTTGCCGACGAGTTCCGCGAATTCCGGCGACAGCGCACTGAACCTGCCCTCGGCGTCGGTGCGCCAGACGAAACGCAGGGGCGCCGCCGCGCGGTCGATCGAGGGGATGGCATTTTTGACCGGGGAGGCGGCCCTGACTGTATTTTGTGCGATGCTTTCCGCCGAAGCATCCGCCTCGACAGGACCGGATGCGTCCGGTCCCGGCTTTTGCGCCTCCTCCTCGCTGGCGCTGAAATACCAATGGTCATGCTGTGGAGGTATCCCGCCGGCCGCTTCCGGACCCTGCTCGGTTGAATCAGGCGCAGTTGAATGAGATCCGCTCGAATCGAGCCCAGTGGAATCGGGCCCACTGGAATCGGGAACATCATGCTCCGCCGACAGCGAAGTGTCTTGGTCGGCTGCCGCAACTGTCTGCACTGCCGCAGCCGTTTTCGCGACTGTTGCCGGCGGGTTGTCCTGTTGTGCTTTTGGCGGGACTGCGGCATCGGCCGCCGCCCCTGCGCTGAGCACGCCCGCAGGGGCTGCTTCGGAGTCCAGCTGGTTCTCGTCGATCACCACCAGCAGGTGCCGCTCGTCAGTCAGCCGGGCGAGGCCGGCCGGGTAGGAAGCGGTGCCGCCAGGAACGAGGCGTTTGACGACGCGACCGCTCTCGTTCGCAACATCGGCGACAAGCGCTGTCAGCGTTTCGGGCAGGATGCCGAGTGCCGAAAAACCATCGGAGGCGGCCTCTATGTTGCCGTTGGCATCGACGAAGGCGATGAAATGACCGTCTTCGGTAAAGCCGCTGATGGCCCGAGCGGCAAGCTCGGCGGCGCTGCGCGGGCCGGTCTGCGTCGCCGGCACCGCCAGCATGATGGCGTTTTCGCCGTCAGGCATTGTCACCGCGCTGGCCAGAAAGCCAACCGCGCGGCTGGTCAGCCCGGTTGCCAGCCGCACCGTGATGGCGCGGTCGCGGCCGATCTGTGGAAAACCGCTTGTCGCCATGATCTGGCGCCTGGCGATCGGCGGCAAGCCGGCCGAGGCGCCGATGATCGCCTCGATGTCGGGGTAGCCGAACACCGCTGCCCCTGGTCCGTTGGCCCAGATCACCTGTTCGAGGTCTGCCGACAAAAGGGCGATCGCGTCGCCGGCGGCAAAGCGCTGGCGGACCGCGTCGAGCACGGCGACGTCGAGGAAGGAGTAGTTTTCAGACGGCATGCGCTTTGGGAACCCTTACGAAGCGGGCAGTTTGCAGTTAACGCTTTGTTAATAAAAGCCGACGGTGCGAAGGTCCACAAGCCATAGCGTGCAACCGCCGGAATCTCTGGGCGCGTGGTTAACGCTGGAGAGAAAATTTATGGTGCGCTGCAACAAAGATATTGCAATGCACAAGATTTGCCTTTATATTGCCATCATACATGAACGAGACGGCTTTCCTATCGAAGCCGCTGCCACTGCAAAGGATGGAAAATTGTCCAGGACCAAGACCGCTGACACTATCGAAAACGTTGAATTCCCGAGCTTCGACGCTTCCAAGGCCACCGACCAGATCCGTGCTTTCGCCGAAAAGGGCGTCGAGCAGTCGAAAGAGGCCTATGCCAAGCTGAAGACCGGCGCCGAAGAGACCCAGAAGGCCCTTGAGTCCACCTTTGAGACCGCCAAGACCGTTTCCAACGACCTGTCGCTCAAGACCATTGCCGCTCTGCGCGCCAATACTGAAGCCGGCTTGTCGCATTTCGAAGCTCTGATCGGCGCCAAGTCGCTGTCGGAAGTCGTCGAACTGCAGACCGCATTCCTTCGCAAGCAGGTCGAGATGACTGTCGAGCAGGCAAAGGATTTCCAGACCGTCGCCTCCAAGGCGGCCGAGGACGTCTCCAAGCCGATCAAGACCGCCTTCGAGAAGGCGATGAAGGAAGTTAAGATCGCCTAATATTTGCGCATAATTCGAAGATGCAACAAAAGGTCGCATTTCTTCGAACAGGATTATGTGAGATATAGTGGTCCAAGCGAATACCCGGCGAGTGGAACCTCCTCCCTCTGCTCTCCGGGATGACCAGCCAGCACCTCCTCCCGCTGGCTCGGAACAGGAAAAGGCCGGCACCTCCTCCCGCCGGCCTTTTTCTTTGCCCGGCGAATATGATGTCGGTGCCGGAGTACCTTTGCCTACAGCGCCGGGCGCCTTCCTGGACGCGCGCAAAGCACGCTGCGGAATCCTGGGATTTTGCGCATGATCCCCAGCGAAATCGATTCTGATTTTCCGGGCCATGCGCGGCCAAAAGCCTTGAATTAAACTCCGATAGCCCGTATGGACGCATCGCCGAACGACAGAGCGGGTCTCGGAGGATGAACCTTCCATCCCGCTAAGGCGAACGTGCCGTTGTAGCTCAGATGGTTAGAGCGCCGGATTGTGGATCCGGAGGTCGCTGGTTCGATCCCAGCCAACGGTACCATTGGTGCACGGTCGCCTTCTTCGGTTGCGGTCGCTTCTCTTGGCTACAGATGTCCGTTCTTACGGAGGGACCGGTCGGTGCCCCGCTTGGTTCGGATTCCTGATGCATGTTGCGCAAAAGCATGCCCTCGGGCCTGACCCGGGCCTGACCCGAGGTGCGCAGCGTAAAGCGCGTCGCATGAATTCCTTCAAACGCGACGCGCTTTAGCCTTTGTCGAGCTTCCGAGTAACGGCGATGTGGATGCGAGATTTAGTTACCCACCATCTCAGGCGACGCGTGCGGCGAAGATGTCCTTCTTCACCACCGCATGCACCCCCCAGTTTCCATCGACGACCTGGGTGATGCCGAAGTCTACTCCGATCGACATCAGGGAAATCGCCTCGTCCTCTGTCAGTCCTTTGGTTGTCATGAGGAAGTGGCGCATCTTCCGGAACGCATCGCGCAGCGCTCTGTCGACAGACGACTTCGAATAGATGTCGCTCTGAGCGCTCGGTCCCAGTTCCTCAAGATAGTTGGCGTAGGAAAACCCATGCACCAGCCAGTCCGTTTGCGTCTCGAGCATGGGGTAGTTGAGCTCCTCGAGTGGCGTGCCGGCAAGGTCCGCTTTCTTGTGCAAGATGAGTTGGAACGTGCCGGTGAGCGAGCATTCGATCGCCGTGCCGCATAATTCGCTGTCGCCTTGGCTGGCATGGGGATCACCGACCGAGAGCAGCGCGCCGTCGACGGAGACCGGATAATACATCGTGGCGCCCTTGCCGATGCGCCAGTTATCGATGTTGCCGCCGGTGTAGCTGGGCGGGATGGTGTCTACGACGTCCGCTTCTTTCGGTGCCAGTCCGATCGTGCCGAAATGCGGGCGAATGGGCAGTCTCACGCCCTTCAGCACATCGTAGTTTCGTTTGGTCAGGCTGTGGTCGACCGGAACCCCGGGATAGTCGATCGTGTCATGCCTGACGCCGAACGGGTCAGTCTGCGGCACCCATTGGAAATTGTAGACCGCTTCGGCCCAGCTTTTGCCGCCGGCAACGTCGACCTCGTAGATGGTGACGACCTCGCGCTTGGTGCCGCCAAGGAGATCATTGTAGTGGAAGCCCCAATTGGCCGCCGCGTTGGAGCCATATGATTTGCCGCTGAACTTGGGATTGCCAGAGGGACGCGGCCCGCAATCGAGAATCCGCACCTCTAATATGTCGCCCGGCTCCGCGTTGCGGACATAGACCGGGCCGGTCATGATGTGCACGCCCTGCCCCTCACCAGAGCCTTTCTTGTACTTGGCCGGGTCGGTAGGGCCGGCACCGCGGCGATCGACGCCCTTCTTCTCTTTCGTCCAGAGATAGACGCTCTCTGCACCCTCGTCGCCGTCGACCATGCGCTCCAAGTCATCGCCCGCATGGTGGGTGAGCGACTCGATCGTGACGATGTCGCCGGAATTGACCTCGATGCGCGGCTTCAGCGATTTGCTGAAGTAGCCCCAATGCACGGTCTCGGCGTTGGCCGGCAAATAATGATAAGCGCGTTGTGCAGGCAGCTTCGATGACGTGGCCCGCGCCAGTGCGGGTGTGACCAGCGAGATGCCACCGGCGCCCAGCGTGGCCAGACCGCTGGCCGCGAACAGGCCCCCCTTCAGAAAGCCGCGTCGCTCGGCATTTAGATCTTGCTTCAATTTGTTGTAGTGAAGCTCGAAATGCGGACAGCTGATATCATCGCCTTTGCACATGAACAGTCCCCTTGTTTTTGTTGGAAGGAATGTGCGCGATTTTATGCACCACGCGCGCCGTCGGCAATCCAGCCAGCCGGCCGCGAAATCAATGCATCGCGCTGTTTCCTAAAAAAATTCAAGTCAGTTCAATGGCTTATGCTCACGCCGGCGAAATCAGCGAGCTTGAGCTCCGTCTGGTGACAGGGTAAAGTCAAGAGATTGTTCGCATGCGCACAAAGACTGTGGCGGGCGCCGCGCTAAAGTGAATCTCGGCGGGCGGGTCTCCTGATGGACGTAACGCGCCCCGGAAAGGTCTCTTATGGTTGCGGCTCTGCGATCGATCGACCACCTGCCTCTCGAACACCGCGATAAGGCGTGGCTCGACTGGATTGAGGAGCTTTCGCTTTCCGCGACTGTCGACGACCAGCCGATCCCGAGAGGCACCATGCACCTGCGGGCAGCGAACGCCACCACGCGCCTCGCCGACGTCTCTGGCACACCCCAGCGCATCGTGCCGATGCGTCGGGACCACGGGATTCTATTCGCTCTCATCGTTGCTGGGCGCGGGCGTCTTGTCGCCCCGCACCAGGCGTTCGATCTTGCTGACGGCGACATGATGGTGCTGGGCACGGCCGACGACTGGTCTTTGACCTTTCGCAGTGACTTCCGCGCGTTCATACTTCAGGCGGCCGCCGGTCCGCTGGAAGCACGGCTGGGCCGCAGCGGCATCCGCTTGCCGAAGGTGCTAGGCAGCACCGTCGTCGCTGCGGTTGCGAAATCCGGATTGCGAACGCTGGGCTCCAATCTCGAGACTTCCGGTGCGGCCGATCTGACAGCCGCCGAAGTGGCTTTGACGGAACTCGTGGCAAGCGCCCTGCTTGGCGAGGTGCGTGAGCCCGCTGGCAGCCTGACCGGGGTGCAAACGGCGCATTTCAGGCGCGTCGCGGCGACGATTGACGCCCGGCTGTCGGACCCGGATCTTGCCTTGGCCCTGATCGCGAGACTGGAAGGGCTTTCCGTACGCTACGCGCAAAAACTGTTCGAGGGGCGCGGCGAAAGCTTCTCCGAATATGTGCGCCAGCAGCGCCTCGAACATTGCCGCATCGACCTGGCGGATCCCAACCATGCACATGAAAGCGTGGCCGCGATCGGACAGCGCTGGGGCTTTCGCGATCAATCGCATTTCAGCCGCACTTTCGGCGCGACGTTTGGAATGAGTCCCAGGCAGGTGAGGCGCGCTAGGTCGCAGACGGAGGAGGCTTATCGGCTGCGCGGCAAACCGGACGGCCGCAAGTCGGCGGCGGCGCGGCCGGCCCCGATGCTGCAGGCCGCTATGGATCGCCCGCCAACGGCAAGAGCGCGCGAACGCAGGGACCATTGGCATTTGCCAGCAACAGCGGAGACCGTGCATTGGGGCTTTTTCAGCCGCTCGCTGCCGCCGGTGTTGCGCGTCGATTCGGGCGACTCAGTCACCGTTGAGACACTCACTCAGCACGCGGGCGACGACTGGCAGCGGATGGTGGCGGGTGACAGCGGGGCTGAAAGCGTGTTCGATTGGTCACCCGAATACAAGCGCGTCGACCGTCGCGGGGCCGGTCCGGCAAACGCTTCCATCTTCGGGCGCGGCGCTGGCGAGGGGTTCGGCGTTCACATCATGACTGGCCCGATCTATGTGCGCGGCGCCGAGCCCGGCGACGTGCTCGAGATCGAGTTCGTCGAAATTCGGCCACGGCCGAGCGCTGCCTTTCCCGGCAAGGCCTTCGCATCGAACGTATCGGCGTGGTGGGGGTATCAGTATCACGACCTTCTGGACCGGGATGCCAAACGCGAAACGGTGACTATCTTCGAGATCGACATGCGGTGCCCGGCCGCAGCGCGGCCGCTGTACAGCTACGAATGGCAGCCGCAGACCGACCCCTTCGGCGTTGTCCACGCGACGATCGACTATCCTGGCATACCCGTCGACCACAGCAAGGTTTCGCATCGCGACTTGAGTGGTAGCGGCGTGCGCATACCGGCGCGCCTACATTTCGGGTGCATCGCGGTGGCTCCGCGCGAGGCCGACCTGGTCGATTCCATCCCGCCGGGCTATTTCGGCGGCAATATCGACAATTGGAGGATCGGAGCCGGCGCGAAGCTTTATTTGCCCGTTGCGGTTCAGGGCGCACTGCTCTCGCTCGGCGATGGACATTTCGCGCAGGCGGACGGCGAGATCAATGGCACGGGTCTTGAGTGTTCGCTGACCGGCGACATCATCATCAAGTTGCATAAGGCGGGCGAAGGGTGCCCGGCTTTCCTGCGCGGTCTCAACTCGCCGCTCATCGAAACCGAGCACAGCTGGGTGATACAGAGTTTTAGCCATCCCAACTACCTCAGGGACCTCGGCAGCAACGCGCAGTCGGACGTCTACAAGACATCCACCATCGAGTTGGCGCTGCGCAACGCCTTCCGCCAGACGCGCCGATTCATCATGCAGACATACGATCTCACGGAGGACGAGGTGTTGAGCATCATGTCGCTTGCCGCCGACTTCGGCATTACGCAAGCCGCCGACGGAAATTTCGGCGTGCACGCCACGATCACCAAGGCCGTGTTCGGCGAGCGACAGCACAGCCAGCGTACCGCTCGCCCCTGACCACCCATGATCAGAGATCACGCAGCGGTTTCATTGATGGCGTGTGCCCTCACAACTCCGTAGCGTGCTCTTTTTGTGCCACCTCGAGCGCCTGGCTTAGAGGCACCGCCTTGGAGAATAGGAAGCCCTGAGCAGTTCTGCAGCCGAGCTTGTACAGAATTTGCCGGTCCGCCTCTGTTTCGACGCCCTCGGCCATGACATCGATCCCGAGCGCCCGACCAAGATCGATCACCGTTTTGACAAGCAGCCGGTCCTCCCGAGACTTGGCCAAGCCGCGGATGAAGCCCTGATCTATTTTCACCTTGCGTATCCGGCTGTCCTTGAGCGACGCCAACGTGGAAAAGCCGGTACCGAAGTCATCGAGCGCGATGGAAATGCCGGCATGTGAAAGCCGTCCGAGCTTTTCATCCAGTCTTTCCGGGTCCACTGGAGATTCTTCGGTAATCTCGATTTCGAACATCGTTGTCGGGAGGTCTTTGGCCGCCAGACCATTCAGAACCATGTCGTCGATATCGCCGGCTTCCAATTCGCGCGGCGAAACATTCATTGCCACACGAACATCTCGACGGTCAGCTTTCACCAAGCCGTCGATAAGAGCACAACAGTCGGAGAATACTGTTTGCGTTAACAGTTGAAGCATTCCGGTTTCGCGTGCGGCTGTCATGATTTCGGGTGGAGAGATGGAACCATGGATCGGATGGGACCATCTTAGCAAGGCTTCAAAACCGATCACGACTTCGGTGTCGAGTCTCACGATGGGCTGGAACCAAGGTGCCACCCTTCTCGCCTCTATCGCCGAATGAAGGTCGCGTTCGATGGACTGGCGACGTTGCAATTCCCTGTCGAGTTCGGCATCGAACAGGCGAAATTCGTTCCTGCCACGACGCTTGGCCGTGTAGAGGGCGACATCCGCCCGCAGCAACATTTCCGTCAGCCCCGGCCTTTCAGCCAGGTATATTCCGATCGATGCACCGATCCGGACGGACGCGACCTCACGATAGGGGCTGGCGACTTTGGCTATGATATTGGATGCGAGGGTACTGGGAGAAAGCGAACTCCTGAGTGAGGGAAAAAACAGCACGAACTCATCGCCGCCGATACGGGCGAGCGTTGAGCCTGCCGGCGCTGCCTGCTCTATGCGGCGGGCGATCATGATGAGCAGTTCATCACCGGTCCTGTGACCGTAGGTATCGTTGACAGATTTGAAGCCGTCCAGATCAATCAGCATTGCAACGAACGGGCCGTCCGTATTCTCGAACTGATTGATCGCGTGTTCGAGGCCCCGTCTGTTGAGAAGGGCCGTCAGGTGGTCCTCCCTGGAATTGCGCTCCATTTCCGCCGCAAGCCGCTCCGCCTCATGTCTCAGGCGGCTTGCTTCGCGGAAGCGGGCTTGCCCTACAAACGAGCCTCGAACCAAGCCGCCCACGAAGAGCAGAACGGCAAAGGCCAGAATGTAATCTTCAAAGTTGCCTTTCGCCAACAGGCAACCCATCGCGATCACAAGCGGCGGCGTGATGAAGTTGATCGCGGCCGCGGCATATGAACTGCCGTATGTAACCGCACCAGCTGAGATGCCCGCCAGAATAATCAGATGCAGCGGCGCTTGCGGCGTTGTGTAGCCAACGGTAAGGACGGCAAGAAAGGACCAGGCAAACCCTGACAGAAGAGCAAGGATGCCAAACCAGCGAAGCCGCTGCGAAATCCCTGTCAGATCGTCCTGATCCCCCGTCTCGTTTAGCTGATAACGGGCGAGTCCGAGGCGGGCGGCATTTATGGCATTGACAACCAGGAACCAGATTGCGGCGGCAAAGCCCCCGCCAGAAAAGGCCTGCACCGTCAAAATCAGGCCTGATAGCATAGTGCTTATCGGCATCGATACGAAGAGACCGGCCTTCAGATCAGCAAGCTGATCTCTGAGGATTCTGGCCTCCAGCGCGTTTTCTTTCTTTAGGGTCATAGACCAGTCGGTTCGCTTCCCATGCCGATTCGCAACGTAAGCTTATGCAAGCCCACTGAAGGACGGGTTAACTACTCGTTGTATCAGCCTTCTGCGAGGCCTTTGTATGAATCCTCCTCATTTGTGCGGTGATAGAGAACATGGATCGGCAGCATCCTGACGCTCGGGAATAACCTAAGGCGCGTCGCATGCATCCGTTCAAACGCGACGTGCTTGCTGCCTACCTGTCAGCCGCAATCGTCGCCTGCAGCCATTGCGTGATGGCGTCGAAAGCGATCGGTCTGGTCGTGTCGACGTCAAGCAGCGGTCCGCGCCCCAGCGGCTTGGCGCGCTTGGCCAGTTCGATCAGTTCGGGGATGTAGGCCGCGCCGGGATGGCCGGCGGGACGCTGGTCGAGCCGTGCGCGATAGCGCTCGGCAAGAACCTCGCCAGGCGCATGGCACCAGATCTCGGCGGTCTGCTCGACGCCGGCACTGCGCAGGTGATCCTCGAGCACCTGGCGCGGTTGGAAGCCGAACCAGGCGTCGATGACAAATATGGCGCCCGCCGGGGCCTCGCCGACGACCGACCAGATGGCCTGGTAACTGGCGCGGCCGAGTATGCGGTTGAATTCGCGATCGCCGCCGCCGAGCACTTCGAGGAACGGGTTCTTGATCGTATCGAGTGCCAGCAATGGCCAACCCATGTGCGCGGCGATGCCGCGCGAGACCGTGCTTTTGCCGCTGGCGGGGATGCCGTTGACGAGCACGGCGCGCCGGCTGGGCACGGCGCGCCTGGTGCGATCGAGCCGGGCGGTCGGCAAGGATACTGGCGAGGCTTGTGCAACTGCTGATTGTGCAACTGCTGATTGTGCAACTGCCGATTGCGCGACGAGCGCTTGCAGACCGGCGCCGATAACCCCGGCGTCGTCACCCAGCCGCGCCGCTTCCACCGGGCATTGGTACCAGGGCGCCAGAGCAGGAGCCCTGGCAAGCGCCCGATGGGCCGCCAGGCCAAGTCCGCCGCCGAGCAGCACCAGGTCGGGGTCGAACATGGCCACGGTCGTGTCGATTGCCGCACGCAGCGGCCCGGCCCAGGCTTCCAGTATACCGCGCGCCAAGGGATCGCCGCCCGCGTCCCGGGCAAAAAGCTGATCGACCGAAACGTCCGGACCGAGGCCTGCCCGCGCGATGTGACGGCCAAGTGCGGTGCCTGAGCTTGTGGTTTCAACGCAGCCGCGCCGGCCGCAGACGCACGCTTCGCCTGATATGTCGACGGTGATATGGCCGAGCTGCCCCGCCGTCCCCTTGCCGCGGACGATACGCCGGTCCTGGACCACGGCACCGCCAATGCCGGTCCCGATCGTGAACATGACGATGCTTTCATGGCCTCTGGCAGCGCCGAGGGCCATTTCCGCGACCAGTGCCATGTTGCAGTCATTGTCGATCACCACGGGCTTGCCCGCCAGGCTTTCCAGTCGTTGCGCAGGGGAGACCGAGGCGAGGTTGACATAACCCCCTGACAAGACCGCGCCAAGCCGCGCATCGACGCGGCCGGGGACGCCGATGCCGATGGCCGCAACTTCGGGACAATCGAGCCGGCGTACCATTTCGGCGATCCGGGAGAGCACGAGCTCGGGGTCCGGCGCGCTTTTCTCGGAAATGCGCTCGAGGATTTCGCCCGTGCCGGAAACACGGGCAGCGCGCAGATTGGTGCCGCCGATATCGATTCCTATGGCCATCGAACCAGAGCCTGTTCCATTTCGACTAAATCGAAATGGGGCTCTATCTCTTTGTTTGACCATGATCTTCTCCGAAAACCGGTCCCCACTGTTCGGGGTCATGGTCAGAGGCATGACGTCCCGTGCGTGCCTGGTGTGAACGTCGGATAACTACAGCGCCGCGCATCCTGGTGCGCACAGGACGCTATAGTACTTTGATTTGCGCATGATCCTTTTCGAAGATCGACTACGATTTTGCATCGCGGACCTTCGGTTCGGGGTCATCGTGCTAAGCGGCTTTCTGCCGGTAATTTCCGATCACCGCCTGAAGCTCGCGCAATCTCGACACCGCAATAGTCCTGAGCCTTTCCCGCTGAATGTCACGGTCGAGCGAGATGCAGTCCTTCCACAGCGACCGGCCGGCGATGACGCCCGACGCGCCGTTCCGCATCGCGATCTCGACCTGGCCGAGGAAGGTTGCGTGGTTGACGCCGGCGGAGAGGACCGCCCAGGGCACCTCGCCAGCCATGCTGCTGATCCTGGCGCAGGCTTCCGGCGTTCCGGGATAAGGAAGCTTGAGCACCTTTGCCCCGCATTCCAGCGAAATACGGGTGCCCTCTTCGACGAGCCAGGGGATCTTGGCCGTATACTCTTCAAGGCTTTCCGCTTCGAGCTGATAGGTCAGGAACTCGACGACGAGCAGGAGGTCCTCTTGCGCGAAATCGGCGATGCATTGGCGCAGAATGGCGACATTATGCTCGTTCGCCTCAGGCCTGTCGGGCCTGAGATAGACCATGATCTTGCCGCCGGTGCCGCCGAGCTCGCGCACGCGGCGCGCGCCGATGCCGGGAACGAGACGCGACAGGCGGTAGCCGGCAGGCGAGACGTCGAAGCCCGAAGCGTCGAGGCCGATGAGCAGAGCCGTATCGCGGCTCAGCACCCCGTCATCGACAACCCGCGGCACCGCGCAGAGCGGGTCGAGCAGCACGCAGGATGCCTGGCTGGCGAGGTATCGCGTGATGTCCGACTTGGTGTCGCCCAGCATGTCGTTGGTGATCTTGGCCTGTTCTTCAGGGTCCGACGCAAGCAAGCTTCGCATGCCGCCGCGCTGGTCACAGGCGATGGCCATCATCGCCCCGTCCTTGCCGCATATCTGCTGGTAGCCGCGCAACTCTGCGGTCGTCATCTTTGTCATGGGTCTTCTGTCCGATGTTGGCGCCCATTCACCGGGGCGCAGATCAGTGGAAACAAGAAAGGTTCAGTTTTACCTGCCTCCCGACAGGAGGTTTTGCCGCTTTGCTGCGCTATCGGACCGAGAAATTCGGCCTTGGCCCGCAATCTGCCGTGGAAACCAGCCCACGTTGCGAGTCAGCCGGATTTGCGCGATAACTCCCATCGGTCGATGGGTCTGTAACACATTGCTGAAAGGAATTGCAAGCTGTCTGCACCTCCCGCACAAGATGCAGCCGCATCGCGGACGATGCTGCATACGGTCGCCAAACTGCACTATGAGGCGGACATGTCGCAGGTCGATATCGCGCGGCGGCTTGGCGTCTCCACCGCGACCATATCGCGCCTCCTGCAGCGGGCGAGAGCGGAGGGCATCGTGCGGATCGAGGTTCTCGATCTTGCAACCCCCGAAGGCATCACCACGCAACTGGTCGAGGCACTCGGGCTGCGTGACGCGGCGGTCATCGAAACGCCGTCAGCCGGTGCGCTGGCGGCGCTCGCTGCGCTCGCTGCGCCGCTCGGCGCCTTGCTCAAGCAAGCGGGACTGACGGCCGGCTCGGTCGTCGCCATCGGCTGGGGGCGAGCCATTCGCGAGGTGATCCAGGCAGGCCTGCCGCGCATTCCCGGCGTTCTTACCGTCGCTGCCACCGGCGGCATGCAGCAGCAGGCGGCGCATTTTCAGATCAACGAGTTTGTGCGGCTGGCCGCAGAAGAGCTGGGCGGGACGCCGCATTTCATCCATGCGCCCTATCTGCCGTCGTCCGAATTGCGTGAGGTCTTCCTCGGCGATGCGGCCATCCGCGACAGCGTCGCGCTTTGGGACCGGACCGACGTTGCGATCGTCGGCATCGGCCTGCCCCATGCCATCAATCCGCCCGAAGCGAGCGCGGCCACGCTGAGCGAACAGGTCCTGTTTCATGCGGCGGGAGACGTCATCCGCCACTACTTCGACGCCGAAGGCACGCTCATCCCGTGGGAGGGGGAGGGCCGGATGATCGCAATGTCGCCGGCCCAGCTTCGAGCCGTCCCGCTGGTGATCGGCGTTGCCGCCTCGCCGGAGAAGGCGAAGGCGATCATAGGTGCCGTCCGCGCCAGGCTTATCAATGCTCTGGTGACGGACACGAAGACGGCCCAGGCCATTCTCGAGGCTCTCTTGCCCCGATAATGCTGGGCACGCCGATACGTGACATCGGCACAGCTGATCGATTCCAGACCGATCGACACCAAACCCGCAGCCGCGAAATCATCAGTTGTGTCGTCAAGGCGTTGGGGCAATAGTCTGCGTGGAGGGGCTCTGCGGAGCAGACAGTTGGTGTCCGGTTTGAATGCATTTCGATCCCGGAAATGTTGCAATTTCTTTCAGCAAAGTGTTACAATATTGCGGCTAGGCAAGCGTGCGCGCCGAACGGCGCAGTTTCCTGCACCTTGCGGAGGCTCGTAACGGGACTGCGCATCAGGCTCGATTTATTGACTGGGGCGCTTGGGAGGAGGCTGCCCCATAACAGCAAGCAGGCGAAACCCGCTTCTCGCCGCCAGCACTTCACAGAGCCGGGACGACTCGCAACGGCAAAATCTGCCAACATTAGGAGGAGGATGTTATGAAGAAGATTGTTGCCGCTCTGGCGGCTCTCGCCATCTGCGCAGCGGCGCTGGTCACGCCCGCATTGGCGCAGGACAAAAAATACACCATTGCGCTCATTCCGGGTCTTACCACCGACGGCTTTTACATCACCATGCGCAAGGGAGCCCAGGCGGCAGCCGATGCCCTTGGTGTGACCCTGGTTTTCCAGGGCGCCCCGGATTTCAATCCGGTAACGCAAGTCCCCGTGCTTGACGCGGTCATCGCCAAGAAGCCGGATGCCATCCTGATCGCGCCGACCGACAAGGTTCAATTGGTCGAACCCCTCCGCAAGGCCCATGACGCCGGCATTCCGGTGATCACCGTCGACACCTTCATCGGCAGCGGCGTCTACCAGACCGGCGCCGGCGAGGCGGATTTCCCACTGTCCTATATTGCCTCCGACAACATTCTGGGCGGCGAGATCGCCGCGCGGGCATTGGCCAAGGCCATAGGCGACAAGGGCAAGGTCTACGTTTCGAACGTCAAGCCCGGCATTTCGACCACCGACCAGCGTGAAGAGGGCTTCAAGAAGGAGATGGCGGCCAACCATCCCGGCATCACCGTTCTCGAAACCCAGTTCAACGACAATGACGCCAACAAGGCCGCCTCGCAGCTGCAGGCTGTGTTCGCGCGCAATCCCGATCTCGTCGGGGTGTTCGGCGCAAACCTGTTCTCGGCGCTTGGCGCGGCGAATGGCGTCCAGCAGGCCGGGCAGACCGGCACCGTCAAGGTCGTGGCGTTCGACGCGCCGACCAGCATTGCCGACAACATCAACTCTGGCCTTGTCGACGTCGCGATTGCCCAGCATCCCGCGGAAATCGGCTATTTCGGCGTCGTGTCGGCCTATGCCCATCTGACCGGCCAGTCGATCCCGGTTGCGATCGGCACCGGCTTCACGATCATGGACAAGGCCAACATCGCCGACCCGAACATCTCGAAATACCTCTATTCCGAATAAGTCCAGCCAGTCTCCTTCCGGCTTGCCGGAAGGAGACCTGCGCCGGGTCGCTTTGACCCTGTTTGTCGGAGGCCGCTCTGCGGATCGGAACCATCCATGACTTCAACATCACCAACCGAAACACATGTCGCTCCTCAGGCGGATCACGGTGATCCGGCCAGGAGTTGGCTCGCACGCATCGCCGAAGGGCGCGCCTGGCTGTTCCTTGCGGGCCTGATCATCTGTTTCGAGGTCTGGTCGAGGCTCTCCTTCGGCGCGACCTTCGTGCTCAACCCGTTCAACGTGCAGTCCATTGCGATATTCGCCGTGGCGCCGTTGCTGCTGGCGACCGGGCAGACCTTCGTCATCATTTCGGGAGGCATCGACCTCTCGCTGGGCTTCATCATGGGTCTCGCGGCCGTCGTCGCCGCCCACGCCACGAATATGGCTGGCGTAGCCATGCCGGTGCCTCTGGCCATGATGCTGGGCATTCTGGCGGCCGTGATCGTCGCCGGCGTGCCTGGCGTCATCAATGGCTTGCTGATCTCGCGCCTCAGAATTCCCCCTTTCATCGGCACGCTTGGCATGTTTGGCGTGGCGCGCGGCGCTGCGTTCCTGCTGGCCGGCGGCACGACGGTGCCGGTCCAGAATTCCTGGTTCGCGCTGCTTGGCAACGGCAGGTTCTACGGGGTGCCTTATCTCGTCATCATTGCCGCCGTCTTTGTCGTGGTGATGCACTACATCCTGAGCCAGACCCGGTTCGGCCAGCATAACTACGCCATCGGCGCCAATGTGCAGGCGGCGCGCCGCGCAGGCATCGACATCAGGGGCCACATCCTGCGGCTCTACGTGCTATCGGCGATGTGCGCCGGCCTCGGGGGCGCGCTCTATGCAGCGCGCTTCACCGCGGGCGCCGCCCAGGCCGGCGAACCCTTGCTGCTCGACAGCGTGGCAGCCGTGGTAATCGGCGGCGCCAGCCTGTTCGGTGGCTCAGGCACCATCTTCGGGACGGTCGCCGGCGCCTTGGTCATCGCGGTCATTCAATACGGGCTGGTTTTCGTCAATGTCGAGCCGTTCTGGCAGTTCATCGCCGTCGGCCTCGTCATCATTATCTCCGTCCTTATCGACCAGGCGCAGCGCCGGTTCAGTGGAGCTCGCCAGGATGAATAGTTCAGAACCAACCACCCCCCTCCTCGAAGTCCGGCACCTTTCCAAGCATTTCGGCGCGGTACAGGCGCTGAACGATTTCTCCATGGCCGTGCGGCCGGGCGAAGTGGTGGCGCTGGCCGGCGACAACGGCGCCGGCAAGACGACGCTGATCAAGGCGATATCGGGCGTCTTTCAGCCGACCGGCGGTGAAATTCTGCTGAGGGGGCAGCCGGTCACCTTCGCGACGCCGCAGGAGGCGCGCGAAAAAGGCATCGAGACCATTTACCAGGATCTCGCTCTCGCCGACAATCTGTCCATCGGCGCCAACATCTTCCTCGGCCGTGAACCCATGCGCAAGGCTTTCGGTTTCTTGCCGGTGCTCGACCGCAAGGCGATGGCCGTCGCCGCCAAGCAGACGATGGGGCGGCTGGACTTCCATGTCAGCCGGCTCGACGCCCCGGTCAGCAATTTCTCCGGCGGTCAACGGCAGGCCGTTGCCATCGGCCGGGCCGTCTATTGGGATGCGCAGATCCTGATCATGGACGAACCGACCGCGGCCCTCGGGGTGCCGGAGCAGCGCAAGGTCATTTCGCTCATCCACCAGCTCAAGGCGCAAGGCCGGGGGGTGATCTTCATCTCGCACAATCTGCAGGATATTTTCGCCGTTTCCGACCGCATCGTCGTGCTGCGCCGCGGCATCCAGGCCGGCGAGCGCAAGATCTCGGAGACCAACCATGACGAAGTCGTCAAACTGATGGTTGGCGGCTGATGCATTAGCCGCTCAGCATCTCAATGCGCCCGCCGGATTCCCGGCGAACTACAAATATAGCGCCCGCCAACCGGGAGGAGGTGTTCGGCCCGGTCGTATTTGTCATCCGCGTGCGCGACTATGAGGAAGCACTTCACGTCGCAACGACACGCCGTTTGGCCTTGCGTCGGGCATTTGCACCACCAGCTTGAAGCATGCCAGCCATTTCAGGCGTCACGCGCAGGCCGGGATGGTCATGGTCAATACGCCCACCGCCGGTGTCGATTACCACTACGTTCCTTTCGGAGGCACGAAGGGGTCGAGCCTCGGGGAGCGCGAACAGGGCTCCTATGCGCGGGAGTTCTTCACAAATGTGAAGACGAGCTATCTCCGGCCATAAAGGGTAAGGGCCGCAACAAACGTGGCGCGGGTGGCTGAAGTCCTTGCCCGTAGATGGACCGGCGAACCGGCGAAGCCATTTCCTGTCAGCCCTACTTCAAGATTGCACGTGCTCGGCATCGATCGTTCGGGTGTCGCCCGTAGCAACCATTGTTCGCGTTGCTTCGATCGAGGCATAAATCCAAAAAATCCGCATCGGCTCGGTATCGGACGCGTTGATGAAGCGATGCGGAATATCGGCGGGAATCCAAGTGGTGTCGTTTGGCCCTAGATGGTGGCGCACCCCGTCGATCTCGGCGATGGCATTGCCGTCGAGGACCATCACTGTTTCCTCGCAATTGTGCTTATGCAGTCCGATCGCCGCGCCAGGATCGAAGGCGGTGATGCCATTGATCATGCTCGTCGAGCCAATCTTGCGGCTTACTAAAGGGGTCGTCCGAGCGCCACCTCCTCGCTCGTTGGCCTTTATCTCTTTCGGGCGCAGTATTCTGGCGGTTGCACCAACCATAAAGGCATTCCCTATTTCCGAGGCGACGTGGTCGGCGGAACTATTGCTGGACCGACCCAGACCGTCTTGATGTTGACGAACTCACGTATTCCGTAGACCCCAAGTTCGCGACCATAGCCCGAACGTTTGATGCCTCCGAATGGATATCGCGGGTCTGACGCGACCATGCCATTGATGAAAACTGCACCGGCATCGATGCGGCGCGCCAGTTTTCGCGCTGATTCAAGGTCCCGCGTCCAAAGCGCGGCGCCGAGTCCGAATTCAGTGTCATTGGCAAGCTCGATGGCTTCGTCCGCGTCTTTCGCACGTATTATCGCTGCTACAGGCCCGAATGTCTCTTCGCGAAATGCCGTCATCGACCGTGTGACATGGTCGAGAACTGTTGGCGGATAGTAATATCCTTGGCCGTCGAGTGGCTTGCCCCCGAGCCTCAGCGTTGCTCCCGCAGCAACGGTCATTTCAACCTGTCGATGAAGCCCGTCGCGCAAGTTCGCGCGCGCCATTGGGCCGATATTTGTGTCGCGATTGTTCGGATCGCCAATCTTTAAGTTGGCGACCTCGGCGCAGAAGAGACCGACGAACTCGTCCGCGATGCTTTCCTCGATTATGAAACGTTTGGCGTTGACGCATGACTGTCCGACATTGATGTACCGCGCCTTGACAGCGATTGCCGCGGCCTCGTTCAGATCAGCCTCCGCAAGGACGATAAAGGGATCGGATCCCCCAAGTTCAAGGACCTGTTTTTTCAGAGCCTTGCCGGCTTGCGCGGCAACGATGGCTCCGACCTCTGTCGAGCCGGTCAGCGTGACAGCGGCAATCCTTTCGTCTGCGATGATCGAAGCGACCTTGGAAGGTTCGATGAGGAGAGTGGCGAACAGGCCGCGTGGGCAACCGGCCTGTTCCATGATCTCGGCAATGGCCATGGCGCATCGGGGCACGTTGTTGGCGTGCTTCAGGATTGCCCCGTTGCCGGCCGCAAACGCAGGCGCGGCGAACCGAAAGAACTGCCAAAATGGATAGTTCCAGGGCATGATGGCGAGCACGACGCCCAGGGGATCGAAGACGACTGAACTCTCACTTGCATTCGAGGCGACCGGTTCATCGGCAAGGTAATTCGATGCGTGGTCGGCATAGAAATCGCAATTCCATGCACATTTTTCGATCTCACCTTCAGATTCAACGATCGGCTTGCCCATTTCTTCGGTGACCAAGGCAGCGTAGCGGGCCTTGCCGGACCGCAGCACTCTCGCCATAGCGGTGAGCAGTTTCACGCGTTCTGAAACGGATTCCTGCCGCCATGATCTTTGCGCCGCAGCCGCAGCTTGAAGAGCGGATTCGATCACAGCGTCGTTGTGAGGCTCAAAGTGCACAACCTCGGCGCCTGTGGCCGGATTGATAGAGGTAATCATTTGCGTTGCTCCGCGGACATATGGTCGCGTCGCTTGCCAGACACTTCGTATGCGCCTTCAAGCAAAGCTCGTCTCCGACACGAGAAGCCCATCGCGATCAGCATAGGCAAACATGTTCGGTTTGAATTCGATGCCGCCGAAATGGATCGTCACACCTGTCTTGCCGGCGGCATCCTTGGAGGATTTCTTCGGCGTGACTGCGAGGCAAAAAACGGCGACATCCATGTCATCGAGCTCAGCGCTGTCGCGCACCGCACCGTTGATCACGATGCCGGCCCAGTTGTTCTTTTCCAGAAGCAATCCAATCTGGTCGCCGAGCAGAGCGACGCGAGTCGAGCCGCCGCCATCCACCACCATTACGCGGCCATCTCCCGGCCTTTCCAGCTCAGCCTTCAGCAACGCATTGTCTTCGAAGCATTTCACGGTAGCGACTGGCCCGAAGAACGCCTTGCGCCGGCGTAGCTTGATGAATGGCAGATTGCAAAATTTGACGGCTTCTCCGTGGGCGTCGACGAGATCGGCGGTTTTCATGTCCAACTCAATAATTTGCAAAAACAGTGAGGAGTTCGGTGACTTGATCGGGCGTGAGCAAAGTCGTCGGCAGGCCGCGTGTCAGGACGAGCAACTTGGCTGTCTCTTCAAGTTCCTCCGCCGCGTAAACGGCAGACGTGAGATCCTTTCCTGCGACGACCGGGCCATGGTTGGCGAGCAGAACAGCCGAATACGCACCACCCAAGTCTCGGATCAATTGCCCGAGGCCTTCGTCGCCAGGGCGCCGGTATCGAATGAGGCCGACCTTGCCGACGCGCATGACAACGTAAGGCGTCAGCGGCGGCACACAGTCGTTTGGATCAAGGTCGCTCAGACAGGAAAGGGCAGTGGCGAATGTGGAGTGCAGGTGTACGACTGCGCCCGTGCCAGGCCGCGTTTCGTAAAAGGCGCGATGCAAAAACACTTCCTTGGATGGCTTGTCACCGGCGATGTGGCGGCCGTCGTTGTCCAGCTTGGAGATACGGGCAGGGTCCAGAAAACCCAGGCACGAATTTGTCGGTGTTATCAGCAATCCATCTTCAACGACGGCGCTGATGTTCCCGGCCGAACCCACCGAGAAGCCTCGGTCGAACAGGGATTTTGAAAGGCGAGCAATGATCTCGCGAGTGTTCGCTTCAGTGGTCATCTACCCGGCATCCTATCCAAAGCTTTTACGAAGAAGTCGGGCGCACCAAAATTGCCTGACTTGAGCGCCATCGCAACCGGTGCCTGGC
The DNA here is from genome assembly GCF_055811575.1 of Mesorhizobium sp. WSM4815. NCBI lineage: Bacteria > Pseudomonadati > Pseudomonadota > Alphaproteobacteria > Hyphomicrobiales > Phyllobacteriaceae > Mesorhizobium > Mesorhizobium sp. WSM4815. Next base: position 22,023 of record NZ_JBVVQS010000073.1, on the reverse strand, counting down.
CGGTTGAGATGACAACGGGCACGCCCGGATCAATTTCAGGACCGATGGTCAGCGCACCGAGGTCGAGCGCGGTAACGACGGCCCCGGAGGTCTCGCCGCCCGCCACCACGAGCCTCCGGACGCCAGCGGACACAAGCTTCCGCGCCGTATCGGCGAAAAGCGCATCAAGCGTTTCTGCAATCGCGTCGCGTCCATACCGGCCTTGCAGTCGGCTCACCTCATCGGGTGTGCCTGACGAAAAGACCAGTGGCGCCTTGCCGTGGTTGCCGAGAACGAAACTGACGAGATCGGAGGCGGTCGTGTTCCCCCGCATCACGGAATCCACATCGATCGCGAGGGTGGGGTGCTTTTGCTGGTGCCGTTCTACCTGACCACGCGTCGCGCCTGAGCAACTGCCAGCCAGGATCGCTTCAGGACCGTCGACGCCGATGCCGAGCGAAGTTGAGCCGCGAGCCAATCCGGCGGCGATGAAGTTGGCCGGGAGACCCATCGCCACGCCGGAGCCCCCCGTAATAAGTTTCGCGCTCGCCGCGGCAGTTCCGATCGCGACAAGGTCGTCATCGCCAAGAGCATCTACGATCACCAGGCGCTGGCCAGACCCATGGGCTTTTCGAAGTTTTGCAGTAATCTCAGCCGGACCAGCCCGGACAGACGACCAAGTCACCAATCCGACGGGATAGCGCGACTGACGTGTCAGCCAGCGCCGAATGTCGGGGTCGGTCATCGGGTTGAGGGGATGGTTTTGCAAGCCGGACTCGTTGAGGAGCCGGTCGTGAACGAAGAGATGGCCCTGGTAGACGGTGCGACCAGCAGCAGGAAAAGCCGGGCAAGCGATGACGCCATGGGCATCGAGCGCCTCAGCCAATGCCTCGGCCACTGGCCCGATATTGCCAGTCGGGGTCGAATCAAAGGTCGAGCAGTATTTGAAGACAATCTGAGTACATCCTTGACCGAGCAACCAATGCAGCGCCTCAAGAGACTGAGCGACGGCATCCGCTGCCGTGATCGAGCGGCTCTTGAGCGCGATCACGCCGGCTTCCATGTCACTTATTGTATCACTGCGCGGGACGCCCAGAAATTGCGCGGTCCGCAAACCACCTTGCCCAGGTAGGCCTTTAGCGATCGTGTTGGCGATATCGCTTGCACCAGTGAAGTCGTCGGCAATGACACCAAGCAGCATCGGAACTACCTCCTTGCGTGGTGGGAAGTGGTGGCCCCGGCACCAAGCAGGAAGCGCAGTTTGGCAACGGCCGCATCAGGACTCGTCAAAACCGGTGTTGTTGTCTTGGCCTCAACCGCAGATCTTGCGCGCGCTGTCGAGAAATGCGCGAGCGTGATAGCATCGAAGCCCTCGATCCTTGTGGCGGCCTCTGCGACAAGACGATTGTGAGTGGCGACGTCACCGGCTCTTACAGCATCGATCGCACCTTCGACCAGGAAACTGGTCAATGTTGCCGATGGATTGATACGATCCGCCTCCTCGCGAAACTCCTGTTCCATCCCCGCGCGCGCCGGCGGAAAGGTGTATAGCATCGCGGTTCTGCCACCTTGCCGGATCGCGGCCTCGAACATGGCTTCGTTCGGCTTGAGCACCGGAACGGAAGCAAGCGAAGCGGCCAGTTCGATCGCCGAAGAGAACGCCGAACAGGTAAACAGCACCGCCGCGCTGCCAATCGATTCCGCATAACGGGTAAGCGAAACGATCCGATCTGTCAGTGCGTTATTGATGCTGTCGACCTTCGCCCGGTCGGGTGACAAACTGTCCTCGAGAATGTTGACCGGCTCGGCTTCAGGCCAATTCGCCGCCATGGCGTCGCGAATTGGGTCCATCGCGATCGGCGTAGCATGAACGAGGGTGATGCGGGGGCGTGCGGTCACTGCGTAACTCCAGGATGTCGGGGGGACCGGCGGCCGCCAGGAGGAGGGCAGCCGCCGGACGGCGCTTACTTCTGCGCCGGAAACACCCAAACAGCGTCGGAAGGAATCCGAGCCCAAACCTTGCCCGGGGCGATCTGCATCGCGCCATTTGCCTTGGCAATCAACCCGCCGCGGTGCAGCCTGTATTCCCAACGATCGCCGAGATAAATCGAATCATCGAGGTCCATCTCAATGCCCCCGTCCATGGCCTTGTCCGAGACTGAAATCTGCTCGACCCTGATGACGGCCGTCGCATCACTATTTCCGCTGATGCCTGCCGCCTCACGGACGACGCCTGGCAGTGACCAACCTTCGCCCCCGATCGTCGCTTTGGCGCCATCGAGCGTCTGCACGCGGCCCTTGATGATGTTGTTGGCACCCAGGAAGTCCGCGGAATAGAAGCTGTTGGGATTTGAATAGATCTCTTGGGGCGTCCCCTGCTGCACAATACGCCCATCCTGCAGCAGCAGGATGTTGTCGGCCGCGGCAAGTGCCTCGCTTTGATCGTGGGTGACCAGGATCGCACAAATCTCGAGGTCGAGAATGAGCTTCCGGATCCAGTAGCGTGCCTCTTCGCGCAGTTTCGCGTCGAGATTCGAAAGCGGCTCGTCGAGAAGCAGCACGCGAGGCTCATAGACCAGGGCCCGGCAGATGGCGACGCGCTGCTGCTGACCTCCCGACAATTGCGATGGGTATCGGTCGGCGAGGTGACCGAGGCCGAGCCGCTCGAGTATCGCCTGCACGCGCCTGCCGATCTCGGCCGAGGCGACGCCACGCAGTTTCAGACCGTAGCCCACATTTTCTCGCACGGTCCGGTGCGGCCACAGGGCGTAGGATTGGAAAACCAGACCAATATTGCGCTGCTCCGGTGGCAGCGCAATATTGCGTTCGCCGTCGAGTACAGTCCTGTCACCAATGACGATGCGCCCGATTTCGGGCTGCTCCAGCCCGGCAACGCAACGCAACAGCGTGGTCTTGCCGCTGCCGGACGCGCCCAGCAGTGCAACGATCGAGCCGCGCTCGGCGGTGAAGGAAGCGCCCTTCAAGATTTGTAGCCCGCCCAGCCATTTTTGGACGTTGTTGACGACAAGTTCAGTCATGGATGCGTGCTCCCAGTCGAAGCGCAAGCGCAAGGCCGGCGCCGGTCAAGACGATGCTGATGAGGGCGAGTGCCGCAATGGTGTTCATCGCGCCGGTGGTCAGCAGCGAAACCATCAGCGAGCCGATCACTTCGGTGCCGGCGCCCATCAGATACACACCGGTGGCATATTCGCGAAGAAAGATGATCATGATCAAGGCCCAGGCGCCTGCGAGACCGGGTCGGACGATCGGAATGACGATGTCGCGCCAGGTGCGCCCAATCGTTGCACCGGTCGTGCGCGCCGACTCCTCCAGCTCCGGCGCGACCTGGATCAGCGTGCCCTGCAGCAAGCGCAGTCCATAGGACAGACCGACCACCACGTAAGCGATGAACAAGCTGAACAACGTCGGACGCAACGGCGTCAGGAACGGCACGAACAGAAAGACCCAGAAGAACGCGAGGCCGATCACCAGGCCGGGCAAGGCGCGCGGCAACAACACGACGTAGTCCAGAACCATGTTAGACAAGCCGTGATTACGGTGGCCGGCCAGACCGACAAGGAGATAAATACCGACCGCTACCGCGCCGCCGCCGACTGACAAGATAACCGTGTTGATCATGCCGCGGACAAGGCTGGGCACTTCGGTCAAATGGGCGAAGTTTGCCAAAGTGAGCTGATCCAGCAGGTTGACGCCTTCTCCCCACGCATTGACGAATGCTCGGACTGTTATTCCTCCAATCGGCAACACTACAGAAACGAAAAGCCACAGGCCGATGATGCACAGCGCGACCCCTTGGCCATTGCGACCCAATTTTAGCGTGGCAACGCGGGCGCCCTTGCCCCCGAGTGCTGCATAACGCCTGGCATTACGAAGCAGACGGCGCTGCATCCACACAAGCGGCAGGGTGATCAGCAGGAGCACTACGGCCACGACAGCCATCAATTGATAGGTAGGTGTCCCAAACAGCGTGGTGAGTTTATAGATATAGGTCGTGAGTACCATGATACCGTTTGGATCGCCGAGCACGAGCGGGATACCAAAGGTTTCAAAGCCGAGCAGAACATTCAGCGACGCTGCAAACACGATCGATGGCAGAACCATCGGAAGCGTGACGTCACGTGACACTTGCCAAATGTTTGCTCCGCTGGTGCGAGCTGCCTCCTCCAAGTCTGAGGGGAGACTTCTCATCGCTGAAGACACATACAGATAGACGTGTGGGACATGGCTCAGCCCAGCGATCACGATCATGCCGGTAAGGCTGTAGATATTCCACGGAACGATCCCGATGAGGTCGCGCATTGCAAGCGATAGGAAGCCGGTTGGCCCGACCGAAACAGTATAGCCAAAGGCCAGCACGATCGAAGAGATGAACATCGGCACCAGGACGAGGATCTCAAGCAGCCGCTTATATCGAATGTCCGTCCGTGTGATCAGGAACGCCAGCAAACCGCCTAGCGGAACAGCGATTGCAACCATACCAAACGCGAATGTGGTCGTCGTGGCCAGGGCCTTGTAGAAGTTCCGGTCCGTGAAAACGTAGCTGAAAGCATCAAACCCGAACGCGGCCCGCGGGCTGAAAAACGGGCCGCTGAGAAAGCTCTGATAGATGATCAATACGACAGGGGTGAGCACCGCCAAGGCCAGCAGACCGATGACAACAACACGATAAACGTGTGCGTTACCCACGATCGGCATCTTCGCAGGGTAGTGGTGCGCATGCGCCACCCCGCCCGCGCTGAGGGCGGGATTTTGAGTCTGAACGTTCATATCACTAGCTTTCGCTTATCGGCTGAAGGGCGAGGGAGCATTGCGGCGCGCTTTGTCGCGCCGCAAAGCGAAGTCCCATTATCGTCCGAGCGCCGCCTTCCAGTCGTTCAGGAATTGGACGCGCTTCGCCGGCTCCATGTATTCGAGCAGACCTTCGTCGACGACGATAGGCTTGAGTCCCCCACCGACGCGCTCATTGAGTGTATCAATGTTCAGGCCGCCAGTAGCCTCCTTGCGCACCGCCGGCAAACCGCCTTGCGCCAACGCCGATTGACCTTCCTGCGAGAGCAGAAAATCGACAAATAGCTTCGCCGCATTCGGATGAGGCGCATTGTTAGCGACCAGCGCCAAGCGCGAAAATGCTGGCGTGTAGTCGCTTGCGAAATGGACGCCCAGGTTCGGGCTCTCCTTCACCCAATCAAGGGCATAAGAGCCGATGATATTGATGGCGATCACGTTCTCGCCGGACACCACCGTTTCCTTCATACCGCCGGAGCTCGAGTAGATTTTGGCACCGTCATCGCCCATGGCCTTCGCCAAATCCCAGAAATCCTTGCGCTGGCGGGCGTCGTTTGAATGATGCAAAAATCCCGATCCGCTCTTCTCTGGATCAAAGGTCGCGACCTTGCCCTGCAGCTCGGTCTTATTGTTTTTCAAAAAGGTGATCATGTCGGCATAGGTCTTGGGAAGGCGATCTTCAGTCAGTGCCTTGGTATTGTAGATTACGCCGATTGGTTCGACGGTGGTGCCAAAGAGAATGTTCTTGTAGTTTGCCCATGCCGGGATGTTTGCAGCCTCGGGGGATGCGTATTCCTGAGCATAGCCATCCTTAACCAGCGTCATCTGCAAGTCCATCGCTGAGCTCCAGACAACATCCGCCGTTACCTGGCCAGCCGCGGCTTCCGAGATCACTTGGTTGTAGGCGCCATTGGTGCCCACATCATTGTAGGCAATCGCAATGCCATACTTCTTTGTAAATGCGTCCTGGAGCTTCTGCGACTGCTCAGCATCGGTGGAGGTGTACACCGACACTGTACCTTCTTTCTTTGCAGCGTCGATCAAAGCCGCGTCTTGGGCCAGCACCGGTGACAGCGACAGCGTCACTGCGACAAGAGCGGTGAAACTTGCAAGCTGCCGCGTATATCGGATATTAGAGCTCATCATTTTGCTTCTCCCTAGATTTCGCCCGTGCACGATGCTCCTCCGGGCGCTGGTCCGAGCCGCTCGTGCGCCTCAGACAACTGCGATTGGTTTTTTAGTTTTAGAAATGCACGTGGCGCATTTTCAGGCGCGCCGCTTCGCGCGCTGTCGTCGCTCTGATCGCTTTTGCAACAGCTGATCCGAACGCATCGGTATTGGTGGTGCCGCCGAGATCTCGGGTGCGCGTTTGCGGATTGGCGAGAACCTCGTCTACGGCCCGGTCTATCTCCGCCCCGGCTGCTTCGAAATTCGTGAGACCGCGCTTCTCGCCAATCCAGGAGAGCATCATCGCGGCCGAGAGAATGAGCGACGTCGGATTGGCGATGTTCTGGTTCTGGATGTCGGGTGCCGACCCGTGCTGCGCCTGGGCGCACACAAGACCGAGTTCAGCATTTGCGTTGATCGAACCAGCCAACCCGAGACTTCCAGATAGCTCGCTGGCAAGGTCGGAAAGAATGTCGGCGTAGAAGTTGGTCGTAACGATGACATCGAAACGAGAGGGATTGCGCACCAGATGCGCTGTCATGGCGTCGATGATGAGATCATCGAGGCGCACCTCTGGAAACTCGGCCGCGACCTTGCGCACCTGCGTCATGAACAGGCCATCGGTAAGATGGAAACAATTGGCCTTATGTACTGCTGTTACGTGCTTGTTCCGCTTCATTGCGAGTTCGAAACCAGCCCGGGCGATACGTTCGCAGGCATGTGCTGTGATCTTTCGGACGGACAGGGCCACATCGGGTGTTGGCATGAACTCGCCTGTCCCAGCGAACATGTTGCGGTCTGAATAAAACCCTTCCGTCGCCTCGCGCATGATGACGAGGTCCATTTGCTTCGCGGCGCTGTTCAAGAATGGACGCACGCGGGCAGGACGAATATTGGCATAGAGGTCTAGCTTGACACGGAAGCCGGCCGAGACGTTAACACCGCCCTTTTCGCGGGGAGGATAGTCCATGTGCGATTGCGTGCCCAGGATGATGCCGTCGTATCCGCGAGCCCGTTCCAGCGTCTCATCGCGAAGGGTTGTCCCGTACTTCTCCAAACTCGTGAAGCCGGTGTCCTCATAGTCGTATTCCAGCCCGAGACCAAAAGCCTGGTTGACGGTCTCCATAACCTCCATCGTCGCAGCGGTGATCTCCGGGCCGATGCCGTCGCATGGCGTAACCATAATTCTCATCCAACGTCTCCCTAGGCGCGACGGGACGGTCCCGCCAAATGTCTCTCTGGAAACGTATTGGCTTTTTACGAAGGAAAATGCAATAAAGAAAATGCAGGCGCTACGCTTTTTCTTGTGCCTGATGGGACCAAGACCAAGCAATCGGCGACTTGCGCGACATCGCGCCACCCAAATGCCTTCGCATCGCGTAGGAGGCCTCAGCGACTTCGCCGCGCTCCAAAAGATCAAGAATTGCAAGATGATCCTGGCATTGAACCACGAGACGATCACGGTCGACGCGAGAACGATATTCCAGGAGACGTCGCATCTGGTTGACGCGAACGAGAGAGAGATGAAAGAACGGGTTGTTCGACATCTTGATCAGTTCCTCGTGGAACAACGAGCCGTTATGCAGGAGCCGTTCAGCGGGAAGACGCGCAATATCGGTCTCCAGCATCCTTGTTTGTATCCGGCGTTGCTCGTGGATGATGCGGCGATCAAGCATGAATCCTGGTTCCAGCATCGCCGCCGGCTCGATGAGCATTCGAAAGCGATATATCTGTTCGAATGCCTCCGGTGTCTTCGCCACCGGCAAAAACCGCCAGCCATAGCCCTGCTTGCGCTCCGCCCAGCCCTCACGCAAAGCGCGCATTAGCATGTCGCTCAACTGCGCCTTGGTGACCTGGTAGCGATCGCGGAGCGCGCCCTCGGTCATTTCGGCCGGTATGCGATCCATCAACCAGTCTTCGGCCAGGCGTTGATAATCGTTCTCGACCTCGAACGGCTTCGCCTCGTCGCTGATAGGCTCGACAATTTGCGACTCGGGAAGCTCCTTCACAAAGAAGCCCCGATTTTCCTTTTGTTCCAGTAATCCTTGCTCCGAGAGAACTTGCATGGCTTCGCGCACCGGTGAGCGTGATACGCCGAACCTGTCGGCCAAATGCTGGGTTCGCACATGATCGCCGGCGACGAGTTCGCCCGTGGTGACGAGCAGCGTTATCTGACCGGCGATGTTTCGTGCCAAGGCGCTTGCTGGCATAAGGGGCTCCGAACTGCTGTTGGCCGTGGAGGTCGGCGTTGAAATCCGCTCAGCGGCCAAGATGATTCCCGCTGCTTCGCGGAGAAGTTTGCACGACACTTTCTAAAAAAGCCAATCCTTATCGCGTCGCTATCATGAAGACGCGCGGGAATGGCAACAGCACCGTCCCGTCTTCAAAGGCCGAATAGTGCTTCGCCAGCAAGGTTCGGTAGGCGTCGAGATACTGTTCTTTCTGATCACGCTCCAGCCGCAAGAGATAGGGCAGGAGTCCCGTGCTACTAAACCACTCGATGATTCCATCCACGCCTCTAAGAGGATGGTGGTAGGTCGTGCGCCACACCTCGACTTGGCGGTAATGCGCTTTCAACATCCTAAAGTAAGCGGGGGCCATCTCAATCGAGGCACGCTCCCAGTCAGCGCTCGCGAGACGCTGAGACCATCTGGCGTCCCGCGCCACCTCTCGCATGCACACATGGGTCGGCTCATTCAAATTGTCCGGCATATGTATCGCCAGCGTTCCTTTCATTTCCAATGCGTTGAGGAGACGGGTAGCAAGCTGTCATGGACCGGGAGCCACTGCAGAACGGCATTGGCGAAGATGACGTCCTGTCTCTTAGCAGGCACCCAACGCTCAATTCGAGAAACGCTGAAAATCAATCGAGCGGGTCGCTTCCGCGCTGCTTTCGATCATCTGGGGTGATGAGTCCATCCCGCTGACAGTGGCGGCCGGGAAACGGGCGACAAGAAGTTCCGTTGAGTTGCCCGGCCGCAGCCGAGGTCAGTGACTTGTGCCGGATCCTGGTTGCGGACCATGGCCGGATCGGCGATCGCGGGCCTCGTGCGGTGATCGGCGAATGTGAGGTAGTGCGCAGGCGACCATGATGATGACATTGCCCTGTCCTTGACATTTCATTAGGATTGGCTTTCTAGGATGATAAAGCCAAAATGACAAGGAGCATAGATGCATACCCAAATCGTTCGGGCTGCGGGGCGCAAATTCAGAATCCTCGATCTCGGCAAGGCTTTTGGTCCCGACCTGGAAAGGCTTCCCTATGTTCTACGGATCCTCTTGGAGAACAATCTCCGAAATGCTGGGGAAGGGGACGCAATGGCCGGCCTCTTTCGCGATTGGCTCCGCACCGGCCGCAGCGAGGCTGAAGTACGCTTCGCACCAAGCCGTGTGCTCATGCATGACACCACCTGCGTGCCCGCTTTGGTGGACATCGCCGCAATGCGTGATGCCATTGCGGAGTCTGGCGGCGATCCCACCTCCCTCTCACCTGTCATCCCGGTTGATGTCTCGGTCGACCACAGCATAGCCGTTGACCGATTTGCGGCGGCCGATGCGTTCCCCTTCAACATGGCCAAAGAGGTCCAGCGAAACGCAGAACGCTACCGGCTGATGAAATGGGCGACAAAGGCGTTACCGGGATTTCGCGTTCATCCGCCGGGAACCGGCATTATGCACACGATCAATCTGGAGCAGCTTGCCAGCGTCATCGCTGTCGTGAGGCGCGATGGCGAAGACTGGGCAGTGCCTGACACTCTGCTGGGCACCGACAGTCACACTCCTATGATAAACGGCATCGGCGTGCTCGCCTGGGGCGTAGGTGGACTGGAAGCCGAGAGCGCGATTTTTGGCATGCCGGTTACTTTGAGGCTCCCCGACGTTTTGGGCGTATATCTCAGCGGACGGTTACCGGCCGGCACTTTCTCAACCGATCTTGCGCTCGCGGTCACAAGCAGGCTTCGCAGTTACGGCGTGTCTGGGCAGTTCGTTGAGTTTTTCGGCCCGGGCGTTTCCACGCTCACCGCAGGGGATCGCGCCGTTGTCGCAAACATGGCTCCGGAGTATGGCGCCTCTACGGGGTATTTCCCCATTGACGAAAACACGGTTCGCTACCTTGCGGCGACCGGCCGCCCTAAGGAGTTGACCGATCGCGTCGAAGCGATTGCCAAGGCGATGATGCTTTGGTTCGACCCCGCGGCTCGCCCTCGCTACACCGACATCCTCCAATTGGAATTATCGCAAATACGTACCACTCTCGCTGGGCCGCGCCGGCCGCAAGATCTCGTTCGGCCGGGCGATGTCCCGCGTGTCCTCAAGCAGTTGGCCGGGAAGGCGCCGCCCTATTTGGCAGCGTCCGGCATTCCCGAGGGTGCGGTGGCCATCGCCGCCGTTACCAGTTGCACCAATACCTCCGATCCATCGCTCTTAGTCGCCGCTGGACTGGTTGCTCGTAAGGCGCGCAAGCTCGGGATGAAGCCACCGTGTTGGGTGAAAACATCTCTTGCGCCAGGTTCGCCGGCCGCCCAACGCTACCTTGCCCGATCCGGACTACTTGAGGATTTCGAGGCTGTCGGCTTCGGCATCGTCGGCTTTGGATGCACGACTTGCATTGGCAATTCCGGCCCTCTTCCTCCCGAGATGGAGGCAGCAATAACGAGCGGCCTTAACGCCGTCGCCGTGCTCTCGGGCAACCGCAACTTTCCAGGCCGCATTCACCCACACCTGCAGAATGGATTTCTTGCCTCTCCGCCGATGGTCGTTGCCTATGCGCTCGCAGGCGACGTGATGCGCGATATTACGTGCGACTCTTTGGGCCAGAGCAGTGACGGCCGTCAAATCTATTTGAGCGACTTATGGCCGGATCGTTCTGAGGTCGATGCTGTCCTCGCCGCGCACTCGGACAGCACCGATTATGCGAGTGCGTTTCGCGATGCCAGGCGTAACGCCGCGTGGGCAAACCTCGTCGCTCCTGACGCGCCGCAATTCCCTTGGGACGTCTCGTCGACCTACATCCGCCGACCGCCTTTTGCATCGGTTAATCAACCGAATCGCCTGGGAGCGTATAAGGCTTACCCGCTCCTGGTTCTGGGCGACGACATGACCACGGACCACATATCGCCGGCTGGACAAATCGCGCAAGACAGCATCGCAGGTAAACATCTGACCGCGCGGAGCGTTTCTGCAGACGATCTTAATGTGCTCGCCGCGAGGCGGGGGAATTGGGAAGTGATGGTGCGCGGCCTGTTCGACAACCGTGACGCGCTCAATTATCTCGCGCCGCAGGCGCCTCCGGGCTATACAATCCACATCCCGAGTGGAGAGATGGCGCCACTTTGGGACGTCGCGTGCCGTTATCGGGACGCACAGGCGAGCACCATAATCATCGCTGGGGAACGCTACGGGACCGGGTCATCGCGCGATTGGGCTGCTAAAGGTGTCGCGCTGATGGGCGTTCGCGCTGTCCTTGCGCTAAGCTTTGAGCGCATTCACAGAACGAATCTCGTCGGCATGGGCATCCTGCCCATTATTCTGCCGAAGGAAGCGACAGCAGGGCGATTTACCTACGAGCTCGGCAATCGGATTTTCATCGACGCGACCGCTGCGCGTCCGCGATCTGAAATTCATATCCGAATCGAACGCAACGACGGAAGCGGGCTTTCTTTCCGCGGTTTGATCGCGATCGAAACCGAGCTCGAGTTGATGACGATGAAAGCAGGGGGGGTGATCCCCCTGGTTCTTTCCCGAGCCGTTGCCGGAACCGGGCACTCCGCCGGTGACTGGGATCTTTGCCGCGGAAAAGCGAGGTCGAGAACCGTCTCGCTCACGCTCGCGGCCCCGGCGAAAATTGCCCACCCCCGACGATGACAAAATGCCATCCAGATACGCTCGGCGCGACGGAAAGAAGCAGGACGGCGAGCGGAGTCGACATTGCCTGAGGATGTCACTATATAGCGGCGGCTTTGGCCGCGTACCCTAGGGTTGCGCAGCGAATGGCGCCGCAAACGTGCCGCGTAATGTGATACCTATTGTCATACAAATTGACTGGATTGCCGGAAAATAACAAGTAGAAACAATGGCGCGATCCGGGACCTGATCCCAGTCAACGGTGCCAGTCTGCTCAGGAAAATAGAATCTCCTTCAGAATTAGAATGTGCTCCTTGAACCTTCGATTTCCGTCAGCCCTGTGGAGCTTGGGCAAGATCGGCTTGCCGGGTGACGGCGACTCGGTTGGAATAGGAGCGTGCATCTTTTCGGGGATGCCGGCGTTTATGATTACCAACCGGCGCAGCCGCCAGGGAACAGCAGCATGAGCGAACACGCGATCGAGTTCTTGCAGGAGTGGATCGGCGAAAAGGTCCACTGCCAGTCCTCGCTGGATAGGATCGAGGAGCAGGCCGAGACCCTCGCCAAGGAATGCGCGGCGAAGGCGGCTGAGGCCGGCATACCGCTGGAGGATATCCAGGAAGAGGTCGGCGACATTCAGGAACTTATCGCGTCGAGGCTGGAAGAGGCGGCTGAGGCCGATCAGGACGAAAAGAATTCGGACTAATGCATGTCGCCCAAAAGTGCGCAGCGGTTTTGGGATAACGACATGCATAAAACAAAGAACTAAAGGGCATCGCATGAATCCCTTCAAACGCGACGCGCTTTAGCGAGTGACATGCCGACCCGGCGAAAGGCGTCTATTCACCTGTGCGACGCGTGACACGCCACCCAGTTCTACTTTCCCTGCCTAGCCCCGAATTTGCTCTTGAGCCATGCCTTTGGCAGCGCCGGCACGAAATTGCCGTCGCGCCCGGTCATGTCGTCATTGGCGACCAGCGCATTGAGGATCGCTTCCTCCACACTCCCGATCATCGAAGAACGGGTCGATGTCGGTATCCGGGATAAAGTCGGCGCTGGCGATGCGGCCTGGCGGCGCCAGCGCCCCTCGCGGTTGGCGGTCGAAAAGGCCAGGAAAATATCGCCCGAGCTGTGATAGCCGAAGCCGCCGGTCATGGCGACGCCGAGCGGCACCCGGCGTGCCAAGCGCTTCATCTGATGCGGCAGCAACGGCGCATCGGTGGCGACGATCCCGATGATTGAACCCTTTTCCGCGCGCGGCGTGCTTTCGCGGATCGCCGGTTCGATGAGATCGGGCCCGGCGCGCAGGCCGCGAATGGTAAAATTGCTCCGCCTGCCGAAATTCGCCTGCACGAAGGCGCCGACCGTGTAGCGCCGGCCGTGCCATTCGACGAGGCGCGATGCCGTGCCGGAGCCTGCCTTGAAACCGAAGGCGATCATGCCGGTGCCGCCGCCGACGCTGCCTTCCTCGATCGATCCGCAGGTCGCGCCATCGAGGGCCGCGGCGACATGCTCAAACCCGAGATGGTGGCCATTGATGTCGTTCAGGAAGCCGTCATAGGTCTCCGCCGCCACCGGCAGGCCCCAGCCGCTGTCGAGCGCGGCCGGCAGCACGCGCTGCATCCAGCGCAGCGTTGCGTCGCGTGAAACGCCGCAGGAATGCGTGTTGGTGACGGTGATCGGAAAATTGAAGGCACCGGTTTCCTCGATGATGTGCGAGCCGGTCAATTCGCCATTGCCGCTCTGGCCGAAAATGCCGGCAAACACCGGCGTGGCCAGTTCGGCGCGCGGTCTGGGCAGGATGGCGGTCACGCCGGTGCGCACCGGCCCCTCGCCGACCACCAGCGCACCTTCGCCTGAAATCAGCGTCGAATAACCGACCGCAACGCCAGCCACATCGGTGATGGCGTTGAACGGTCCGGGCGTGCCGTCAAAACGAATGCCGAAGGCTCGCGCGCGCTGCTTGCCGGAAGGCGTCGTCTGGTGATGTGGATTGCCGGAAATCATCGGCACTCAAAACAGCGAGCCTTGGCTGCCAGGCTCCTTGGCTTTGGCGGCCGGCTTTGCAACAGTTTTCGGCCGTGCCGTGCCGCCGGTCGCAATCGCATCGGCGGTCCCGTCGGCGAACTCCAGCGAAAGTGCCAGCCCCGGCGTCACTTCCGCCGCTTGCTTGATCACCGCCCCGTCGGCGTCTTTCACCAGGGCGAAGCCGCGCGCCAGCACCGCCTTGTGCGACAGCGTCGCCAGCAGCCGGTCGGCCTGGGTCAGTTTCCCACGCAACCGCTCGAGCCGCACCGAAATCACCCGATCCTGTCGTCGCGACAGCGCCACCAGGGCATCTGCCTGCAATTTCTGCCGCCTTGCGAGCGGCGCCGGCGACAGCCGCGCCGCGGTGCGCGAAAACCGCGTTCGCCGCTCGCGCACGATGGCGAAGAACGCCGCTTGCGCGCGGCCAATGTCGCGGCCGGCCAGTGTGCGGGCCTCGTTCATGCGTCGCGACAGGGTGGCCGGCGTCAGCCGCTGCGCCTGGAGCCTAGCTCGCTTGCGCTGGACGCTGACGGACAGCGCTCGGCCAAGCCGGCTCGTCGCCTCGTCGAAACGCCGGCGCGGCAATGCCAGCAACTGGTCGGGCGAGGGCAGCGCCCGGGCGGCGGCACGCGCCGCCTGGCGCTTGCGCTCGAAATTGCGCGATACCGCGGCCTTGAGCCGCGCACCAAGGCCGGCAAGCGTCACTTCGAGGTCGGCGCGCACGGGCACGGCGATTTCGGCGGCACCCGTCGGTGTCGGCGCCCGCACATCCGCCGCCAGATCGATCAGCGTCCAGTCCGTTTCATGGCCGACGGCGGAAATCACCGGAATGCGCGAGGCGGCGACGGCGCGGGCCAGCGCCTCGTCATTGAACCCCCAAAGATCCTCGAGGCTGCCGCCGCCGCGCGCCACGATCAGCAGGTCGGGCTGCGGGATGACGCCATCCTGCGCCAGTCCGTTGAAGCCGTTGACGGCGGCGGTCACTTCCGCGCCGGCCGTTTCGCCCTGCACTCGCACCGGCCAGACCAGCACATGCAGCGGAAACCGGTCCTTGATCCGGTGGATGATGTCGCGGATGACAGAGCCTGTCGGCGAGGTGACGACGCCGATGACGCGCGGCATGAACGGCAGCAAGCGCTTGCGGCCGGCATCGAACAGGCCTTCGGCCTGCAGCCGGCGCTTGCGCTCTTCCAGCAGTGCCATCAGCGCCCCGGCGCCGGCGGGCTCCAGATTGTCGATGACGATCTGGTAGGTGGATTTTCCGGGATAGGTGGTGAGCCGGCCGGTGGCGATCACCTCCATGCCTTCTTCCGGGCGGAACTTCAGCCGGCCCATCGTGGTCTTCCAGACCACGGCGTCGAGCCGTGCGCGGTCGTCCTTGAGGCAGAAATAGGCATGGCCGGAGGAATGCGGTCCGCGATAGCCTGATATTTCGCCGCGCACCCTCACATTGCCGAAGACGTCCTCGACCGTGCGCTTCAGCGCGCCGGAAATCTCGCTGACTGTGTATTCGGTGGCGTTGGTACGTGATTCGGATGCTGCGTCGCTCATTGGCCGATTGGGGGGCGGTTGTTGGCCGGCGTCAAGGCCGTCGCTCGTAGCCGACGTCATAACTCGATCTTAACCCGATCTGATGACTGTGCGGAAAAGAGAGTGGCCAGGACGCATGAGCCGTCGTCTTCAACGCAGCCCATTAACGTTCCAGGTCACGTTGACGGTGATGGCGCTTGCCATTTTCGCGCTTGCCATGGTCGTCGGCTTTGGCTTTTACGCCACTGTGCAGGCGGATAGCGTCTCCCTCGAGCGGCAGAAAATCCTTTTCGCCAACGGCATGCGGGACCGGATCGCGGCGGTGGATCGCGAGCAGGAAAGCATCGCAGTCTGGGACGATTCCGTCATCAATGCCAAGGCCGGCAACGTGGACTGGATGATCGATAACATCAGCGTCTGGATGTATTCCTACTATGGGCATGATCGGGTCTATGTACTGGATGCCGCCGATCGTCCGGTCCACGCGATGCGTGAAGGAAACGTGCTGGCGCCGGCGCGTTACAGCGAGGATGAACCGGTTCTGTTGCCCACGGTCGAAAGGGTGCGCCGGTTGATCCGCGAGCCGGCGAAAGAAGACCTGGCCGGCGGTCCGGTCAAATTGGCCGCAGGGGATCTGGTCGAGCTTGACGGAAAACCTGCCATCCTCAGCATCATGCCGCTGGTGCCGAGTTCCGACCGCGTAATCCAGGCGCCTGGCAGCGAATACCTGCATATCTCGGTGGACTTCATCACCGACGCATTGCTGGCCAAGATCGCCGGGCAATATCTGTTGGCGGGCGCCCGCCTGCTGCCGTTGTCGCAGCCGGTCGGCGGGGCTGCCATTCCGCTGGTCGACTCACGCGGCGTCATCCTGGCCTATGCCGGCTGGGATCAGGAGCGGCCCGGCAGCGCGCTTGTGCGCGAGGCAGGGCCGGCCCTGATCGGTGGCGCGCTGCTCGCGGCAGGTGTCCTGGCATTCCTGCTGCGCCGCCTCCGCCGTGCATCGTCGGCGCTGCAGACCAGTCAGGCCGAGGCGCAGTATCTCGCCTTCCACGACACGCTCACCGGCCTTCCCAACCGGGCGCTGTTCGAGGACCGGCTCCGGCGCGCTTTGCTCACGGCCAGTCACGAAACAGCCAAAGTGGCACTGCTTTATCTCGACCTCGACCGTTTCAAGCACGTCAACGACACGCTTGGCCATCCTGCCGGCGACGAGCTTGTCCGCCAGACCGCCGCGAGGCTCCAGCAGGCAATCCGGGAGGTCGACACCGTGGCACGGCTCGGCGGCGATGAGTTCGCCATGATCCTGATTGATGTTAACGACATCCGAGGCGCCGAAGATGTTTCGGAGGGTCTGCTTCAAAAGCTGCAGGAGCCGTTCAAGCTGGCCGACGACCAGGTTTTTGTCAGCGCCAGCATCGGCATAGCATTGTCGACCGGTCCGGATGCCGATGCGGACGACTTGCTGCGCAAGGCCGATATCGCGCTTTACGAAGCCAAGAAGAACGGCCGCGGCCGCTACCAGGTCTTTGCCGGCGACATGGACGACCTGCTGTTGCGCAAGCGCCAGGTTGAGAGCGAGCTTCGCCATGCCCTGAATGGCGGAACCGGGATCAAGCTGGCGTATCAGCCGATCTTTGCGGCGGACGGCAGCACGATCCTCGGTGCCGAGGCGCTGATCCGCTGGGGACATGAGGTCCACGGTGGCTTGCCGCCGGCACAATTCATCGCCATCGCCGAAGAACGTGGCATGATCGGCCAGCTTGGCAAATGGGCGCTGCAAGAGGCTTGCCGCTTCGCTGTCGGCACCGAATTGCCTTGGGTGGCCGTCAACGTGTCACCGCTGCAACTGCGCGACGCCGGTTTCACCGAGCAGCTTGCGGCGGTTCTCGCCGAGACCGGATTGGCGCCAGGGCGCCTGCAGCTCGAGATCACCGAGAGCGTGCTGTTGGACAACAACGATACGACCAGGGCGGCTCTGGCTGCCTTGCGCCGGTCGGGGATCGCCATAGTGCTCGACGATTTCGGCACCGGCTATTCGTCGCTGAACTATCTGCGCCGCCACGCCATCGACAAGCTCAAGATCGACCGCTCCTTCGTGAACCTCCTCGGCCGCGACGAGAGTTCGGCGGCGATCGTCAGGGCGCTGGTCGATCTTGCCGACGCTCTTGACGTCGGCGTCACCGCGGAAGGCGTGGAGACCGAGGAGCAAAAGGCGCTGCTCGTCGCCATGGGCTGCCGAGAGTTTCAGGGCCACCTGCTGTCGCTGCCGCTGGAACCGGCGCAATTGCTGCGGCTGGCCGGCCTTTTGCCTGGCAAGGACAGCACGCCGGCAGCAGTTTCCGCCTGATCCTTACCAGCCCGGCACGATCTGGTTCGGCTTGCCCCGCTTCATCTTCGAAAAGGCTGCGAAGTCGAAGTTTCCCGTCTCTTCGCCGAGCGGCACGGAAATATTGTCGAGGCTTTCCGAAATGTGACGGGCCAGCGCGTCGACGATCTCCGGCCGCGACGTCTGGCCGCGCATGATGCCGATGCGGCAATCGGGCAGGACGCCGAACCCGTCGGCGTCGCCCAGCACCCGCATGCCGGGGCGCAGCGCGCATTCCGGCAGCACCGAGATCGCCAGGCCGGAAAGCACCGCGGCGGTGATGACTGTCGCCGAGAAGCTGGTGAACAGGATGCGGTAGTCGCGGTTCTGCCGGTCGAGCACGTCGACCGCGGCCCGCCGCCAGATGCAGTTCGGCCGGCCGAAGGCCATCGGCAGAACGTCCTGTTCATGCGTCGCATGGTTGGCCGAAGTCACCCACAGCAGCGGTTCGCGCCGCACCACTTCCGACTGGCCGTGCGCGTCACTATGCGTCACCAGTGCCAGATCGAGATTGCCGCGCTTGATATGCTCGACCAGCCCCGGCGTCGGCTCGCAGATCACGGTCAGTTCGACACGTGGGTTGGAACGGGCGAAGCGGGCCATGATCTCGGGCAGGAAGCGATCGGCATAGTCGTCCGGCGTGCCGATGCGGATCGTGCCTTCGAGCCGCCGGTCGTCGAAGGCGGCCAGCGTTTCCCGATTGAGGAACAGCAACCGTCTTGCGTAGGAGAGCAGCCTGTCGCCCTCCTCGGTCAGCCTGTTGGTGCGGCCGTCCTTTTCGAACAGCGGCTTGCCGATCCGTTCCTCCAGCCGGCGCATCTGCATGGATACCGCCGACTGGGTCCGATGCACCGCTTCCGCCGCGCGGGTGAAGCTGCCGGTGTCGACGATTGAGACGAAGGTCTGCAACTGATCGAGATCGAGTGGCGCTTTCATCGGTCTAATCCATCACCAGAGTTGATGCTAAAGATTAGAAACATTCGTTGGATTAATCAATCGAACGATGGCAAATTTACGACTGTCCACATGACGGCAATGCAGGTCGCCTAAAAGTGGTCACCGGTTTTAGGACAACGACCTGCATTTTCTATGTGAATCGGGACCGGAACGGCGGCTGTTTCCAGCGCCGATCGCCCGTCTTCGTCCGTTCGAATATGAAGGAGACTGACATGGCTACGTTTGATTTCGCCACCGAGACTTCGCGCATCACGTCGCGTCCGGCTATTGCGACGCGCGTGGTCAACACCATCTCCAATGTCTATCGCGCTTGGAAAAACCGCCGCGCCTTCTATCGCCTTGGCGAGATGTCGGACGCCGAACTTGCCGACATCGGCTTGACGCGCGGCGATCTCCACGTCGCCATCGACGTGCCGTTCGGCCGCGATCCAACCGAGAGGCTTCGCGCCATCGCGGCCGATCGCACGGAAACGATCGAGGATCTTGCCCGCAGGTGACCTGATCGCGCTGGCTGCGTGCCCTTTGGGGCACGGCGCTAAAGGGCTTCGCAGGCCCCCACTCCCTGCCGGTTTCCCCGCCGGCCCGCCTGCGCACTGCCCGGTCCTCCCAAGGATCGGGCATTTTTTCGCTCAAAGATCAAGTTGCGGCCGCCTGGTCGGTTTAGCGCCGGTCCATACCTCGCTTGAATTGTTCGAAGATCGACTCCATGCCCTTCTGGTAATCGTCACGCTGCTGCGCGCCCGCTTCGAACATCTTGCCGAACAAATCGTCGAACGGATTGCGTGGCCTGCCGCTCGGGTTGGTCTGCGGCTGCGGCGCTTCGCGTTGCTGCGGCGCTTCGCGCTGCGGCTGTTGCGCGCCGCCGCCGAACATGTCCTGCAGCACCTTGCCGAGCGGATTGTCGCCGTAGGGATTGGGCGCCTGCTGCGGCTGACCCTGCGGCTGCTGCGCGCCGCCGAACATGTCCTGCAGCACCTTGCCGAACGGATTGTCCATCGGGCCGGGCTGCGGTGCCTGGCGCTGTTGCGGCGCCTGCGCGCCGCCGCCGGCCTGCCGCATCATCTGCTCGATAATCTCGCCGAGCGGATTGCTGCCGCCGCCGAATCCGCCTGCCGCCTGCATCTGATTTGTGGTCTGCTTGAACAGGCCGCCCATCATCATCGAAGCCACGACCGGCAACATCTGCTGCAAGATCTGCTGGCTGACGCCGCTCGCCTGCGCTGCCTGGCTGGCAACGGCGCGGGACAGGTCTTTTGAGCCGAACAGATGGCCAAGAATGCCGTTGCCTTCATCGACGCCCTGCGGCGAGAAGGCACGGCCTGCGTCCTCGAAATATTTGGCATGCTGGCCGCTGGCCATTGCCGTCATGAACGCGCCGAGCCCGTAGGGGTCGGAGGTGCTGCGCTTCAGCCCCTGTGAAAAGGCCGGCAGCAGCGCCTCGACCGCCGATTGCGCTTGCTGCTGCGAAAGGCCGAACTGTTGGGCCAGGGCCTGCATGCCGTTACCGTTCTGCGCCTGCGCCAGAATGTCGAACAAGGAAGCCATTGGTTTTCTCCTCGGGAAAATCCTCGTAGGAGAGCCTACCGCATCGGCCCGAAAATCGGAATCGATTTCGGAAAGCGCGTTTCCCGAGCCGTCGGCCAAGCCGATAGCAAACGGCTAATACGCATACTCCATGAACACCGGCTCGATCGAGCCGCCCCAGCGCGTATGATAGGCGGAAAGCAGTTCCTCGGCGCTGGTGGTGCCGCGCGCGACGACTTCGTCCAGCGTGCTGAGGAAGGACGTTTCGTCATAGCCGTCGCGGTTCTTGCGGCCGCGGTTCTTCAGCCCCATGCGCGAGATGACGAGCACGTCGCGGGCGATCTCGCGCAGTGTCGTGTTGCGGAACGGCGCCGAAATGCCCTGTTCCGGCACGGCGTTGCGCATCGCCAGCACCTCTTCATAGCTCCAGCTCGAGGTCAGCGCCTCGGCCGCGTCGAGCGCCGCCGCGTCGTAGAGCAGCCCGACCCAAAAAGCCGGCAGCGCGCAGATGCGCCGCCACGGTCCGCCATCGGCGCCGCGCATTTCAAGGAAACGCTTCAATCGCACGTCGGGAAACAGCGTCGACAAATGGTTCGCCCAATCGCCCATCGTCGGCAGTCCGTCAGAAATCTCGTTGCGGGCCGCACCTGCCATGAACTGGCGGAAGGTGACGTGCGTCATGTCGTGGTAGTGGCCGTCGCGGATGACGAAGTACATCGGCACGTCGAGCGCCCATTCGACATAGTCGGCGAAGCCGAAATCGGGCGAGAAGCAGAAGTCGAGCAGCCCCGAGCGCTGGTTGTCGGTGTCGCGCCAGATGTCGCCGCGCCAGCTCTGAAATCCGTTGGGCCGGCCCTCAGTGAACGGCGAGTTGGCGAACAGCGCCGTCGACAGCGGCTGCAGCTT
Source organism: Mesorhizobium sp. WSM4815 (assembly GCF_055811575.1). Classification (NCBI taxonomy): domain Bacteria; kingdom Pseudomonadati; phylum Pseudomonadota; class Alphaproteobacteria; order Hyphomicrobiales; family Phyllobacteriaceae; genus Mesorhizobium; species Mesorhizobium sp. WSM4815. Next base: position 914 of record NZ_JBVVQS010000073.1, on the reverse strand, counting down.
CAGCGACACCTGCATCTTGCGGCGCATGTCGGACTCGCTCTCGAAGTCGAGATTCACCTGGATGGTGCAGGTGCGGTACATCATGTCGAGGCCCTTGCTGCCGACCTTGGGCATGTAGCGCGTCATGATCTCATAGCGCGACTTTGGCATTTTTGGCGTCTCGGCCAGCGACCATTTCGGGCTGCCGCCGAGGCCGAGGAAGCGGATGCCCATCGGCTCGGCGATCTCGCGCACCTGCGCCAGATGCGCATTGCCCTCGCGGCAGGTCTGGTGGATCGTCTCCAGCGGCGCGCCGGACAGTTCGAACTGGCCGCCGGGTTCCAGCGAGATCGCGCCCCGGCCGGTCGGCTCGACCAGGCCGATGATACGCCCGGCATCCATGATCGGATCCCAGCCGAGTTTTTCCTGCATGCCTTCGAGAATGGCGCGGATGCCGTGCTCGCCGCCATAGGGCACCGGCGCATTGCCGTCGACATAGAACGGGAATTTCTCGTGTTCGGTGCCGATGCGCCATTTGTCGCGCGGCTTGTTGCCTTCAGCCAGGTGCTCGACAAGCTCGTCGACGCCTTCGATCGGCCGGAAATCGGTTGTGTCGCGCGCCATTACAGGTCCTCTAGCACATGACCCCGAAAATCGGCTTCGATTTTCGGAAAGGATCATGTGCCCAATCAAGTGCTACAGCGTCCTTTGCGCGTCCGAAAGGACGCGCGGCGCTGTAGGTGGTCGGACGACCGCCGGCGCTAGATGGACGAAATGTCAGTAGGCGATCAAGCGAAAAATCCTGAGCCACAGGGTAACTGGAATTGATTGGCTGCTTCTTCCTTCTCCCACAAGGCCTGTTTGGACCGGAGACATCGCGAACAGGTGTGCGAGGACATCGCGAACAGTTTTGCGCATTGTGCGCGAGGGGGTTC